>NZ_BCUA01000018.1 GCF_001591045.1 Sphingopyxis granuli NBRC 100800 | reverse complement strand
GGGGTCCATGTGGGGTGGCACTGTGCCATCTGGACTCCGGCTTTCGCCGGAGAACGGCTCCTGACTTGCCGGAATGGTATATATGCCGACTTGTTTCAGAGCCTGCCCCGGACCTGATCGGGGTCCATGGTCCGCCCTCGCCTGAAAGGCGGCGCAAAAGGAGAGGTCCGGCCATGGATGCTGAAACGAGTTCAGCATGACGAAGGATGTGGCAGCACGCCAAACCCCGAATCCCCACAGGTCTCAGGTCACGAACCGATAGACACGAACGGCTGAGACCGTGCGGTTCTTCAGGCCTTTTGCGCCGCTACCCAGCGGTCGATCATCGATCCGAGGACGTCGATCGGGATCGCGCCCGCCGCCAGCGCGGTGTCGTGGAAGGCGCGGATGTCGAACTTGTCGCCCAGCGCCGCGCGCGCCCTTTCGCGCGTTGCGACCCAGCGCGTCTGTCCGACCATGTAGCTCGTCGCCTGACCGGGCCACACGCAATAGCGTTCGACTTCGGTGACGTTCGAGGGTTCGGGCGTGCCGAGCGCCTCGTTCATATAGGAGATCGCCTTCTCGCGGCTCCAGCGATAGTGGTGCAGGCCGGTGTCGACGACGAGCCGCGCGGCGCGGAACATATAGGATTGCAGGTAACCGAGACGGCCGAAGAGGTCGCCGTCATAGACCCCCATTTCGTCGGCAAGCTGCTCGGCGTAGAGACCCCAGCCCTCGGTATAGACCGAATAGACGGGCAGGCGGCGCAGGCGTGGGATACCCGTCGCTTCCTGCGCCAGCGCGATCTGGTGATGATGGCCTGGCGTCGCTTCGTGATAGGTCAGCGTCGGCAGCGTCCATGATGGATTCTCCGCGGTATCGCGCAGGTTGATGTAATAGGCGCCGGGGCGCGAGCCATCGAGCGCCGGAATCTGGTAATAGCCGCCGGCGGCGCCGTCCTCGATCTCCGCCGGGACGCGACGGATCTCGACCTTCGCCTTGGGCAGGCGGCCGAACATCTCGGGCAGGCGGCGCTGCATCTCCTCGATCTGTTCGTTGAGCTTGGCGATCAGTTCCGTCTTGCCGGCGTCGGTGTTCGGATAGATGAAGCGCTTGTCCTCGCCGAGCGCGCGCAGCCGCTCGGCGACCGTTCCACCGGTCATGCCCTGTTCGCGGAAGATCGCGTCGGCGCGCGCGGTCAGCTCGGCCATGCGTTCGAGCCCGAGCTGGTGGATGGCTTCGGCCGACATTTCGGTCGTCGTCGCGAAGTTCAGCGCATAGGCGTAATATGCGTCGCCCTTCGGCAGCCGCCAGACGCCCGCGTCGTGGGTCGCCCGGGGACGGACGCGCGCCAGCTCGGCCGCCTGGCGGCGCATCGCCGGATAGATTTTGCCTGCGACGATCGCGGCGCAGCGGCGTGTCCAGTCGCCGGGGATATGTTTTGCGTCGGTCCTCGCCTTGAGATTGGCGGTGAGGCCGTTGGATTCCGCGGCGGGTGCCATGATCTTTTCGTAGAGGCCGAGGGTGCGGTCGATGACGAAATCGGGCGGAATGATCCCCGCCGCATGGTCGGTCTTCATCCGGTTCGTCTCGTTGTCGAGCTGGACCGCGAAATCCTCGCAGCGCGCCAGATAGGCCTCGGCATCGGCCGCGTCGGCGATGCTGTGCTGGTTGACGAGGAAGTCGGGGATCGAGCGGTAGGTGCCGCTGAGCTGGGTGACCGGGTGCGGCTCCGGCCAGCTGTGCAGACCATAGGTGAAGCTGTCATAGGCCTTCACATAATGGTCCCACGGCCCACGGAAGGTCTCGTAATTGACGAGATCCATCCCCGACAGCTTCGCCGCGTCGATCTTCTCGAGCGCGGCGAGGCCGAAGCGATAGAGGTCGTGGCTGCGCTCGATCCCGGCGGGCGAACGGTCGGCGAGGCGCGACTTGGCCGCGGCGTGCGCGCCCTTGTCGAGCCCCAGCGCGGTGGCGAACTCGGGGTCGTTCTCGACCAGCATGTCGAACAGGCGCTCGTAGAGGGCGTTCAGACGTTCGCCCTCGCTTTGCGCCGGATCGGCGAGCATCGCGCGGGCGGGGGAGCGCGTCGCGCCGAGCGCGGAGGCGGCGGCGAGCGTGGCGATGAGGGTGCGGCGATCGAGCATGGAAATCTCCGGGAGAAAAAGCGTCGGAGATCGGTCTAGCCGCCCCGGTCAGCGCTGTATTGTAATCAGTTGACGCGCGCGCCACCGGCCGGGCGTGGCACCGCTGATGCGCGCGACGGCCCGGGTCATGTGCGCCTGATCGGTGAAATGCAGCCGGTGCGCGATGGCGGCGAAGGATTCGCCGCTCGCCCGGGCGGCGGCGAGCGCCGCGCGGGCGCGGACGTCGGCGCGATAGGCCTTGGGCGTGCAGCCATAGGCGACGCGGAACCCCCGGCTCAGCGTTTCGGCCCGCACGCCGTGCATCTCCGCCCAATCGGCGAGTGCAAAAGGGGTGAGTGTCCGCAGGTCGCGAGCGAGCAGGTCGGGCCAGTCGCGCGCGGCCGCCGGCAGGGCGGTGAAATCCTCGACGAGCAGTGCCGCTGCCGCCGCGGCGTCGCGGCTCGCGAAACGAACCAGCGCGTCGGGATCGCGCACCCGGCCGCGGACGTGCGGCGCGCCAGCGAGCGTGGGCGGCAGGTCGAGGATCAGCACGCGCGCGCCGCGCGCCTCGACCCGGTCCAGATGCGATTCGAAGTCATGGTGGATCAGCGCGTCGCCCGGCCCCACGTCGAAACGACCCTCGTCGCCGGCTTCCTGATAGCCGCCTTCGAGGACGATCGCGACATAGGCCGTGTCGTGACAATGGCGGCCGCGCAGTTCGTTCGGTACGTGGGCGAGCAGGCCCAATGGTGCGGCGGCGAAGGATGGGCGCGCGATCATCGCTGCGGTCTATCGTTTGACGCATCGGCGGTCATCCCCGAATAGCCCGGCGACAAGTGTAAAATTAACCGACAGTTGACGCCTCTCCGCTAGAATCGCGCGACGAAAGGGTTCGCCGCACTCCATGTTCCGTCTGTTCAAGCATTATGTGCCGCATGCGGTCGTCTGGCTGGCGCTGATCGAGTTCCTGGCGCTGCTGGGATCGGCGGAGGCGGCGTGGCATCTCTATGCCCATTTCGCCGATTTTGACGCCGGGAGGCTGGCCGGACGGTGGCTGCCGCTGACGACCTTCGCGCTCGCCAACGCGCTCGCGCTGATGGCGACCGGGATGTACGGGTCGGAGGCGCTGCGATCGATGCGGTTCGCGACCGCGCGGCTGCTCGCGGCGATCTCGCTGGGGGTCATCTTCCTCTCGGTCGTCGGCTTCCTGCTGCCGACCGCGACGCTGTGGCGGGTGAACAGCCTGTATGCGATGGCGCTGGCGATCGCGGCGCTGTTCCTGATCCGCCTGGGCATGACGCGGGTGGCGGGCGCGGAGACCTTCAAGCGGCGCATCCTGGTGCTCGGCGCCGGCACTCGCGCGGCGCGGCTGCAGGCGCTGGCCGATGCGCCCGGCAGCGGCATCGCGATCGTCGGCTTCGTCGCCATGTCGGACATCGAGCGCAAGGTGAAGGACGCGGTGCCGCGCGAGGCGATCGACAATCTGTCGGAGCATGTCGTCGCGCTCGGCGCCGGAGAGGTCGTGCTGGCGATGGAGGAACGGCGCGGCGCGCTGCCGCTTGCCGACCTGCTGCGCGTCAAGACCGCGGGGGTCCATGTCAACGACATCGCGAGCTTCATCGAGCGCGAGACGGGGCGCGTCGATCTGGCGACGACCAACCCCAGCGCGCTGATCTTTTCCGACGGTTTTTCGGCGGGGCAGCGAATCTCGCGCGTCGGCAAGCGGATATTCGATATCATCGCTAGCATCGCGGTGCTGGTGGTCGGCCTGCCGCTGATCCTGAT
This sequence comes from Sphingopyxis granuli NBRC 100800, assembly GCF_001591045.1. GTDB lineage: Bacteria > Pseudomonadota > Alphaproteobacteria > Sphingomonadales > Sphingomonadaceae > Sphingopyxis > Sphingopyxis granuli. The sequence continues at coordinate 54,418 of NZ_BCUA01000018.1, read as the reverse complement.
CGCGGCGATCGCGGTGAAGATCGACAGCCGCGGACCCGCCTTCTATGGCCAGTCGCGCGTCGGCCTGTTCGGCGAGCCGTACCGGATCTGGAAGATCCGGTCGATGCGCACCGATGCCGAGGCGGCGGGGCAGGCGGTCTGGGCGAGCGAGAACGACCCGCGCGTCACCCGCGTCGGGCATGTCATCCGCAAGCTGCGCATCGACGAACTGCCGCAGCTCTGGTGCGTGCTCAAGGGCGAGATGAGCATCGTCGGCCCGCGCCCCGAACGGCCGGGCTTCGTCGCCGAACTCGAACGCGAGCTGTCCTATTATGCCGAGCGGCACATGGTGAAGCCGGGGCTCACCGGCTGGGCGCAGATCAATTATCCCTATGGCGCGTCGGTCGAGGATGCGCGGGTGAAGCTCGAATACGACCTTTACTATGCCAAGAATTATTCGCCCTTCCTCGACCTGCTGATCCTGCTCCAGACGGTGCGCGTCGTGCTGTGGCCGGAGGGGGCCCGCTGACATGGGGGCGCTGTCGGCCCTGTCGGACCTGCTGGCGGGTCTGGCGCTGCTCGGCTTCGTCGGCGCGCTGATCTGGCTGCTGACGCGTCCGCGCGCGCGCATGGCGGTGCTGATGCCGGCGCCGGGGCGGCTGACGATCGCGGCGGCGGCGATGGCGCTCTGGTGCGCCGCGCTATATCTGTCGGGCGCGGGGTCGCCGCCGACGCTCGCGGCACAGGCGCTGCGCGACCTGGCGATCCTTGGCTGGCTCGCCGGGACGTTTCGGACCGCGGCGGCGCCGACCTCGCAAGCGCTGCGGCTGATCCAGCGGCTGCTTGCGGCGCTCTGTCTCGCGATGCTGGCGGGCGGCGCGGCCGCATGGCTCCACGACGGCCGCACCGCGGCGGCGTGGCTGAAGCCGACGCTGACGATCGTCGCGATGGTCGTGGCGTCGGGCGGGCTGCTGCTGATCGACGGCGGCGCCCGCCACGCCGGCGGCCGGATGCGGATGCCGACCCTTGCCGTCGCGGGGGGCTTCGCGATGCTGTGGGCCTATGAGCTCAATATCCAGTTGATCGGCACGCTGACTGGGCAACGTGCCTCGACGCTGATCGCGCTCGTCCCGGCGGTCGCCTTGCTGATCCTGCCCACCTTCGTCATCGCCGCGATGGATATCGGGCGCGAGCGGATGCGGCTGTCGCGGCCCGCCGCGATGCGCGCCGTCCTGCTCGTCGGCGGCGCCGCCTATCTGATCCTGATCGCGCTGGCGGGCGCGGTGGCGCGGCTGGTCGGCGGGGATTATGGCGAGCTTGCGCAAAGCCTTTTCCTGCTCGTCGCGCTCGGCGCGGGCGGGCTGCTGTTCGCATCGGCGCGCGCGCGCGCGTGGCTGTCGGTCACGATCAGCAAGCATTTCTTCGAGCATCGCTACGACTATCGGTCCGAGTGGATGCGCTTCACCGCGACGCTGGCGCAGGTCGAGGAGGGGGGCACCAGCCTGCATCGGCGCGTGGCCAAGGCGCTGGCCGAACTGACGGGAAGCCCCGCGGCGCTGCTGATGCTGCCCGACGCGCAGGGCGGCTTTCACGTCGCCGAGCATTGGGGCTGGCCCGTCGCGATCGACGAGGATGCACGGCTGCCGCTGCGCACCGCCTTCATGTTGCAGGAAACGCAGCATATCGTCGACCTCGAAGCGGTGCGCCACGGGCGCGCCGACGATGCCGAGGCGCTGGCGATGCCCGACTGGCTGATCGCCGATGCGCGTGCCTGGGTCGTCGTCCCGCTGCTGCATTTCCAGCGCATGATCGCGGTCGCCGTGCTGCACCGCCCGCCCGCGCTGCGCGCGCTCGACTGGGAGGATTTCGACGTGCTGCGGATCGCGGGGCAGCAGGCGGCGAGCTATCTGGCCGAATCGCAGAGCCAGCAGGCGCTTTCCGAAGCGCGCCGCTTCGACGAGTTCAACCGCCGTTTCGCCTTCATCATGCACGACATCAAGAATCTGGCGAGCCAGCTTTCGCTGCTCGCGCGCAATGCCGAGCGCCACGCCGACAAGCCCGCGTTCCGCGCCGACATGGTCGAGACGCTGACAATCTCCGCGGGGCGGCTCAGCGATCTTCTGACCCGGCTGGCGCCGCGCGAGCGCGCGCGGGCGGCGAGCGTCGAGCGCGTGCTGGTCGAGCCGATCCTGACCGATGTGGCGGCCGGGCTGCGGCCGCGCGGCGACCTGTTCGTGGGCTGCGATGCCGGGCTCGCCGCGCGCGGCGACGGCGCGGCGATCGCCCAGATCGTCGAGCAGCTCGCCGCCAATGCGCTCGACGCCTCGCCCCAGGGCGCCACCGTGCAGCTTGTCGCGGCGAGCGAGCAGGGGCGGGTGCGGATCGACGTGATCGACCGCGGCGCGGGGATGAGCCGTGCCTTCATCCGCGACGAACTGTTCAAGCCCTTCGTATCGACCAAGAAGGGCGGCTTCGGCCTCGGCGCGTTCGAGGCATTGCAGATCGCGCAGGCGATGGGGGGCATGATCGACGTTTCGAGCGAGCCGGGAGAGGGAAGCCGGTTCACGCTGTGGCTGCCGCTTGCCGGCGGCGCGGCGGCGGATGAAGCGACCGGAACGATGATGACGAAGGTGGCGACGCGATGAGCGACAGGGGGGGGGAGCCGCGTGCGCTGCTGGTGGTCGAGGACGATCCCGGCCTGCAGGCGCAGCTCAAATGGGCCTATGACGATTATCGCGTGCTGATCGCGGGCGATCATGACGCCGCGATCGACCTGCTGCGCGCCGAGGAGCCGGCGGTGGTCACGCTCGACCTGGGCCTGCCGCCCGACGCCGACGGCACGCGCGAGGGGTTTCGCCTGCTGAAGGCGATCCTCGAAATGAAACCCGATACGAAGGTGATCGTCGTGTCGGGGCACGGCGAACGCGCGAGCGCGCTGGCGGCGATTGCGAGCGGCGCCTGGGATTTCTATCAGAAGCCGATCGCCATAGAGGAACTGGGCCTTATCGTTCGCCGCGCCTTTCATGTCCACGATCTGGAGGCCGAGAATGCCCGGCTCGCGGGCGAGGGCGCGAACGACAACCGCGTCCTCGGCGGCATGATCACCGGCGCGCCCGAAATGCTGAAGGTCGCGCGCACGATCGAGCGCGTCGCCGGGCTCGACGTTTCGGTCATGCTGCTCGGCGCGAGCGGCACCGGCAAGGAGTTGCTGGCGCGCGGCCTGCACGAGGCGAGTCCGCGCCGCGACGGCGCCTTCGTCGCCATCAACTGCGCCGCGATCCCCGAGAATCTGCTCGAAAGCGAGCTGTTCGGGCATGAGAAGGGGGCCTTCACCGGCGCCGTCAAGACGACCGAGGGCAAGATCGAACTGGCGCACGGCGGCACCCTGTTCCTCGACGAGGTCGGCGACATCCCGCTGCCGTTGCAGGTCAAGCTGCTGCGCTTTCTGCAGGAGCGGACGATCGAGCGCATCGGCGGGCGCAAGCCGATCGCGGTCGACACGCGTATCGTCTGCGCGACGCACCGCGACCTCGACGCGATGATCGCCGCAGGCAGCTTTCGCGACGATCTCTATTACCGGCTGGCCGAGATGGTGGTGCGAATTCCCGCGCTCGCCGAACGTCCGGGCGACGCGGTGCTGCTCGCGCGGCATTTCCTCCACCAATATGCGCCGGCGATGAACTCGGGCGCCCGCGGCTTCGCGCCCGACGCGCTGCAGGCGATCGACGAGGGGCGGTGGCCGGGCAATGTCCGCGAGCTCGAAAACCGGATCAAGCGCGCCGTCATCATGGCCGACGGCAAGCTTGTCACCCGCGACGACCTCGACATGGCGGCGGCGGGCGACGAGGGCGAGGAGGCCTATCTGAACCTGCGCAGCGCGCGCGAGGCGGCGGACCGGGTCGCGATCCGCCGCGCGATGACGCAGAGCGAAGGCAATATTTCGCTGGCGGCGAAGCTGCTCGGGATCAGCCGTCCGACGCTCTACGACCTCCTCAAGCAATATCAGATGCAGGGGTGAATGCGCGTCCGGGGGGCCTGGATCGGCGCGCTGAGCGGGGCGGCGCTGCTCGCGGGGTGCGGGGGTCCGCGTCCGCAGGACCCGCGCGCGACGCTCGAGGAACGCCGCGCCGAGCTGCGCGATGCCATCGCCGATGATCCCGCCGCGCTCGACGCGCGGACCGAACTGGCGCGCGTCGCGATCGCGCTGCACGACGGCGTCGCCGCCGAAGCCGCGGTCAAGGCCGCGCTCGCGGCGGGAGGCAATGCCGAGGTGCTGCGCCCGCTGCTCGCGCGCGCCTATGCGATGCAGGGCGACGGGCGGCGGGCGCTGCAGACGCTCGACGCCGGCCCGATCGCGCCCGAGGCGATCGGTGAGGCGGCGTGGGTGGCGGGCGACGTCCATCTCGACAATGGCGACCTGGGCGCGGCGCGCGATGCCTTCGACCGCGCGGTGCGCGAACTGCCGCGCGAATCGGCGCTGTGGGTCGACGTCGCGCGCTTTCGCGACGCCAATGCCGACACGCTCGGCGCGCGCGACGCGGTCGACTATGCGATCGAACTCGATCCGCAGAACAGCGGGGCGCTGGCGCTGAAGGCCAATCTGGTGCGCACGCAGCAGGGCCTGGTCGCCGCGCTGTCCTGGTACGACAAGGCGCTGGCGATCGACCCCGACAATGCCGGGGCGCTGATCGACCAGGCCGCGACCTTCGGCGATCTCGGGCGCTACCGCGACATGCTCGCGGCGCTGCGCCGCGCCGCGGCGGTGACGCCGGGCGATCCGCGCCTCTATTATCTGCAGGCGGTGCTGGCGGCGCGCGCCGACGATTATCAGCTGGCGCGCAGCCTGTTGCAGCGCACGCGCGGCGAGATGGACGATCAGCCCGGCTTCATGCTGCTGAGCGCGGTCGTCGAGTTGCAGCTCGGCGGCGAGGCGGTGGCGGCGAGCTGGGCCGAGCGCCTGCTGATGGTGCAGCCCGACAACGGGACGGCGCGGCGTATCCTGGCGGCGGCCAACTGGGCCGATGGCGATGCTGACGGCGCCGGCGAGGCGCTGGCGCCGCTGGTGGCGCGCGCCGATGCCGACAGCTGGTCGCTGCTGCTCGCGGCGCGCGTCGCCGCAGAGCAGGGCGCGCGCGCGGCATCGGCGGGCTATATGGCGCGCGCGGCCGCGCTGACGCGCGGTGATGCGGCGCCCTTTGCGGTCGACGACGACTATGGGCTCGTCGCGATGCGCGCCGACGCCGCGCCGCTCGACCCGGCGAAGGTGATCCCCGCCATCGCCGCGGACATCGAACGCGGGCGCGGCGGCGCGGCGATCAATCGCGCGCGGGCGCTCCGCGATGCGAATCGGGGGGTCGCCGATGCGCATATCCTGCTGGGCGATGCCGCGATGGCGGGCGGGCAATATGAGCTGGCGATCGAAGCCTATCGCAAGGCGCGCGACCTCGACGCGAGCGAGCGGACGACGCTGCGCCTCGCCAATGCGCTGTACCGCGCGAACGATCCCGCGGGGTCGGGCGCCGCGATCCTCGCGCTGCGCGACAGCCAGCCGTCGAGCATCGCCGCCGACCGGCTGGCCGGGCACCTTGCGATGGACCTCGAGCATTGGGACCAGGCGATCGCGCATTTCGAACGCGTCCGCCGGCGCATCGGCAACCGCGACGTCGTGATCCTGCGCGAACTCGCGCGCGCCTGGGCCGCGAAGGATCGCGACGACCGCGCGCTGCCGCTGATCGCGCTCGCCTACCGGCTCCAGCCGCTGAACGGCGACATCATGCTGATCTATGCCGACCTGCTCGAACGGCAGGGCGACCGGCAGGCGGCGGAGGACCTGCGCGACAAGGCCGACCAGATCGGACGTTGAGCATCGCGCCGCGAACGGCGAGCCGGCGAATCAGGCGTCGGTCAGGTCGAGCAGCGCGCGCGCGTTGAGGCCGATGCGGCGAATCTGCTGCGCGACCGGCGGCCAGATGTTGGTCAGGAAATCCTCGCGCATCAGGGTGCGCAGCCGGTCGGTCGCCCCCTCGGCAACGAACATGCCGACGCCGCGCTTCACCGTGACCAGCCCCTCGTCCTGAAATGTCTGATAGGCCTTGGCGACGGTCAGCGGGTTGGCGCCTTCCTCCGCCGCGAGCGAGCGGACCGACGGCAGCATGTCGCCGTCGCGATAGGTGCCGTCGAGGATCGCGTTGGCGATGACATCGCGCAGCCGCTGGTAGACCGGTTTCGATTGATCGAGCATGCCGACTTAATGCCATAAGACAGCATCACAGTCAAATTGCGATCCTTGCGCGATGCTTTTCGATAGCGAAACTATATGTCCCACTCGCGGACGATATCGCCATATTCCGGTCGCGGCCGTTCATCGAGCGGCTTGGCCGGCGTACCCAGGAAGAAATAGCCGACGATCGTATCGCCCTCGCGCGCGCCGAACGCCGCCGCGACCGGCGGGGAATAGGCGGCCCAGCCGGTCAGCCAGCTTCCGACGAAGCCATGGGCATGCGCCGCGTGGAGCAGGTTCATGCCGACCGCGCCCGCCGACATCTGTTGCTCCCAGCGCGGAATCTTGCTGTCGGCGACCGGGGTCGAGAGCAGCACCAGCAACGTCGGCGCCTGATGCGCGAACTGGTCGAGCGCGGACAGGTCCATCCCCTCGGCGCCCGGACGCTCGTCGATCCACGCCCGCTTCAGCAGCGCCGCAAAGGCGTCGCGCTGGCTGTCCGCCACGGTGACGATGCGCCACGGGGCGAGCTTGCCATGATCGGGCGTGCGCAGGGCGAGCGACAGGATCGCGCGCAGTTGCGCGGCGTCGGGACCGGGCGCGACCATATCGCGCGCCTTGCCCGAACGGCGTGTCGAAAGATGGGCGAGCAGCGAGGAGGTGTCGTTGAACATGCCCGCGCATGTGGGCTTTTTGCGAAGCTTTCGCAAGAGCGCGCCGCGGCCCGGACTGGTTACGCGCGCAATTAGATTCTTTCCATACGCAATTTTCGCGCTAGGTTGTCGCATTCGCGCGGCGGAGGGGCCGCGATATACGAAACAGGGAAAAGGGACGCGCGCGCATGAAAGACATGGCTTTGTGGGACGAGGGGGACTGGATCGCGGTCATAGCGCTGGTCATCCTCGGCGTCTTCCTGAGCATCGGCGCGCTCATCGCGGGCAGCAGAAAGCCCGAGTTCGCCGGGCACCCGAAGGGCCTCTACATGCTCTTCTTCGCCGAGATGTGGGAGCGTTTCTCCTACTATGGCATGCGCGCGCTGCTGATCTTCTACCTGACGCAGCACTGGTTGTTCTCCGACGGCAAGTCGAACCTGATCTATGGCGCCTATACCGCGCTCGTCTATATCACCCCGGTGCTCGGCGGCTATCTCGCCGACCGCTATCTGGGGCAGCGCAAGGCGGTGCTGTTCGGCGGCGTTCTGCTCGCGCTCGGCCATCTCTTCATGGCGTTCGAGGGCGATCACGGCATCACCGACGCCGCGACGAAGCAGGCCGATTCCGCGATCAACATCTTCTGGCTCGCGCTCGCGCTGATCATCGTCGGCTCGGGTTTCCTGAAGGCCAATATCTCGGTGATGGTCGGCCAGCTCTATCGCCTGACCGACCTGCGCCGCGACGCGGCCTACACCATCTTCTACATGGGGATTAACGTCGGCGCCGCGCTCGGCACGATCCTCGTCGGCTATCTGGGGCAGAAGGTCGGCTGGTCCTACGGCTTCGGCCTCGCGGGCATCGGCATGATCGCCGGCCTGATCGTCTTCGTGCTCGGCAAGAAGGTGCTGCTCGGCGCCGGCGAGGCGTCCGCGCCGCTGTCGCGCCAGACCGAATGGACCGTCTATGGCGTCGGCCTCGCCGCGGTCGCGGTGATGTGGGCGCTCGTCCAGTATCAGGACGTCATTCAGACGCTGCTCGTCGTATCGGGCTTCTCGCTGCTCGGCTGGGTGCTGTTCCAGGCGTTCAAGCTCGACAAGGAACCGCGCGAACGCATCTTCGCCATCCTCTTCCTGATCGCGCTCAACCCGCTGTTCTGGGGCCTGTTCGAACAGGCGGGCGGCAGCTTCAACCTCTACACCGACCGCTATGTCGATACGGGCGGGGTGCCCGCGTCGGTGTTCCAGTCGATCAACCCGATCTACATTATCCTGTTCGCGCCGGTCTTTGCCGGGCTGTGGCAATGGCTCGGAAAGCGCGGGCTGGAGCCCTCGGCGCCCGCGAAGTTCGCGCTGGCGCTGGCGCAGGTCGGCGCGGGCTTCCTCGTCTTCGTCTGGGGCGCGAACAGCGTTGCGCCGGAAGTCGCGACCCCGGTGATCTTCGTCTTCCTGCTCTATCTTCTCCACACCACGGGCGAGCTTTGCCTGTCGCCGGTGGGGCTGAGCGCGATGAACCGGCTCGCGCCGTCGTTCATGGCGTCGCTGATCATGGGGGCGTGGTTCTACATGACCGCGGTGGGCAATTTTGTCGCGGGCAAGATCGGCGAGGCGACCGGCGGCGAAAGCGGCGACATGACCAAGGAAGCGACGCTCGGCATCTATTGGGAGATCGGCCTGATCACCATCGGCGCGAGCGTCGTCGTCCTCGCGCTGTCGCCGATCGTGAAGAAATGGATGCACCTCGACACGCTGCGCGATCGCGAAGGCGAACTGGCCGGCGCCGAGGAACTGGCCGAGCCGCAGGGCGCCGGCGTCCATCCTGTTACCAATCCGGGAGCATAATATGACAAGGGGCGTAAGGGGCAGCCTGCTGGCTGCGGTGTCGCTGGCGTTCGCGGGATGCGCGGCGTCGAACGGCACGGTGGAGTCGGCGAACGACAAGCCGGCGGCGACGGCGGACAAATCCGCCAAGTTCGACAAGGACCCCTATCCCTCGACCTACAAGCCCTATCCGGGGCAGGCGACCGCGGTGCGCAACGTCACGATCTTCGACGGCGAGGGCGGGCGGATCGACAACGGCACGGTGTTGCTGACCAACGGCAAGGTCGAGGCGGTCGGCGGCGCCGACCTGCCGATTCCGGCCGACATCGCGGTCTATGACGGAACGGGCAAATATCTGACCCCCGGCATCATCGACATCCACAGCCACCTTGGCGACTATCCCTCGCCCAGCGTTCCCGCGCATTCGGACGGAAACGAGGCGACCAGCCCGACGACGCCCGAGGTATGGGCCGAGCACAGCGTCTGGCCGCAGGACCCGGGGTTCGGCCGTGCGCTTACCAACGGCGGCGTCACGACGCTCCAGATCCTGCCGGGCAGCGCCAACCTGATCGGCGGACGCTCGGTCGTGCTCAAGAACGTGCCCGCGCGGACCGTGCAGGGCATGAAATTTCCCGGCGCACCCTATGGGCTGAAAATGGCGTGCGGCGAGAATCCGAAGCGCGTCTATGGGTCCAAGGGGCGGATGCCGTCGACCCGCATGGGCAATATGGCGGTCGATCGCCAGACCTGGGCCAAGGCGGCGGCGTACAAGAAGAAGCTCGACGACGGCAAGACGGTCGACCGCGACCTGGCGATGGAGACGCTCGCGGGCGTGCTGTCGGGCGAGATCCGGGTGCAGAACCACTGCTATCGTGCCGACGAGATGGCGCAGGTCATCGATATGAGCCACGAGTTCGGCTACAAGGTCGCGGCCTTCCACCACGCGGTCGAGGCCTACAAGATCGCCGACCTGCTGCAGCGCGAGGGAATCTGCGCCGCGCTGTGGGCCGACTGGTGGGGCTTCAAGATGGAAGCCTATGACAGCGTGCCGGAGAATATTCCGCTCGTCTACAAGGCCGGGACCTGCACGATCGTCCATTCGGACGACGCGAACCAGATTCAGCGGCTCAACCAGGAAGCGGCGAAGGGCCTTGCCGCCGGGCGCCGCATGGGAATCGAGATCAGCGACGAGCAGGCGTGGACCTGGCTGTCCTACAACCCGGCGAAGGCGCTGGGCATCGAGGCGAAGACGGGCAGCCTGAAACCCGGCAAGATGGCCGATGTCGTGCTGTGGAACGGCAATCCGTTCAGCGTCTATACCCGCCCCGAAAAAGTGTGGGTCGACGGGGCGCTGCTGTACGACGCGATGGACCCCAAGCGGCGGCCGGTGAGCGATTTCGAGCTGGGCCAGCCGGGCGAGGGAGATGTGAAATGATGCGCGCGCTTCTGCTTTCCGTCGCCATCGTGGCGGCTTCGCCCGTCGCGGCGCAGGATGTCGCGATCACCAACGCGAAGCTCGTCGTCGGCGACGGCAGCGCGCCGATCGAGGGCGGCACCGTCGTCGTGCGCGCCGGCAAGGTCGTCGCGGCCGGCGCGGGTGTCGCCGTTCCCGCAGGGGTAGAGGCGGTCGACGCCGGCGGCCGCTATGTGACGCCGGGGATCGTCGCGGCGTTCAGCCGCGTCGGGCTGGTCGAGGTCGATGCCGTGCCGGGCACCAACGACCGCGCCGCGGCGCGCACGCGCTTTTCGGCCGGGCTCGACATCGCGCCCGCGCTCAACCCGATGGGCTCGCCGGTCGCGGTGAACCGCGCCGCGGGCGTCACCCGCGCGATCGTCGCGCCGAGCGGCAGCAGCAACCTGTTCGCGGGGCAGGGCGCCGTCGTCGACCTGGGCGACGACATGGCCATGGTGACGCGGCCCCGCGCCTTGCAGTTCGTCGCCTTCGGCGAGGACGGATCGGCAAAGGCGGGTGGCAGCCGCGCCGCGACCTTCCTGCTGTTCCGCGAACAATTGCTCGCGGCGCGCAGCTATGCGCGCAATCCCGCGGCGCTCGCCGAATGGGGCAATGACGCGATGATCCAGCGCGCCGACGCCGATGCGCTGGTACGGGTGATCGACGGCACGACGCCGCTGTTCGTGCGCGTCGACCGCGCCGCCGACATATTGAACGTGCTGGGGCTCAAGAGCGATTTCCCGGCGCTGAAGCTCGTCCTCGTCGGCGCGACCGAGGGATGGCTGGTGGCGCCGCAGATCGCCGCCGCGAAGGTGCCGGTGATCCTGTCGCCGCTCAGCGACCTGCCCGACAGCTTCGAGCGGCTGGGCGCGACGCAGTCGAACGCAGGACGGCTGAAGGCGGCGGGGATCGACGTGTCGGTCGGCGTGTTCGACGACGACGATGCGCACAAAATGGGGTATACGACGCAATATGCTGGCAATCTGGTGGCGCTCACCCGCCAGCCGGGAGCCAGCGGGCTGAGCTGGGACCAGGCCTTTGCCGCGATCAGCAGCGCCCCGGCGCGCGCGATCGGCATGGACGGCGCCATCGGGTCGCTGAAACCCGGCCGGGTCGGCGACGTGGTGATCTGGGACCGCGACCCGCTCGAACTCGGCAGCCGCCCGACGGCGATCTGGATCGATGGCAAGCGCCAGTCGTTGACGACGCGGCAGGACCGGTTGCGCGATCGCTATGCCACGCCGCAGGAAGGGGCGCTGCCCAAGGCCTACGATCGATGACGTAGCGCCGGCAGGGCGCGCAGGAGGGAGACCGACCCCGTGGAACCGATGTCGCTGTTGATCACGACCTGCGTGCTCTTCGTCGGTTCGCACCTCCTGCTCTCGCATCCGCTGCGCGACCCGCTGGCCGGGCGGCTCGGCTCGCGCGGTTTCCAGATCGTCTATTCGGTCGTCGCCTTCGCGACGCTGGCGATGGTCGTGCAAGCGTGGCGCGGCATGCCGCCCGAACCGCCGCTGTGGGCCGTCGACGATCCGTTATGGGCGCTGGCGTCGCTGCTGGTGCTGGTCGCGAGCATCCTGTTCATGGGATCGCTGATCGGCAATCCGGCGCTGCCCGCGCCCGGCGCCGCCTTTGCCGCGCAGAAGGCGCCGCGCGGCGTCTTCGCGATCACGCGGCACCCGATGATGTGGGGCTTTGCACTGTGGGCGCTCGCCCATGCGCTCGTCATGCCGACGCCGGGGCAACTCGTGCTGTCGGCGGCGATCGCCTTTCTCGCGCTCGTCGGTTCGGCGGGGCAGGATGGGAAGAAGGCGCGGCTGATGGGCGATGCGTGGCGGCACTGGGCGGCGCGCACCAGCTTCGTTCCCTTCGCGCGGCAGGTCGCGGGCGTCACCCCCTGGGGCGACGCGATCCCGCGCGCGCATGCGCTGGCCGGCGGCTTCGTGCTGTGGCTCGCCGCGACCTGGGCGCACGGCGCGCTCGGCTTCATGGCGGCGGGCATCTGGCGCTGGATCGGGTGAGGGCGCGGTGAACAGCGACGAAAGAATGTCCGACCTGTCGCTGCGCCTGCTCGGCTGCGCCTATGACGAACTCGACCGGGCCGAGCAACGGGTGATCCGATCGATCGCCGAGCGCTCGCCGACGAGCCAGTCGATCGGCGAGGCCGATGACGGCGCGACGCGGCCGGGCTTCGGCGAGCGGCTGGCCGACCGGGTCGCGGCGGTGGGCGGGTCGTGGCGCTTCATCATCGCCTTTTCATGCGTGCTGTTCGTATGGATGCTGATCAATTCGAAGGCGCTCGACCGGCTGGGGCTCGCCTTCGACCCCTATCCGTTCATCTTTCTCAACCTGATGCTGTCGATGCTCGCGGCGGTGCAGGCGCCGGTCATCATGATGAGCCAGAACCGGCAGGCGGCAAAGGACCGGCTCACCGAAAAGCTCGATTACGAGATCAACCTGCGCGCCGAACTGGAGATCATGCGGCTGCACGAGAAGATCGACCAGATGCGCATCGCCGAGCTGATGGACAAGGTCGACGCGCTGACCGAACGGCTCGACACGCACCTGAAGGGGTTGGGGACCCCTCGGTGACATTGGATCGACCCGCTTGCGTAGCGACGAAGCGATCTCCAGCCATCGTCCCGCGATACCGATAGCGGGAGATTGCTCTCCCCGGCTTTTGCCAGGGTCGCAATGACGAGTCCGTCCTAGGGCCTGTGGGGATTTGGGTGCTTGCGGACGCATAGGGGCGTGTCCCCGCGCAGGCGGGGACCCAGTGCGGTGGGACGCAAACCCTGATTTCATCCGCTCTGGGCTCCCGCCTTCGCGGGAGCACGTGGCTTTGTTTTGCGGAAAAACTGAATCCCCACAGACCATAGACCATGATGACATCAGACGGCCTCGTCATTGCGAGCGGCGAAGCCGCGCGGCAATCCAGAGTAGCGTAAACCGCCCCGGATTGCTTCCCCCGGATCAGGTCCGGGGTCGCAATGACGGAGTGGGGCAATCCAAAGTCATCAGAGTCTAAAGCCGCACCATCCGCATGCCCTGTTCGCCGTAGCGCGGGCCGCTGGTGCCGCCGCGCGGCGCTGCTGCGGCGATGGCGGCGAGGTCGGCGGCGGTCAGCGTCAGGTCGGCCGCGCCGACGCTGTCCTCCATCGTCACGCGGCGCTTGGTGCCGGGGATCGGCACGATGTCGTCGCCCTGCGCGAGCAGCCAGGCGAGCGCGACCTGCGCGTTCGAGACGCCATGCCGCGCCGCGACCGCCGCGATCGCATCGACGATCCGCAGGTTCGCGGGCAGATTCTCGTCCGAATAGCGCGGGTCGTTGCGGCGCCAGTCCTGCTCGGGCAGGTCGTCGCGACTGCGTACGCTGCCGGTCAGGAAGCCGCGGCCGAGCGGCGAATAAGGGATGAAGCCGATGCCATGCTCGCGGCAGACGGGCAGGATTTCCTCCTCCACGTCGCGCTCCCAGATCGAATATTCGCTCTGGAGGGCGGTGATCGGCGCGGCCTTTGCGGCGCGGCGCAGCGTTCCGGGGCCGGCCTCGGACAAGGCGATGTGGCGGACCTTGCCTTCCGCCACCAGCTCCATCATGCCGCCGACGGTTTCCTCGATCGGCACGGCCGGGTCGACGCGGTGCTGGTAGAAGAGGTCGATCGTGTCGATGCCGAGCCGCCGCAGCGATCCTTCGCAGGCGCGGCGGGCGTTGGCGGGGCTGCCGTCGACCCCGGTGATCCGCTGACCTTCGAAGCGGAAGCCGAACTTGGTCGCGATGACGAGTCCCGCGCGCTTGCCCCGGATCGCTTCGCCGAGCAGTTCCTCGTTGCTGAAGGGACCATAGATTTCGGCGGTGTCGAAGAAGGTCACGCCCAGGTCGATCGCGCGATGGATCGTCCGCGTCGATTCGTCGATGTCGGCGTTCTCGCCGTAGAGGATGTTGCCGCCCTTGATCATCGGCATGCAGCCGATGCCGATGGCGGAGACGGTCAGGCCGTTGCCGAGCGTGCGGTATTTCATGGCGAAACTCCTTCTGCGGGTGCGTCGTCGACCCGGTCGGCGGCGAATTTGGTGGCGGCGACGTCGCCGACGACGTTGCCGATAGTGCGGAAGATGTCGGGGAAGGTCTCGACCGCGACGAGCAGCCCCAGCGGCGCGACGGGCACGCCCATCGACACCGCGATCGGGGCGATCGAGGTCACATAGCTGATCGACCCGGGCAGGCTGACCGACGACAGCGCCGCCGCCATCGCAACCGCGAGGCCGACCGCCATCGTCCACGGCGTCAGCCCGATCCCGAACAGCCAGGCGATATAGACGACGACCGCCAGGTTCATCGCAGTGCTGGTGAAGCGGAACAGCGCGACCGCGAGCGGCAGCACGATGTCGGCCTTTTTCGGCGGCACGCCCAGTTCGGCCGACGCCTGGAGCATCGCGGGCAGGCAGGCGAGCGAGCTTTGCGTGCTGATCGCCACCGCCAGCGTCGGCACCATCGCGCGGACGAAGCGCGGCAGCGGCACTCCGACGGCGAGCCAGGCGAGCAGCAGCCCCAGCACGACGCAGCATACCCCGATGCCCGACACGATCAGCACATAATGGACCAGCCCGCCGAACGCGGCGACCCCCGCCTTGACCGCGAGCGCATAGCCGAGCGCGAAGACGCCGAAGGGCGCGAGCGCTAGCACCCAGCCGATGACGACGAGCATCGCGTCGCCCAGCGCCTTGAACAGGTTCGACAGCAGGGCGCGCTGCGCTTCGCCGATGCGGGTGATCGCGAAGGCGAAGATGGTGGTGAAGACGATCAGCGGCAGCACCGCCGTCTCGGCCGCCGCCGCGATCGGGTTGGTCGGGATCAGCGACAGCAGGAAATCGCCGAAGGTCGGCGAGGGTGCGGTCTGCGCCGTGCCGCCGAGCCCGTGGCGCAGCGCCGCGGCGGCCTCTGCCGACAGCGGGAACAGCTCGATCAGCAACGGGGTCATGATCAGCGACATCAGCCCCGACAGGAAGATGGCGCCGAGGAAGGTCATCACCGCGCGCGCGGCGAGCGCCCCGGCGCGCGCGGCGTCGGCGGTCGCGGTGATGCCGGTGATCAGCAGCGCGACGATCAGCGGAATGATCGTCATCTTGAGCGCGTTGAGCCACAGCGTTCCGAACGGTTCGACGAACGGCAACGACGCCTGCGCCGCCGACGGCGAAACGCCTTCGATGCCGATCCCCAGCAGCATCCCGGCGACCAGCGCCGAAAGGATGATCCATGCCGATTTCACGTTCAAACCCCCTGGCCCGCTTGCCAAGCAAAAATGGGTGACTTAGGGCCGTCCCGGTTGTGCGGGATGGGCTCGCGTCTGATCCCGACGATTAGGAAGCGGAGGTGCCATGCGCAAGTTTTTCGGGACCGACGGCATTCGCGGGCTGACCAACCAGGTTCCGATGACCGTCGAGGTCGCGATGCGCGTCGGCATGGCGGCGGGGGCGCATTTCCTGCGCGGGACGCACAAGCACCGCGTGGTGATCGGCAAGGACACGCGCCTGTCGGGTTATATGCTGGAAAATGCGCTGGTTGCGGGATTCACCAGCGTCGGGATGGACGTGGTGCAGGTCGGGCCGATGCCGACGCCCGCGGTCGCGATGCTGACCCCGTCGATGCGCGCCGACCTGGGCGTGATGATCTCCGCCAGCCACAATCCGTTCCACGACAATGGCATCAAGCTGTTCGGCCCCGACGGCTACAAGCTGTCCGACGCCGACGAGGCGGCGATCGAGCGGCTGCTCGCCAGCGAGCCGCCGCTCGCCGCGCCGGCGCACATCGGGCGCGCCAAGCGCATCGAGGACGCGCGGGGGCGCTATATCCACGCGGTGAAGAACAGTCTGCCGCCCGCGGTGCGCCTCGACGGGCTGAAGATCGTGCTCGATTGCGCCAATGGCGCGGCGTACAACAGCGCGCCGACGGTGTTCTGGGAACTCGGCGCCGACGTGATCGCGGTCGGCGTCACCCCCAACGGCACGAATATCAACGACAAATGCGGTTCGACCGCGCCGGGCCTGTTGCAGGAAACGGTGGTGGCGAGCGGTGCCGACATCGGCATCGCGCTCGACGGGGACGCCGACCGGCTGATCGTCGTCGACGAAGCGGGCGCGATCGTCGACGGCGACCAGATCATGGCGCTGATCGGCGCGAGTTGGGCGCGGCAGGGGCGGCTGAAGGGCGGCGGCATCGTCGCGACGGTGATGTCCAACCTCGGCCTCGAGCGCTTCCTCGAAGGCGAGGGGCTGCGGCTCGACCGCACCAAGGTCGGCGACCGCTATGTCCTCGAACGGATGCGCGAGGGCGGGTTCAACGTCGGCGGCGAGCAGTCGGGGCATATGATCCTGTCGGACCATGCGACGACCGGCGACGGCACGCTCGCCGCGCTTCAGGTGCTGGCGGAACTGGTCACGAGCGGCAAGCCGGCGAGCGCACTGCTCCACCAGTTCGACCCGGTGCCGCAATTGCTGAAGAATGTGCGCTTCGCGGGTGGCAAACCGCTCGAGGATGCGCAGGTCGCGGCGGCGATCGCCGAGGGCGAGGCGATGCTGGCGGACAGGGGCCGACTGGTGATCCGCGCCTCGGGCACCGAGCCCGTCATCCGGGTGATGGCCGAGGGCGACGACGCCGGACAGGTGGAGCGGGTCGTCGACATGATCTGCGACGCGGTGCGCGTCGCGGCGGAATAGAAGCTTTTTTGTTTCCGTTCGTGCCGAGCTTGTCGAAGCACCGTTCTTCTCTCTAAGAGCGGGGAAGGAAAAATGGCCCCCTTCGATCAAGCTCGGGGCAAACGGAAGTTAAGGAACAATCATATGCTGGAAATGCGCCCCGATTGCGAACGCTGCGGCCGCGACCTGCCCGCCGATATCCACGGCGCGTTCATCTGCTCGTTCGAATGCACATTCTGCGCGACCTGTGCCGATAAACTCGACGAGCGCTGTCCCAATTGCGGCGGCGACCTGCTCGACCGGCCGTTGCGCGAAGGGGCGGCACTGGCGAAGTTCCCGGCCTCGACCGAGCGGCGGCATCCGGGCGCACGATGATTTCGATATTCGGGTTCGTCCGATGACCGCGCGCGTCCTGATCATCGCCGGTTCCGACAGCGGCGGCGGCGCCGGGATTCAGGCCGATATCAAGACGGTGACGATGCTCGGCGGCCATGCGATGACCGCGATCGCCGCGATCACCGCGCAGAACACGATGGGCGTGCAGGGCGTCCATGCGGTTCCCGCCGAGATGGTGCTGATGCAGATCGACAGCGTCACGGCCGACATCGGCGTCGATGCGGTCAAGATCGGCATGATCGGCAGCGCACAGACCGCGGCGGCGGTTGCCGACCGGCTTGCGCGGCCCGACCTCGCCGGTGCGGCGGTGGTCTTCGATCCGGTGATGGTCGCGACCAGCGGATCGGCGCTCGCCGATGCGGCGACGATTCGCGCCTTCGAGGCGCTGCTCGATCGCGCGACGGTCGCGACGCCGAACCGCGATGAACTGGCGGCGCTCGGCGGTGAGGCGGCGGTGCTCGCGCACGGTTGCGCCTTGCTCGCCAAGGGCGGTCATGGCGACGGCGACACGGTGACCGATCGCCTGATCGAACCCGACGCGGGCGAGGTCGCGCGCTGGGAGGCGCCGCGGATCGACACGCCGCACACCCATGGCACCGGCTGCACGCTGGCGAGCGCGATCGCGACGGGGCTGGCGCAGGGCATGCCGCTGGAGCCCGCGATCGCGCGCGCGCGCGATTTCGTGCGCCTGTCGCTGCTCGCCGCGCCGGGGCTGGGCGAAGGTCATGGCCCGATGGGGCAGCAGGCGGTACGCAACGACGGGCTGTTCACCGGCCCCGCTCTCAATCAGTTCACGCTGCCGACGCGGGATTATGCGGCCTCGCTCGCCTTCTACAAGTTGATGGGTCTGACGCAGATCGTTGACAGTCCCGCGAACGGCTATGCACGCTTCGAGGCGGTGAACGGCGTCACCCTGTCGATCCATGTCGGGGAGACCGCGGCAGCGGGCGGCGCGACGACCTATCTCGAAAGCGGCGCGCTCGACGCCTGGGTTGCCTATCTCGCGCGGCGCGGGGTGCGCTTCGACCACATGCCGCGCGACGAGGAATGGGGCTGGCGCGAGGCGCGGCTGACCGATCCCGCCGGTAATAGCCTGTGCCTCTATCAGGCGGGCGAGTATCGGAGGTATCCGCCGTGGCGGCTATGAGCCTCCTTTCCGCAAGCGGGCGGGGCCAGGCGTGGGTGCGAGCGAAGCGAGTTTTCGCCACCGAGATGGCCCACCCCGCTGCGACTAGCGAGCAAGCTCGCAAGTCTCGCTGCCCCTCCCGCAAGCGGGAGGGGGCATGCTGATCGTTGGTGTCGACGAGGCCGGACGCGGGCCGCTCGCGGGGCCGGTGGTCGCGGCGGCGGTGATCCTGTGCGACGGCGGCATCGCCGGGCTCGACGATTCGAAAAAGCTCAGCGCGAAGCGGCGTGGAGAACTGGAGGTCCAGATCAAGGCGCGCTGCCGCTGGGGCGTCGGCGAGGCGAGCGTCACCGAGATCGACGCGATCAACATCCTTCAGGCGACCCTCCTTGCGATGACGCGCGCGGTCGAATCGCTCGGCTGCGACCCGCACGAGGTGCTGGTCGACGGCAACCGGCTGCCGCGATGGCGCTATCGCGCGCGCGCGGTGATCGGCGGCGATGCGCTGCATCCATGCATCTCCGCCGCGAGCATCATCGCCAAGGAGCATCGCGACCGCATCATGGTCGCGGCGGCGCGCGACTTTCCCGGCTTTGGCTGGGAACGCAACATGGGTTATGGTACCGCGGAGCATCTCGCGGCGCTGCGCCGGCTGGGCGCGACGCCGCATCACCGCTCCAGTTTCGCGCCGGTCGCGCAACTGGCGCTGATCTGACGGCGGGAGAGGGCGATGGGCAGCGGATTCACGGCCGACAATGTGTCGGCCCAGACCGGGCGTGTCTTCCTCGTTACCGGGGCCAATGCCGGAATCGGTTTCGAAACCGCAAAGCTGCTGGCCGCGCGCGGGGCGCATGTGATCCTCGCCTGCCGCGATGCCGCGCGCGCCGATGCGGCGATGGCGCACATCCGTGCCGAGGTGCCGCAGGCCGACCTGACGTTCCAGCCGCTCGACCTCGCCGACCTCGACCGGGTGCGCGAGGCGGCGGCGGCGGTGCTGGACGGCCCGCGCCTGCACGGGCTGATCAACAACGCCGGGGTGATGATCCCGCCACGGACGCTGACGAAGCAGGGCTTCGAACTGCAATTCGGGGTGAACCATCTCGGCACCTTCGCCTTCACCGGCCTGCTCCATCGGCATGTCGACCGCCGCATCGTCATCACCGCGAGCCTCGCGCACAAGGAAGGTCAGATCGATTTCAGCGACCTGTCGGCGACGCGCGGCTATTCTCGCTGGCCGCGCTACCAGATGAGCAAGCTTGCCAATCTGCTGACGATGTTCGAGCTCGACCGGCGGCTGCGCGCGGCGGGGCGGGAGACTGAGGCCGTCGGCTGCCATCCGGGCGTCGCGCTCACCGAATTGACGCGGCACCTGCCGTGGCCGCTGCGCTCGATGACGCCGCTGGCGACCCCTTTCTTCAACAGTGCCGCACGCGGTGCCTGGCCGACGCTGCAGGCGGCGACGGGCCCCAAGGTGCGCGGCGGCGACTATGTCGGGCCGCAGGGGCTGGGCGAGATTTCGGGGCCGTCGGGCGCGGCGCGCGCGACCGGCCGCGCGCGCGATCCCCGGCTCGCCCGTGAATTGTGGGAACGCTCGGTCGAACTGACCGGCGTCGATCCGGGGCTTTAGGATGACGATGCAACACAGGATGGGCGAGGGCCCGCTCCACGATGCCGCGGGGCGGCTGATCGACCCCGGCTATGCGACGCGCGAGGTCCGCCGCTACGACCGCGCGGCGATCGGCGCGGAGCCGGTGCGGATCAAGGAATGGGACTATTATTGCGTGCTCGATGACGGTTTCGGGCTCGCGCTGACCGTCGCCGACAATGGCTATGCGGGTTTTCTGGGCGTGTCGTGGATGGATTTGCGCGGGCGGCGCTTCGTCAACCACGGCGCCCTGATCGCCGAGCCGATGGGTAGCATGGCGCTTCCCGCCAGCGCCGACCGCGGTGACATCGTCCAGGCGCAGGACGGCCTCGAACTCGCCTTTCGCCGCGAACCGGGCGGGCGGCGGCTGACGGTCCATGCGCCGGGCGTCGATGATGGGCGCGGTCTGTCGGGCGAGGTCTGGCTCGACCAGCCGCCCATGGACCGGATGGTGATCGCGACGCCCTTCGCCGACGATCCGCAGGCCTTCTATTATAATCAGAAGATCAACTGCATGCCGGCGCGAGGCCGAGTGAGGGTCGGAACGGAAAGCCATGATTTCGTTCCCGAAAGCGCCTTCGCAGTGCTCGACTGGGGGCGCGGCGTCTGGACCTATGACAATGTCTGGTACTGGGGATCGGCGTCGGGACTGGTCGACGGCCGGCCGTTCGGCTTCAACATCGGCTATGGCTTCGGCGACACCTCGGCGGCGAGCGAGAATATGCTGTTCGTCGACGGCCGCGCGCACAAGCTCGACCGGGTGACGTTCCACATGCCCGACGGCGCGCCCGACAGCGCGCCGTGGTGCTTCACCAGCAACGACGGGCGCTTCGAGATGGATTTCGCGCCGGCGGTCAACCGGTGGGCAAAGGTCGATGCGGGGATGGTCAAGACCGAGCAGGACCAGGTGTTCGGCTGGTTCTCGGGCCGCGTGATCCTCGACGACGGCACGCCGATGACGGTGCGCGACCTGCCCGGCTTCGCGGAGAAGGTCTGGAACCGCTGGTAGCGCCGCGCCATTCGAAAAATTTTTCGCAGGTGAGTCCGCGCGGCCACACCACCAGTGGTTGAGTCTGCGAGTCGCGGCGGACTCCATATGTCGTGGCAGACTCCTTTCGTTCTCGTCACGCCGTGCGAAGCAGTCGGCGGATTCCTCGGAATCCCGGGCTTGACGGCGGACTCCGCGGGACTCATCAAGGCCTTCTTTCGAACGGAAGCAGGGGCAGATCATGGGTGTGATGGAACGGGTCGAGGGTCCGGTCGCGAAGCAGCGTGCGGCAGCGAAGGCCGTCGCGGACCTGCCGCTCGACAGCATCCTGCAGGGCGACTGCATCGCGATGATGCGTTCGCTGCCCGCTGCGTCGATCGACATGATCTTCGCCGACCCGCCCTACAACCTCCAACTCGGCGGCGACCTCCATCGCCCCGACGGCAGCCAGGTCGATGCGGTCGACGACGATTGGGACAAGTTCGACAGCCTCGGCACCTATGACCGCTTCACCCGCGCCTGGCTCGCGGAGGCGCGCCGCATCCTGAAGCCGAATGGCAGCATCTGGGTGATCGGCAGCTACCACAACATCTTTCGCGTCGGCACCGCGCTGCAGGATCAGGGCTATTGGATCCTCAACGATATCGTCTGGCGCAAGGCGAACCCGATGCCCAATTTCAAGGGCACGCGCTTCACCAACGCGCACGAGACGCTGATCTGGGCGTCGATGGGCGAAAAGGCGCGCTATACTTTCAACTATCGCGCGATGAAGACGCTCAACGACGAATTGCAGATGCGGTCGGACTGGCTGATCCCGATCTGCGGCGGCCAGGAGCGGCTCAAGAAGGGCGGGCACAAGGTGCACCCGACGCAGAAGCCGGAAGCGCTGCTCTATCGCATCCTGCTCGCCTGCTCGAACCCCGGCGACGTCGTTCTCGACCCCTTCTTCGGCACCGGGACGACGGGCGCGGTCGCGAAACGCCTCGGCCGCCATTTCATCGGCATCGAGCGCGAGGATGGCTATATCGCCGCAGCGAAGGAGCGCATCGAAATGGCGCTGCCGCTCGACGAAAGCACGGTGCGGACGATGATGGCGCCCAAGGCGGCGACGCGCGTCGCCTTCGGCACGCTCGTCGAATGCGGGATGATCGCGCCGGGTTCGCGGCTCACCGACGCCAGGCGGCGCTGGAAGGCGACCGTCCGCGTCGACGGCAGCCTCGATTGCGACGGCCAGCCCGCGGGCTCGATCCACAAGGTCGGCGCGGCGGTGCAGGGCGCGCCGAGCTGCAACGGCTGGACCTTCTGGCACCTCGACGACGGCCGGGAACTGCGCGTGATCGACGCGGTGCGGCAGGACTGGCTGCTCGCGAACGAGGCGTAAGTCTACTTTGTCATTGCGAGGAGCCGAAGGCGACGAAGCAATCCCCAGCCATCGGCAAGACAGGATGATGGCTGGAGATTGCTTCGCTCCGCTCGCAATGACGAAAGGGAGGTAGGGATATGTTCGCTCCGTTGACCAGGCCCGACCTCGGCAAGACGGGGGAAGGCGCGCGCATCTATCTGCGTCCCGCCTGCTTCATCGACCGGCCGCACGAACTGGGCGACGACTGTCTGCGCATCGCCGACACGATGCTGTGGTTCGCCGCGTGGCATGTCAGCCTGCGCGACGGCGATGCCGTCCGGTCGGCGATCGTTCCGGTCCCCGAGCTGAGCGACTGGATCGCCGCGATGCCCGACCGCCTGGCCGAGGCGGCGACCGCACAGCGCGCCGCCGTCTCGCGGCCCCGCGCCGCGCTGGCGCTCGGCGAACGCACGGTGCGGCTGAACGAGCCGCAGATCGTCGGCATCCTCAACGTCACCCCCGACAGCTTTTCCGACGGCGGCAAGCACGTCGATGCCGCCGCCGCGACTGATGCCGGTTTCGCCATGGCGTCGGCGGGCGCCGCGATCGTCGACGTCGGCGGCGAATCGACGCGCCCCGGCGCGCCGCTCGTCTGGGAAGGCGACGAGATCGTGCGCATCGAGGGCGTCGTCGCCGCGCTGGCGAAGGGCGGCGTCGCGGTATCGATCGACACGCGCAAGGCTGCGGTGATGGAGGCGGCGCTCGCCGCCGGCGCCGGCATCGTCAACGACATTTCGGCGCTGCGCTACGACGACCGCGCGATGGAGGTCGTCGCAAGCGCCGGCTGCCCGGTGGTGCTGATGCACGCGCCCTCGGCGAAGAGCGACCCGCACGAGGGCGCCCGCTATGACCATGTCCTGCTCGACGTCTACGACATGCTCGCCGACCGCGTCGAGGCGTGCCGTGCGGCGGGGATCGACCCCGCGAGGATCATCGTCGATCCGGGCATCGGCTTCGGCAAGGGGGTCGCCGACAATCTGGCGCTGGTGGGCGGGCTGGCGCTGTTCCACACGCTCGGCTGTCCGATCCTGTTCGGCGCCAGCCGCAAGCGGATGATCGGCGCGCTCGATAATGAAGCCGCCGCCGATCAGCGGCTCGGCGGCAGCGTGGCGCTCCATTATCAGGCGGCGGCGTACGGCGCGCAGTTGCTGCGCGTCCATGACGTCGCGGAAACCCGGCAGGCGCTGCGCGTCTGGCGCGGCCTCAGGGATGCGGCGCTGACGGGGTGATCGGATTATCTTTGACCATATTCCAGTTGATCCGCAATTTCCCCTTTTTCTTGGATAGGGATTTCCGGTCGATCATTTTTGCGTGAATTTCAAACTCTTTGTCGATTTTGACAATCAGAATCTTGCTGAAATTACGGTCAAGATTTATGTAGACAATATCCTTTGCCTTAAAGGGTGTGATAGTTTTTATTTCAACTAGATCGTTTCCCAATCGACCGTCGGAACCTTTGGCATAGTTTTTGTTTAGTTTAATGCCATAAGCGATCTCGCCGAATATCTCTCCGATATCGCCATAGATTTGGAGGTGGCGCCCAGTTTGTTCGTGATATTCGGATGCAGTACAAATTAAATCTTCAAAGATTTGAAGTAGTTCCAAATTCCCATGAGGGTATCGCGCGCGCAACTCCTGCTCTTCGTAGTGAGCATCGAAATCGCCCCAACTCATCCACTCGCCATCGCCCAGATATAAGGCGTCGTTGCTCGGCGGATTGTCATATCTCATCTCTGGTTTCTCACGCCGCCGTGTCGATCCCCAGATCGCTCAGCTTGCGATAGAGCGTCGAGCGCCCGATCCCGAGCCGACGGGCGACTTCGCTCATCCGGCCGCGGTAGTGGCCGATGGCGAGGCGGATGACGTCGGCCTCGATTTCTTCGAGCGGGCGCAGGTTGCCGTCGGGCAGATAGAGGGTGATGCCGATCGCCTCGCCGTTGATCGCGACGTCGCTGCCGCTTGACGCGCTGCCGCCGAGCGCCGCCTCGATCGCCTTGAAATCGGCGCTCGTCAGCACGTCGGTCTCGCTGGCGACCGCGGCACGGAACAGCACGTCCTGCAACTGGCGGACGTTGCCCGGCCACGCATAGGCGGCGAGCAGGCGCAGCGCGTCGTCGGTGACGCCGATCGGCCCCATGCCGGGCAGACCGCCGATGCGCGCGAGCAGGTGGCGGGCCAGCGGCCCGACGTCGCCGCGCCGCTCGGACAGCGCGGGCAGGGTGAATTGCGCCGCCGACAGCGCATAGAACAGGTCCTCGCGGAAATGCCCCGCCTCGATCAGCTTGTCGAGCGGGCTCGCGCTGGTCGAGATGATGCGCACATCGACGCTCTGGCGGATCGAGCCGCCGATCATCTGCACTTCGCCGCTGTTCAGGAACTCGACGAGCTTCGCCTGTGTCTCGAGCGGGATGCATTCGACATGATCGATGATCAGGCTGCCGCCGTCGGCCTGGACCAGCCGGCCGACCTGACGATCGAACGCGCCGGGAAAGGCGCCGCGCTCGTGCCCGAACAGGCCCGATCCGATCAGCCCCGGCGATACCGCCGAGCAGTCGACCATGACGAGCGGGCCGCGGGCGCGCGGCGAGGCGCCGTGGATCGCGCGGGCGAACACTTCTTTGCCGGTGCCGGTGCGGCCGTTGATCATCACCGGCACGCGCGCGCGCGCCGCCTTGGCGGCGATGGCGAGCGCGCTGCGGAAATTGGGCGCCGAGCCGATGATCTCCTCGAAGGCGAGCGGCGCGCGCAGCTTTTCGGTGAGCGGACGAAGCTCACCCTGCGGACCGCCGGGCGAGGCGATGCGGTCGAGCGCGCCGAGCAGGCGGTCGGGGGCGATCGGCTTCTGCACGAAATCGCTCGCGCCCGCGCGCATCGCGGTGACCGCCGCTTCGACTCCGTTGCGCATCGTGATGACGATCAGCGGCAGCGCGGGCCGCCAGCGGCGCAGTTCGCCGACGAACTCGCCGAGCGGCAGGCCGGGCACGCCCTGATCGACGAGCACGGCGTCGAGCGCCATCCCGTCCTGCGTGCCGAGCCGGGCGAGCGCGGTGTCGGTATCGGCGGCGATGACGCTGCGCCAGCCGCCGCGCGACGCCAGCGCCGACAGAAAGCGCTGTTGCGCCGGCTCGCTGTCGACGATCATCACCGTTCGCGTGTCGCGCGTGCTTGCCATCGCCCTCGAATCCGTCCTTTGCCGCCGGTCCCCGCGGAAGTGTTCCGCTTTGATGCAGGCTTGTAGCGGACAGGAGTAAAGGGGCGATTAAGGGCTTTCGGGCGTGCTGCAAGGTGCCATGAGGGCAAAGCGGGCCTTGAGCATCGCGAAAGGCGTGGCTAAGACCGGCGCGAGACCCGATTCTGGGCCGCATTTCCGCGCGCCTTCGACGGGGAAGAGGCAAGGGGAAAAGCCATGGCGGAACAGCAAATGCAGGCGGCGAACGAAACCTATTCGGGCTTCCTCAGCCTGTTCAAGGTCGGCGCGATCGCCACCGGCATCGTGGCCATCGTCGTCGTCCTGCTGATCTCCTGACGCACGACCGCATGCGCATTGCTGTCCTGAGGGAGCTCGCCCCCGGCGAGACCCGTGTCGCCGCGACCCCGGAAACCGTGAAGAAATTCATCGGCCTGGGCGCTGAAGTTGCCGTCGAGACCGGGGCAGGGGAACGGGCTTCAATCGCCGACGCCGACTATGCCGCCGCCGGTGCGAGCGTCGCGTCGCGCGCCGACGTGTTGAAGGGCGCGGGGATCATCCTCGCCATCCAGGGCCCCGACCCGCAAGGTCTGTCGGGTTTCGCCGATGGCGCGTGGCTCGCCGCCGGGCTGAACCCGTTCGGCGAGCGGGCGCGGGTCGACGAATATGCCAGGCTCGGACTCGAGGCGCTGGCGATGGAATTCATGCCGCGCATCACCCGCGCGCAGTCGATGGACATCCTTTCCAGCCAGGCGAACCTTGCCGGTTACAAGGCGGTGCTGATGGCGGCGAACGCCTATGGCCGCGCCTTTCCGATGATGATGACCGCCGCTGGCACGGTCAGCGCCGCCAAGGCCTTCATCATGGGCGTCGGCGTCGCGGGGCTTCAGGCGATCGCGACCGCGCGCCGCCTGGGCGCGCAGGTCAGCGCGACCGACGTGCGCTCGGCGACGAAGGAACAGATCCTCTCGCTCGGCGCCAAACCGATCTTCGTCGAAAGCGTGGCGGGGATCGAGGGCGAAGGCGCGGGCGGCTATGCCACCGAAATGTCCGACGAATATAAGGCGGCACAGGCCGAACTGGTGTCGTCGCATATCGCCAAGCAGGACATCGTCATCACCACCGCGCTGATCCCGGGACGCCCGGCGCCGCGCCTGATCAGCGACGCGCAGCTCGCCACGATGCGCGCGGGCAGCGTGATCGTCGACATGGCGGCCGAAAGCGGCGGCAACGTCGAAGGGTCGGTGTCGGGCGAGACGAAGCGGATTCACGGGGTCACGGTGATCGGCGCGCAGAATATCGCCGCGCTGATGCCCGCCGATACCAGCGCGCTGTTCAGCCGCAACCTGTTCAACTTCCTTTCCGCCTTCTGGGACAAGGAACAGGGCCGGCCAGTGCTCGACGAAGAGATCGGCAATGCCGTCCGCCTGACGCAGGGCGGCAAGATCGTCAACGAGCGGTTGCTCGGATAGTCAAGGAAGATCGGGAGATATAACATGGATTTCATTGCGATTTTCTCGATTTTCATTCTGGCCTGCTTCGTCGGTTATTTCGTGGTCTGGTCGGTGACGCCGGCGCTGCACACGCCGCTGATGAGCGTCACCAACGCGATTTCCTCGGTCATCATCGTCGGCGCGCTGATCGCCAGCGCCGCGGCGGGATCGCCGCTGTCGAAATGGCTGGGCCTCGCCGCGGTGGTGATGGCGAGCATCAATATCTTCGGCGGCTTCGCGGTCACCGGGCGCATGCTTGCGATGTACAAGAAGAAGGAGCGCTAAGGCGCTGCAATCCATGGATTTGATGACGAGGCGGGGACGGCCGGCTCGGCAGGGGAATTAGCATGCACGAACTCGCACCGATCAATCCCTGGGTGGCGCTGGCCTATCTGGTTTCCGGGGTCTTCTTCATCCTTGCGCTGCGCGGCCTGTCGTCGCCGGCTTCGGCACGGCGCGGCAATCGTTTCGGGATGGCGGGCATGGCGATCGCGGTCGTCACCACGCTGGTGACGCACGAACTCGCCAACCCGGTCGAGGTGCTCGGCGCGATCGCGATCGGCGCCGTCATCGGCATCGTCATGGCGCGCAAGATCGCGATGACCGCGATGCCGCAGCTCGTCGCGGCGTTCCACAGCCTCGTCGGCCTCGCCGCGGTGGCGGTGGCTGCCGCCGCCTATCTGAACCCGGGCGCG
This sequence comes from Sphingopyxis granuli NBRC 100800, assembly GCF_001591045.1. Lineage (GTDB taxonomy): Bacteria > Pseudomonadota > Alphaproteobacteria > Sphingomonadales > Sphingomonadaceae > Sphingopyxis > Sphingopyxis granuli. Next base: position 26,671 of record NZ_BCUA01000018.1, on the reverse strand, counting down.
TTCGGCATCGCCGACGAACTGGGCCAAATCTTCACCGTCAGCCGGGTCGAGATGGGGCTGGGCGTCGCGATCGGCGCGATCACCTTTTCGGGATCGGTGATCGCCTTCCTGAAGCTCAACGGCAATATGTCGGGCGCGCCGATCATGCTGCCGCTGCGCCATCTGATCAACCTCGGCACGCTCGCCGCGATCCTCGGCCTGATCGGCTATTTCCTGACCGATCAGTCGGGCTGGGTGTTCTGGACGATCACGGGCCTGAGCTTCCTGATCGGCTTCCTGCTCATCATCCCGATCGGCGGCGCCGACATGCCGGTCGTCGTCTCGATGCTCAACAGCTATTCGGGCTGGGCGGCGGCGGCGATGGGCTTCACGCTAAGCAACACCGCGATGATCATCACCGGCGCGCTCGTCGGCTCGTCGGGCGCGATCCTGTCCTACATCATGTGCCGCGCGATGAACCGCAGCTTCATCAGCGTGATCGCCGGCGGCTTCGGCGCCGACACCTCCTCGGCGGGCGGCGCCGCGAAGGAACAGCGGCCGTGGAAGCCGGGCAGCGCCGACGACGCGGCCTTCCTGATGAGCCAGGCCGACAATGTCATCATCGTCCCCGGGTACGGCATGGCGGTCGCGCAGGCGCAGCACGCGCTGCGCGAGATGGCCGACCTGCTCAAGAAGGAAGGCGTCAACGTCAAATATGCGATCCACCCGGTCGCGGGGCGCATGCCGGGCCACATGAACGTCCTGCTGGCAGAGGCGAACGTCCCCTATGACGAGGTGTTCGAGCTCGAGGACATCAACAACGAGTTCGCCCAGTGCGACGTCGCCTTTGTCATCGGCGCCAACGACGTGACCAACCCGGCGGCGAAGACCGACAAGACGTCGCCGATCTACGGCATGCCGGTGCTCGACGTCGAGAAGGCGAAGACGGTTCTGTTCGTCAAGCGCTCGATGGGCGGCGTCGGCTATGCCGGGGTCGACAACGACGTCTTCTACATGGACCAGACGATGATGCTGCTCGGCGATGCGAAGAAGATGGCCGACGATATCGTCAAGGCGCTCAGCGGCAGCGGCCATTGACCTCGACCGTCGCGGCGGCGAAAGCGGGATCGTTATCGGTTTGAAACCGTTATCGATCCCGGCGTCGCCAGGATGACGAAAGAGGGACAATATTCACGATGCGCAAGATCGGCCTGATCGGTGGAATGAGCTGGGCCTCCACCGAGCTCTATTATCGCCACCTCAACAAGGGACTGCAGAAACGCATCGGATCGAGCTGTTCGGCGCCGATCCTGTTGGAGAGCCTCAACTATTGCGACCTGTCGCGGCTGACGACGCCCGAACAGTGGGCGCACGCGCAGGAGGTGCTGATCGCCTCGGCGCGGCGGCTGGAAAAGGCGGGGGCGACGGCGCTGATGATCGCCGCCAATTCGATGCACAAGGTCGCCGAAGAGGTCGCGGCGGCGATCGCGATCCCGCTGATCCACATCGTCGACGAAACGGGCGCGAAGATGCGCGCCGACGGCATCCGGACCGCGGCGGTGATCGGCACGCGCAACGTGATGACCGAGCCGTGGTTCCGCCAGCGGCTGGTGCGGCACGGGCTGACGCTCGCGCCCTATGACGCGGACAGCGCCGACGCGGTCGATCGCATCATCTATGACGAACTGATGCAGGGCCGCGTGACCGAGGATTCGCGGCGGACGATGCGCACCATCATCACCGACATTGCGAAGCAGGACGTGCAGGCGCTGGTGCTCGCCTGCACCGAACTGGTCATGCTCGTCGATCCCGACGCCAATGTGCTGCCGATCTACGACACGACGCGCATCCACGTCGCCGCCGGCATCGACTGGATTCTGGGCGACGAACCGTAGGCCGCCGCCGCGCGACAGTATCGGATTCTTAAGGCCGGACCGCTAGAGTGTTTTCAAGTCAGGCGGAACCGCCTGACGGCTCGGAAAACGCGGCAAGACAAGAATCTGGAGTGCCGATTTTGATTCCATCAAAACCGAACGCACTCCAGGGCCGATCGGGACCGGTTGTGGGTGGGGGTGTTTCGAACGCGTGCGGGTTGCTCTGGCTCTTGTCTACATCGCGGTCCTGCACGGGATCGTGGCGCTCGCGCTGCTGCGCCCCGACCTGATCGACGCGCAGCGCTGGCGCGCGCCGTGGCTCCAGCCCGAACCGAGCGCCTATGGCGCGCAAAGCCACCGCCTGTTCCGCGCCATCGACGCCGACGCGGCGCCGGGCCGGTTGCTGCTGGTCGGCGACAGCCAGTTGCAGCGGCTCGACACCGCGGCGCTCGACCTCCCCGCCTATAATTTTGCCGTGGGCGGCGACACGATGCGCGACGTCGCGCGGCGCATCGCCGACTATCGCCAGCCGGGCGAGGCGAAGGCGGTGGTGCTGTGGGCCGGCGTCAACGACCTGTTGCGCGGCCGCGACCCCGAAGCGGTGCGCGCGGCGTTCGAGCAGGCGGCCGCGGCGATCCCGGCCCCGACTCCGATCCGGCTCGTATCGATCGCACCCGTCGGAGCGAAGCCGCCTCGGTCCGACCTGCAGCGCGCCATTGCGCGGACCAATGCGCTGCTGGCGCAGGCGTGCCGCGCGCGCTGCCGCTTCGTCGACGTGACCGCCGGGCTTGCCGGCGCCGACGGCGCACTGCGGCCGGCCTACGACAGCGGTGACGGCCTGCACCTGAACCGTGCCGGCGGACTGGTGGTGGCGGATGCGATCAACGGCGCGCCGGTGGCGGCGCAATGACCGGCGCGGCGCCGAAAATCCGGCTTCAGAGCCTCGACATCATGCGCGGCCTCGCCGCGCTCGCGGTGCTGCTGTTCCACTACAGCGTCATCCTGCCGCGCTTCGCCCCGGCGGCGCGGCCGATTCCGATCGCCTTCGAAGCGGGCGGCTATGGCGTCCACCTGTTCTTCGTCGTGTCGGGTTTCGTCATCCTGATGTCGCTCGAACGCAGCACCGCGTCGCAATTCCTGATCTCGCGCTTCACGCGGCTCTATCCCGTCTATTGGCTCGCCTGCCTGCTGACCTTTGCGGTGCTGACCTCATCGCACTGGATTGCCTACAGCGTCAGCGCGGGCGAATTCCTGATCAACCTGACGATGATGCAGTCTTTCGTTCGGGTGGGGGCGGTCGACGGCGTCTACTGGAGCCTTGCCTATGAGCTGGGTTTCTATGCCTTTCTCTTCACCGCCCTGCGGCTCGGCGGCGCGCGGATCGTTTCGATCCTGCCGCATTACATGGTCGCGGGCGCGGCGCTGTTTTCGGTCGCCGCGCCCTATATTCCGCATCCGCTGCACCTGCTGCTGATGCTCAACCAATATGCCGACCTGTTCGGCTGCGGTCTGGCACTCTACCTGCTGCGCACGCGCGGCTTTTCGCTCGCGCAGGCGGCGATCCTGCCCGCGACGCCGCTGGTCGAGGCGCTTTACGATGGCTGGCACGGGCTGATCGTCGTCGGCCTGATCGTGCTGGCGATGAGCTTCGCCTGCCTGACCCGCTGGCAGCCCGGACGCCTTGCGAGGCCGCTGATCTGGCTCGGCGGCATTTCCTATGCGCTCTATCTGACGCATCAGATGCTCGGCTATGCGCTGATCGCGCACCTGCAGGAGCTGGGGGTCGGACCCTGGGTGTCGTTCGCGGTCGCGCTGGGCTGTGCGCTGCTGCTCGCGCATCTGCTGACCCATTATTGGGAGCGCCCGGTGTCGGCGTGGATGAAGCGCCGGCTGACGGCGTGGGCCGCGCGCGTCCGCACCCCGCTTGCCGCGCGGGCGCCGTCCGGCTGATCCGCCGCCACCGGGCTTGGCAGCGCCGCGCGATTGTCCCATGATCGGCGCGAGAGGATGGGAGAAAGAGATGCGAGTCCACCAGCTGCCGCACGCCCTTGGCCTTGGGATCGCCGCCGTGGCGATGCTTGCGGCCTTCCCCGTGGAGGCAAAGACCATATCCGTCGCGCCCGGCGGCCCCGACGCCAATGAGGCGTTGCAGGAAGCGCTGATCCTGGCCGAGCCCGGTGACATCGTCGAACTGGGCGCCGGTGTGTGGAAGCTGACCGACGGGCTCTCGCTCGATGTCGACAAGGTCACGCTGCGCGGCGCGGGGACGAAGGACGGCACCGGCTCGATCCTCGATTTCTCCGACCAGCAGGGGGCGGGCGAGGGACTGCTCGTCACTTCCGACGACGTGTATCTGACGAATTTCGCGGTGCTCAACACCAAGGGCGACGGAATCAAGTCGAAGGGCGCCGATCGCATCGTCTATCACCGGCTGCGCGTCGAATGGACCGCGGGGCCGAAGGAGACCAACGGCGCCTATGGCGTCTATCCGGTCGAGAGCCGCGACGTGCTCATCGACAGCGTCTATGTCCGTGGCGCGTCGGACGCGGGCATCTATGTCGGCCAGTCGCGCAATATCGTCGTGCGCGATTCGATCGCGACGGAAAATGTCGCGGGGATCGAGATCGAGAACAGCTTCGACGCCGACGTCCACGACAATGTCGCGACGAAGAACACCGGCGGCATCCTTGTCTTCGACCTGCCCAGTCTGCCGCAGCAGGGTGGGCACAATGTCCGCGTCTTCGACAATGTCGTCAACGACAACAGCACCCCCAATTTCGCACCGAAGGGCAATATCGTCGCGAGCGTCCCCACCGGCACCGGCGTGCTGGTGATGGCGAACAGCCGGGTCGAGATATTCGACAATCTGTTCGAGAACAACGGCACCGCCAATGTGATGATCGTCGGCTATCGCTATCCCTATCAGGACGACAAATATCAGCCGCTGCCCCGCGACATCGCCGCGTGGAACAACGAGCATGGCAAGGCCGGGTTCGCACCGGCGTTTCCGGGCGGGGCGGAGATCGCGGCGGCGATGGGCGGCGCGATCCCCCCGGTGCTGTGGGACGGTGCGGGGAGCGCGATCGTCAACGACGACGTCGCCGTGCTGTCGCTGAACCTGCCCGACGTATCGACGCCGCAGAGCGAGGCGAAGCCGTCGCCCGCCGACCTGAAAGGCGAGGCGCCGACGCCGCTTCCCGGCATCACGCTGCCCGCGGCGATGGAGGCGAAGGTCCGGTGAGGCGCGTCGCCGCCGCGCTGGCCGCCGCGCTGCTGTGTGCGAGCGGCGCGGTCGCGGTGTCCGAACCGGGGCCGCAGCAGGCGGTGATCGACGGCGATACGATGCCGCGCAAACTGTCCGAATTCGGCCTGTTTCGCGTCGGCACCAGCGAGCCGGTCGGCGGTCTGCTGCCCTATACGCTGCACACCCCGCTGTTCAGCGACTATGCCGAGAAGCACCGGCTGATCTGGATCCCGCCGGGCCAGCATGCCGAGGTGGCCGACGATGGCGCGATCGCCTTTCCGCTCGGCACCGTGATCGTCAAGAGTTTCGGCTGGCCCGACCGGGCGGGCGGCGCTCCGCTCGAGACGCGGCTGCTGATCCACCGTGCGGACGGCTGGGCGGCGCTGCCCTATATCTGGGACGCCGATGGGAAGGACGCGACGCTGGCGCTGGCCGGGCGGCGGGTTCCGGTGACGTTCCGGAGCCCCGACGGCGAGGCGCACAGCATCCGGTACGCGGTGCCCAACAAGAATCAGTGCAAGGAATGCCACAGCAAGGCGGGCGCGATCGTCCCGATCGGGCCGAAGGCGGCGAACATCGATTTCGGCGCGGCGGCGGCGCGCGGCGATGTCGCGCGGTTCCTGACCGGCCCGGCGCGGCCGGTCGCGCCGATGCCGCGCTGGGACGATCCGGCGAGCGGATCGCTCCATGACCGCGCGCGCGCCTATCTCGACGCCAATTGCAGCTATTGCCACAACCCCGAGGGTAGCGCGTCGAACAGCGGGCTGTTCCTGCGCTGGACCGACCCGGTGGGCGTCAATTACGGCATCGGCAAGCGCCCGACCGCCGCGGGGCGCGGCAGCGGCGGGATGGAGTTCGCGATAAAGCCCGGCGATCCCGACCACAGCTTCCTCATCTACCGCCTCGAAAGCCTCGACCCCGGCATCGCGATGCCCGAGATCGGGCGCTCGACCGTGCACAGGGAAGGCGTGGCGCTGCTGCGGCAATGGATAGCGGAGATGCCGAAAGGCGCGTGATGGACGGGCATAGCGTCCGCCGCTTTTCGCCGGATGCTTGCCAAGAGCGCCAAACTGACCCTAGGTCGGGCCATGACCTCGCTCGTCCTCCACGATTATTTCCGCTCCTCGGCCAGCTATCGCGTCCGCATCGCGCTGAATCTGAAGGGACTCGCCTATGAGCGCGTCGAGATCAGCCTGATCGCGGGCGAGCAGAAGAGCGACTCCTATCTCGCGCAGAATGCTCAGGGTTTCGTGCCGCTGCTCGTCGCCGACGGGCAGACGATCATCCAGAGCCTCGCGATCATCGACTGGCTCGACCGCGCCTTTCCCGAACCGCGGCTGATCCCCGATGACGCGATGCCGCGCGCGGTCGCGCTCGCGCAGGCGCAGGTCGTCGCCTGCGACATCCACCCGCTCAACAATCTGCGCGTGCTCAAATATCTGAAGCGCGACCTCGGGCTCAACGAGCAGACCAAGGACCGCTGGTATCGCCACTGGATCATCGAGGGCTTCGACGCGCTCGAGGCGATGGCGGGCGAGGGGACCTATCTGGGCGGCGAAACGCCCGGAATCGCCGACTGCTGCCTGGTGCCGCAGATGTACAATGCGCGGCGGTTCGATGTGCCGCTCGATGCCTATCCGCGGCTCGTCGCCATCGACGCGGCGTGCACAGGGCTGGACGCGTTCCAGCGGGCGCATCCCGACGCGGTGAAAGCGGCATGATCCGGCTCCTCGCGGGGGTCGCGGCGCTGGCGCTGCCGGTGACGGCGCTGGCCGAGGAGACCGGCGACCAGGACATCGTCGTCACCGGCGCGGGATTGCTGCGACCGGCGCCGGGCGACGGGGCGCAGGGCGTGGCGGTGCTGCGCGATCTCGACCCCGGTCTCGGCTCGCGTATCGAGAACCGGCTGCGCGACGAGGCGGGGATCGTGCAGTTCCGGCGTTCCGACGGGCGCACCGCGCATCCGACGAGCCAGGGCGTGACGCTGCGCGGGCTCGGCGGCAATGCGTCGAGCCGCGCGCTGGTGACGCTCGACGGCGTGCCGCAGGCCGACCCCTTCGGCGCCTGGGTCGCGTGGAGCGCCTATGACGCGATCCGGCTCGGCGGCATCGTCGTCGCGCGCGGCGGCGGCAGCGGCGCCGACGGGCCCGGCGCGCTCGCCGGCACGATCGGCCTCTATTCCGAAATGGCGGACGGCATCGAGGCGAGCTTCGCCCATGGCAGCCGCGACGGCTGGGACGCGACGCTCAGCGCCGGAGCGCGGCTCGGCGCCGGGCAGGTCGCGATCGACGGGCGCTACAGCCGCGGCGACGGCTTCGTGCCCGTTGCGGCGGGACAGCGCGGCGCGGTCGATCGGGCGGCGCCTTACGAGCAGGGTGGGCTCGGTGTGCGGCTGCGGTTCGACGCGGGCGCCGACAGCCGGGTCGAGGCGAGCCTGCGCGGCTTTTCCGACCGGCGCGACCGCGGCGTCGATTTCACCACCAGCCGGATCGACGGGGTCGATGCCAGCCTGCGCTTCGTCCACGACCCGGCGGGCGCGACGCAATGGCTGGCGCTCGCCTATGTCCAGCAGCGCGATTTCGATAGCGGCTTCGCCAGCGTCGCGGCGGATCGGAACAGCGTCGCGCCGGCGCTGTTCCAGCGCGTGCCCGCGACCGGACTCGGCGGACGTGTCGAGCTGCGCCCGGCGATCGGCGGCGCCAATCCGCTGCGGATCGGCGTCGACTGGCGGCGAACCGTTGGACGCACCGAGGAGGATTATTTCTTCACCGGCCTCGCCCCCGGTCGCCATCGCGTCGCGGGCGGCAGCAGCGACACGCTCGGCAGCTTCGCCGAATGGACGTCGGGCGATCCGCAAGATGGCTTCCTGTGGACCGCCAGCGGACGCCTCGACCGCTGGTGGCTCGCGGCGGGTTATCGGCACGAATATAATTTCGGCGGCCCGCCGATCAGTGATGCGACCTTCGCGGCGCGGCAGGGGTGGGAGGGCAGCGGGCGTATCGGGCTGCGCTGGACCGCGAACGGCTTTTCGCTGCGCGCCGCGGGCTATCGCGGCTGGCGCCTGCCGACGCTTAACGAGCTCTATCGCCCCTTCCGCGTCGGCGCCGACGCGACCGCTGCGAACGAACTGTTGAAGCCCGAGCGATTGTGGGGCGGCGAAGTCGGCGCCGATTGGCAGGGCGGTGGAACGACGCTGTCGGCGACGCTGTTCGCGAACCGGCTGTCGAATGCGATCGCCAACGTCACGCTCGCCACCGGTCCCGGCAATTTCCCCGGCGTCGGCTTCGTCGCGGCGGGGGCGACGTACAGCCAGCGGCAGAATCTCGACGCAATCGACAGCAAGGGGGTCGAGGTCAGCGCCGAACAGGCGATCGGCCCCGCGGTGCTGCGCGCCACCTGGGCCTATACCGACGCGCGCGTCGATGCCTCCGGAGCAGCCGCGGCGCTCGACGGACGGCGCCCGGCGCAGATCGCAAGGCACGGCGCCAGCCTGTCGCTGCGCGACAACGACGGCGGTCCGTTCGGCGGCTTTGCGACACTGCGCTATATCGGCGCGCAGAATGAGGACGATCTCGGCCTCCAGCGGCTGGGCGACGCGCTGACGCTCGACGCCGGGCTGTCGTGGCGGCTTTCCGGCGTGATCGGGATCGAGGCGCGCGGCGAGAATCTGTTCGACGAGCCGGTGCCCGCCGCCATCTCCTCCTCGGGGATCGTCGAGCGCGCGACGCCGCGCACTCTGTGGATCGGCACGCGCATCAACTTCTGATCGTCACGGCAACTTCGGACCTTCACAGCGCCGGGTTTGGCGATAAGAAAGGGCATGCCACCCAAGACCCTCAACCTCGACCAGTTCCTGCCGTATCGGCTGTCGATCGCGTCCAACTCGCTGTCGAGCCGGATCGCGGCCGAATATCAGAGCCGGTTCGGCCTCAAGATTCCCGAATGGCGGCTGATGGCCGTGCTCGGCGAAGGGCGGCCCAAGACGCAGCGCGAGCTGGTCGCGGCGACACGGATGGACAAGGTGACGGTGAACCGGGCGGCGAAGGCGCTTGCCGACCGCAGCCTGATCGCGCGACAGGCGCACGAGGCCGACGGGCGCTCGCACCATCTGGAACTGACCGAGACCGGCCGTTCGCTTTACGATGCGATCGTCCCCGCTGCCCTCGCGACCGAAGCGCGGCTCGAATCGCATATCAGCGCCGCCGAGCGCGCGACGCTGATGACGATTCTCGCCAAGCTGACCGCCGCCGCCGAAGATTATGGCTGATCGGACCTATCGCGCCGCGCCTCCCGACGCGTTGTGCGTCGAACCGCTCGGCGACCTCACCCTGATCTTCGACCGGCGCTCGACGCAGACGCATATCGTGGTCTCGCCGATGCCCGAAATATTGGCGGCGATGGGTGCCGACGGCTGCAACGCCGCCGCGGTCGCCGCGCGGCTGGCGGCGGCATTCGACCTCGGCGACGCGGACGGCGCGCAGGCGCTCGTCGCCGAACGGCTCGTCGAACTGGCGGAACTGGGGCTGGTGGCGCCGGTGTGAGATATGGAACGCGCCTCGCGGTCGGCCCGGTGCAGTTCCGCATCGGCAGCGACTGGGCGGCGCCGATCGCCGCGCTGAACCGTCTCTACGCCGGCTATCCCCGCGACGAAGACCGCCCCGCCGACGCCACCGTGCGGCTGTTCGCGGCGCGGCCGTGGCGGCGCCGGCTGCGCCCATCGGTGCAGATCGGCGGCGACTTCACCGTTCCCGATGCGTTGCCGCTGCCCTTGTCGATGGGGCTGCTCGCGGCGGAGATGGGGATGAACCTGCAGGTCGCGCTCGGCTGGCGCCGCCACCTGCTGCTCCATGCGAGCGCGGTGGCGAAGGACGGGCGCGCGGCGATCCTGTCGGGCGAATCAGGCTCGGGCAAATCGACGCTCGCGGCGCTGCTCGGCGAGGACGGCTGGCGGCTGATGGGCGACGAGTTCACGCTGGTCGATCCCGCGAGCGGCGACGCGCTGGCGTTCCCACGCGCCGTCAGCCTGAAGAACGCGGCGATCGCCGAGGTGGCGGCTCGGGTCGATCCCGCGCGGCTCGGCCCGTTGCTCGCGGGCACGCCGAAGGGCGACATTCGTCACCTGATCCCGCGCGCCGACGCCGTCGCGGCGATGCACGATCCGGTGCGCCCGGCGCTGCTCCTCTTCCCGCGTTTCGGCGGCGAGGCGGCGGTCGAGCCGATGGGCGAGGGGGAGGCCTTCGTGCGCCTGACCGAAGCCTCGACCAACTATGTCGCGCTCGGCGAAACCGGTTTTGCCGCGCTGCTGCGGCTGGTGCGCGAGACGCCGGCCTTTGCCGTCTCCTATCCCGACAGCGCCACCGGCATGGCGCTCGTCGACCGGCTGTGGGCGGAGGCGGCGCGGTGAGCGCGGTGCGCGATCTTGTCGCGCTGCTTGCCGGGCGGCAGGACCCGGCGGCGTTGGCGCCGCGCGCGTGGGACGGGGTGATCTCGGTGGCGCGGGCAGAGGCCTTGCTGGGCACGCTGGCCTGCCGGCTCGCCGAGGCGCCGCTGCCGCCGCCGGTCGCCGCGCTCTTTGCCGACCAGCGCGCGGCCGTCGCGGTCGCGCAGGCCCAGGCATTGTGGGAAGCCGAAATGGCGCGCCGGGCGCTGACGTCCGAACGGCTCGAATTCGTGCTGCTCAAGGGCACCGCCTATGCGGCGGCGGGGCTGTCGTGCAGCGAGGGGCGGCAGATCGGCGATCTCGACATATTGATCCCGTGGCACGAGGTCGGGCGGGTCGAGAATGAACTGCTCGAATCGGGGTGGGAATGGGTGAAGTCGGACCCCTATGACGATGCCTATTATCGCGAGCATATGCACGAACTGCCGCCGATGATCCATCGCAGCCGCGACCGCATGATCGACGTCCACCACACCATCCTGCCGCGCACGCACCGCCGGACGCCCGATCCGCTGGTGCTGGTCAGCGAGGCGGTCGCCACGGCGGACGGTTTCACGGTGCTGTGTCCGGTCGACATGGTGTGTCACTGCGCCGCGCACTTGCTGGCCGACGGCGACCTGCAGGGCGGTCTGCGCAACCTGTGGGATTTCCACTGCCTGACGCGCGATTTCGCGGCCGCCGATCCGGATTTCTGGGACCGGCTCGCGGCGCGCGCGGACAAGCACGAACTGGGGCCCGAGGTCGCCCGCGCGGCGCGGCTGGCGCAGGCGCTTTACGGCGCGACGCTTCCGGCCGGGTGGAGCCAGCCGCGCGCGGCGGACCGCCTCTATGTGCGCCGCCTGCTCGCGCGCGACGATTGGGGACGCCCCACCGACTTTCTGTTGCAGCAGGCCTTCTATATCCGCTCGCACTGGATGCGTATGCCGCCGGTCCTGCTCGCGCGGCACCTGTGGACCAAGTGGCGCCGCAATCAATAGGGCCTGTCCCTGTTCATCGGATGCCGGCGAGCAGCGGCACCAGTTCGGCATAGTCGTCGATCACATGATCGGCGCCCAGTTCCTCGACCGGCTGGTGCAGGAAGCCGAAGCTGACCGCGACGCTGGTCGCGCCCGCGCCGTGCGCCGCCATGACGTCGAAGATGCTGTCGCCGACAAAGGCGGTGCGTCCGCCGCCGCATGCTTCGATCATCGCGCGGATCGGTTCGGGCGACGGCTTGCGCTTTCCGGGCCCCAGCGTGTCGCCGCCGATGATCGTCGCCATGCGATCGGCGAGCCCCAGGTCCCCGAGCAGCTGGCGTGCGAGGTCTTCGGCCTTGTTGGTCATCACCGCGGTCCGGACGCCGAGCGCGTCGAGGCGGTCGAGCGCCGCGAGCAGGCCGGGGAAGGGACGGCTGTGGACCGCGATGTGCGCCCGGTAATAGGCGATCAATTCGTCATAGAGGCGCGGTGAGGCATCGGCGGGAACGCCGCCGGTCGCCGCGAGTCCCTGTTCGAGCATATGCGCCGCGCCCAGCCCGACCATCGGCCGCACCGCCGCGACATCCTGCGGCGGCCGCCCCGCGACGCCCAGCGCGTGGTTGAGCGCGGCGGTCAGGTCGGCCAGCGTGTCGATCAACGTGCCGTCGAGATCGAAGCCGACGATGCGAAAGGGAAAGTCGCTCATGCGCCCCGCCATGGCGCGATGGTCTGGAAACCGCAATGATTTGCTGGCATGGCGGGGCGCATGAGCAACGCCTCCCTTCCGCCCGTCGCCGCCGTCATCCTTGCCGCCGGCAAGGGCACCCGCATGAAGTCCGACCTGCACAAGGTGCTCCACCCGATCGCGGGGCGGCCGATGCTGCTTCACCTGATGGACAGCTTTGCCGCGCTGGCCCCGGCGGCGACCGTGGTCGTCGTCGGCGACAAGCGCGAACAGGTCGAATCCGCGCTGGCCGGCACCGGTGCGGTGACGGTCGTTCAGGATCCCCAATTGGGGACCGCGCACGCGGCGCTTCAGGCGCGTGAGGCGCTTTCCGGGTTCGGCGGCATGATTCTCGTCTGTTTCGGCGATTGTCCGATGCTGGCCGCCGATACCGTGCTGCGGCTATGTGCGGCGCTCGACGCGGGCGCGCGGGTCGCGGTGCTCGGGTTCCGGCCGGCCGACGCCGCGGCCTATGGACGCATCATCGCCGATGCCGACGGGACGGTCCGCAAGATGGTCGAGTATAAGGACGCCACCGTCGAGGAGCGCGCGGTCGATCTGTGCAATTCGGGGGTCATCGTTGCCCGCGCGCCCGATATGTGGCGCCTCCTTGACGCCGTCGGAAACGACAATGCGCAGGGCGAATATTATCTGCCCGACGTGGCGACGGGCGCGATCGCCGAAGGGGGGCGTGTCGTCGCGATCGAGACCGGCGCCGACGAAGTCGCCGGCATCAACAGCCGCGCCGAACTTGCCGCCGCCGAGGCGCAGTGGCAGGCGTTCAAACGCGAGGAGGCGATGGCGGCGGGCGTGTCGCTCAAGGCGCCCGACACCGTCTGGTTCTCGTGGGATACCGAAATCGGTCGCGACGTGACGGTCGAGCCCAATGTCTTCTTCGGCCCCGGCGTGCGGATCGCCGACGGCGCGACGATCCGCGGCTTCAGCCATATCGAGGGCGCGGAGATCGGCGCGGGCTGCGAGGTCGGGCCGTTCGCACGGCTGCGCCCCGGAACCGTGCTCGACGAAAAGGCGAAGATCGGCAATTTCGTCGAGACCAAGAAGACGCATCTGGGCAAGGGCGCCAAGGCGAATCATCTGACCTATCTGGGCGATGCGACGGTCGGCGCGGGGGCCAATATCGGCGCGGGCACGATCACCTGCAACTATGACGGCTATTTCAAATATCGTACCGAGATCGGCGAGCGCGCCTTTATTGGATCGAACAGCGCGCTGGTCGCGCCGGTGCGGATCGGCGCCGATGCGATTGTCGGCGCGGGCAGCACGGTGACGCGTGACGTCGGTGACGGCGAACTGCGGCTGGTGCGCGCCGAACAGTCGGTCAAGCCCGGCTGGGCCGACCGCTTCCACGACGCGATGCGCAAGAAGAAGGCGGCGGAGCAGAAATCATGAGCGACCGGTACGAGAACAAGCCCTTCCTGCGCTTCGTCGACGCCTGGGTGCTGAAGGCGATCGGCCACCTCGACCAGGCGACCGAAGCCTATTGCACCGCGATGGAGCCTCAGCTTCACCAAAGCTTCAATACCACCGGCCGCTGGCCGGAGATCGTCGCGAAGCAGATGAACTTCACCCCCGAGCTTCCGGCGCAGATCCGCAAGATATGGACCGACGGCAAGGCGCGCTTCGAGGCGGGGAACGGCGAGGCGGCCGACCCCGTGCAGTTCGCGATGATTTTCGTCGACCGGACCATGGGCAGTGGAGCGCAGGGTTGACATGATATCATGATATGATATCAGTATATCATGACTCGCATACTCGCCGATTTGCCTGATGAGGATATCAAATGGCTCGACCAGCTTGCTGTCGAGCAGGGGAAGTCCCGCGCGGCGATCCTGCGCGAAGCGGTGGCGGCTTATCGCCCGCAAACGCCGCTGGACTGGATCGAGGCCGGCTTCGGGGCGTGGAAGAATCGGACCGACATCGGCGACGCCGTTGAGTGGCAGCGGCGAGAGCGCGCCGGATCGACACGACCTTGGGACCCGGATTATCCGGAAGTGCGGGCGGAATTTCCTGATCTGTTCGACGAGCAGGACGATCGCGAATATGAAATTCACACAGCCTGGCTGGCCGAACAGGGAATAAAGCCCGGCGAAACTTACCCCGATCCGGCAAAGGCGATGCAGACCCGGCCGGGCACCAAAGCGAAATCGAAGAAGCGCGCGAAGAAGTGAGCGGCTTTGCTTTCGACAGCAATATCGTCATCGACTTGCTGCGCGGGTTTCCCCAGGCGCGCGCCGAGTTGGAACGCGCCGCGCAAAGGGGGCGGGTCTGGATCAGCCGGGCGGTGTGGATCGAGGTCATGTCCAAAGGCGAGGGCGACGGTCTGCGGCGCGCGGAAATCCTGCTGTCCGGTTTCGGGGTTGATGAAATCGACGCCGAAATCGGGGAGCGCGCCGCTGCGCTGCGGCGTGAGCGGTTTCGGCTCAAAGCCATGGATGCGATCATACTGGCGACCGCGCTTACCCGCGGTCGTGTTCTGGTCACGCGAAACATAAAGGATTTTCCGGCGGCGATGCCGGGCATCCGTGTCCCCTACACCCTATAGAAAGACGGTCGCCCATGTGCGGAATCATTGGAATTGTCGGCAAGGCCCCCGTGGCGGACCGCCTTGTCGACGGACTCAGGCGGATGGAATATCGCGGTTATGACTCGGCGGGCGTCTGCACGGTCGAGGGCGGCGAACTGATCCGCCGCCGGGCCGAAGGCAAGCTGGGCGGACTCGTCAAGGAACTGGCCGCGCATCCGGCGCCGGGGACCGTCGGCATCGCCCACACGCGCTGGGCGACGCACGGCGCGCCGACGACGAACAACGCCCACCCGCACGCGACGGGTGAGGTGGCGCTCGTCCACAACGGCATCATAGAGAATTTCCGGCCGCTGCGCGAGGCGCTGACCGCGCGCGGGCGCCGCTTCGAGAGCGATACCGATACCGAGGTCGTCGCGCATCTGGTCTCCGAGCGGATCGAGGCGGGGCAATCGCCCGAAGAGGCGGTGAAGACGGTGCTGCCCGAACTGCGCGGCGCCTTCGCGCTCGCCATCGCATTCCGCAACCATCCCGACCTGCTGATCGGCGCGCGGCTCGGCTCGCCGCTTGTCGTCGGCTATGGCGACGGCGAGACCTATCTCGGTTCCGACGCGCTGGCGCTGGCGCCGCTCACGCAGAAGATCGCCTATCTGGAGGAAGGCGACTGGGTCGTCATCACGCGCGACGGCGCGCGGATTTTCGACCGCGACAACAACCCCGTCGAGCGCGACATCACCACATCGGGCGTCACCGCGACGGCGATCGAGAAGGGCAACTACCGCCACTTCATGCAAAAGGAGATTTTCGAGCAGCCGACCGTCGTCGCGCAGACGCTCGCTTCCTATATCCGCCCGCTCGAACAGACGGTGGCGCTGCCGCAGATGGATTTCGACCTGTCGCGGATCGACCGCATCACCATCGTCGCCTGCGGCACCAGCTTCTACGCCGGCATGGTCGCCAAATACTGGTTCGAGCAGTTCGCGCGCGTGCCCGTCGACATCGATGTCGCGTCGGAGTTTCGCTATCGCGACCCGGTGCTCCAGCCCGGCGGCCTCGCGCTCTTCATCTCGCAGTCGGGCGAGACCGCCGACACGCTCGCGGCGCTGCGCCATTGCAAGGCGCAGGGGCAGACGATCGCGGTCGTCGTCAACGTCCCGACCAGCAGCATGGCGCGCGAGGCCGATCTGCTCCTCCCGACCCATGCGGGGCCGGAGATCGGGGTCGCCTCGACCAAGGCCTTCACCTGCCAGCTCGCGGTGCTTGCCGCGCTCGCGGCGCATCTCGCGCTGCGCAAGGGGAAGCTCGACGCTGCGCAGGAACGCGAGATCGTCCGGCATCTGATCGAGGCGCCCGCCGCGCTCAACGCCGCGCTCGCCCACGACGAGGAGATCGCGGAGATGGCGCCGCTCGTCGCGCCGGCGCGCGACGTGCTCTACCTCGGCCGCGGCCCGGACTATCCGCTCGCGCTCGAGGGCGCGCTCAAGCTCAAGGAAATCAGCTATATTCACGCCGAAGGCTATGCCTCGGGCGAGATGAAGCACGGGCCCATCGCGCTCATCGACGAAGCGGTGCCGGTGATCGTCCTCGCTCCCTCCGGCCCGCTGTTCGAAAAGACCGTCAGCAACATGCAGGAGGTGATGGCGCGCGGCGGCAAGGTCGTGCTGATCAGTGACGCCGAAGGCCTGGCCGAAGCGGGCGAGGGCTGCATGGCGACGATCGAGATGCCCAAGGTCCACCCGCTGATCGCACCGCTCGTCTACGCGGTGCCGGTGCAATTGCTGGCCTATCACGTCGCGGTCGCCAAGGGGACGGACGTGGACCAGCCGCGTAACCTGGCGAAATCGGTCACGGTGGAGTGACGGGAGTTTTCGTCGCCCGCAATTCGCGATGGCGGCTCCTGCTGCTGCTCTTGGGGGGCGTCGCGTTTGTCGTCCTCGGCATCTGGCTGGCGGGGATCGCGAGGCAACCGCTCAAGCCGGGCGTGGAATGGATCGGCTGGCTGTCGGTCCTGTTTTTCGGTGCCTGCTCAATTCTGATATTCACGCGGTTGTTCGACAATCGCGACCAGATCAGAATTTCGTCCAGTGGCCTCTATTATCGCCAATGGTCCGAACAGACGATTCCGTGGGAGGAGATGGTCGAGATTTCCGTCTGGCAGTTCCGGCGTCAGAGGTTCATCGTTCTCAGCCTCGTCCGGCCCGATCAATACCCGTCGACCAAATTCACCGGAAAGATGGCGGGAGCGAACCGAATGCTCACCGGCGGTGACATCACCGTTAATCTGACCGGGCTGGATCGCGGGTTCGACGAGGCTTGGGCCGCGATCGAATATTATCGCGGCGCACGCCGTCGCCCCGCTTCCCCACCATTGGCCTTGGAGAGCTTCGGACGCCGCCGTGTATAGCGCCATCATCTTCGATTTCGACGGCGTCATCGCCGACAGCGAGGTGCGCGCGAACCGGACGCTTGCCGAAAGCCTGACCGCCATCGGGCTGCCAACGACCTATGAAGAATGCCTGCGCGATTATTGCGGGCATAATTGGCAGGAGACCGAGCGGCGGATCGTCGTGCGGCTCGGGCGGCCGTTGCCGCACGATTTCCGCGAGAGGCATCGCGAGCGGGCGCAGAAGCGCTTTGCCGAAGGTTTCGCGCCGGTGCCGGGGGCGCCCGAATTCCTCGAATCGCTGGGCCGCCTGCCGCGCGCTATCGCTTCGTCGAGCAGCCCCGCCTATATCGCCGCGTCGCTCGATCGCTTCGGACTCGCGCGCCATTTCGGACACCACGTCTACAGCGCCGACGGCTGGGCCCGCGGCAAGCCGCATCCCGACATCTATCTCGCCGCCGCGAACGGGCTGGGCATAGATCCCGCGGCCTGCCTCGCAATCGAGGATTCGCCGACCGGTGCGCGGGCGGCGCTCGCGGCGGGGATGACGGTGATCGGCTTCTGCGGCGGCGGCCATATCCTCGACCGCGCGGCGCACGGGGACGTGCTGCGCGGCGTGGGCGTGCATCATGTCGCGCATGGCTATGACGAGGTGCTGTTGCACGCCTGATGCCTGCTCCCTTCGGGGGGAGGGTATTCGCACCAACCCTTTCCTATTATCCGTGGCCGTGCTTAGCTGCCCGTGTAACCATTGGCCTCCGCCATGCGATTTCAGAGCGAAGTTGCGCAGTTTTTCGCGCCTTTCGGAGAATCGCTTTACGCGGCCGCAGCCTTTGGCGCTCCGGCGCGTATCGGCGCCGGGGAAGAGAGAGGGAAGAGGAGAGAGCCATGTGCGACGAATTCACCGAAGCCGATCTCGACCGCGCCGGGCTTCCCGTCCGGCGGCGCGCGTTCGGCGCCCTGATCGGGGCGGGAGCGGTGGCCTCGATGCTGCCGGCGGCCGCCTGTGCCGCGGGGTCCGTGAAGGGGCGCGACGTGACGATTGCGACCGACGACGGCACCGCCGATGCCTATTTTACCGCGCCCGGAGAGGGCCGGCATCCGGGCGTGCTGATCTGGCCCGACATTCGCGGCCTGCGCCCGGCTTTTCGCCAGATGGCCGACCGATTGGCGGGCGAAGGCTATGCGGTGCTGTGCGTGAATCCCTTCTATCGCTGGGCCAAGGCGCCGGTCGTCTATCCCGGCCATGATTTCGACGACCCCGGCGTGCGCGACGCGCTGTTCGGCTATCTGAGACGGTTCGATCGTGCGACGGTGCAAACGGATGCGAAGGCGCATCTCGCCTTTCTCGATGCGCAGGCCGAGGTCGATACGGGGCGGGGCATCGGCACCGCGGGCTATTGCATGGGTGGGCCGATGGTCATCTACACCGCGGCGCTGAACCCGGGGCGCGTCAAGGCAGCAGCCAGCTTCCACGGCGCCTCGGTCGCGACCGACAAGCCCGACAGCCCGCATCTGCTGATTCCCGAAACGCAGGCCGGCTTCCTGTTCGCGATCGCCGACAATGACGACCAGAAGGACCCGCAGGAAAAGGTCCGGCTGAAAGCGGCGCTCGACCCGCGTCCCGAGTGGCACGAAGTCGAGGTCTACAAGGGCGCGATGCACGGCTGGTGCCCGCCCGACGGCCGCGCCTATGACGAAGCGGCGGCGGAGAAGGCGTGGGGACGGATGCTCGAACTGTTCAAGGCCGCGCTATAGTTTTTGATCACGGCATTGCGACCCCGGACCTGATCCGGGGGAAGCAATCCAGGGCGGGTTTACGCCAGCTCTGGATTGCCGCGTCGCCTTCGGCTCCTCGCAATGACGAGGTTACCCCATCGGGTATAGGATGTCCTTGCCGACCTTGTTCAGCGCCTTCATCACATCGTCACCCAGCACAAGGTCGATCGCATCGAGGATCGGGTCGACCTGGTCATAAGCGCTCACGCCTACGATCGTCGAGGCGACGAAATCATGCTGCTTCGACCAGGCGGTCGCCATCGTCACCGGATGCAGCCCCGCCTCTTCGGCGATGGCGAGGTAGCGTTCGGTCGCGGCGAGACTCCGGTCGTTCACGAAACGCCGCCCCATCGCGGCCTGCCGGCCCTCCATCGCCAGATAGCGCGAGAAGCGCGCGCCCTCCGGCCGTGCACCGTCCTGATATTTCCCCGACAGCACGCCGCCGGCGAGCGGCGAATAGGGGATCAGGCTGACGCCTTCCTGTCGGCAGACCTGCGCGAGCTCGTCCTCGAAGCGGCGGTTGTTGAGGCTGAAATTGTTCTGGATCGTATGATAGCGCGCGCCGCCCAGCCGCTCGGACGCCGCGAGCGCCTTCATCAGGCCCCAACTCGTCTCGTTCGAACAGCCGAGGATGCGCACCTTGCCCGCGCGCACCAGTTCGTCGAGCGCGTCCATCATCTCGTCATAGGGCGCGTCATGGTCGGGCCAGTGCGTCTGGTAGAGGTCGACATAGTCGGTCTGGAGCCGCGTCAGGCTGCCCTCGATCGCCGCGCGGATATGGTGACGGTCAAGCGCGGTGGTGCCGCCGCGGCACGGCGATTTGAACCAGACGTGGCTCGGCCCGGACACCTTGGTCGCGAGAATGATCGCGTCGCGCGGCTTCGTTTTCATCCAGCGGCCGACGATCTCCTCGGTGCGGCCGACCCATTTGATGTCGGGCGGCACCGGATATCCCTCTGCCGTGTCGAAGAAATTGATGCCCGCCTCGAAGCAGCGGTCGAGCACCCGGAACGCTGTCGCTTCGTCGGCCTGGCTGCCGAAGGTCATCGTGCCCATGCAGATGTCGGTGACGTGGATGGCGCTCTGGCCGAGGCGGCGGGTCTTCATGGGCTGGAGTCTCCATTATTGTTCGGGGCCGAGGCGACTTGGAACGTCGGACATTAATTTGGTGCCACCCCTCTTCCGTTCGTGTCGAGCGAAGTCGAGACACCTATCGACCTTGCGCTCTGTCGTTGGGTGTCTCGACTTCGCTCGACACGAACGGGAAAGATAATTCGGATATGACGGACGACGCTGTAGGTTGCGAAACGCAACGTTGCAATCGGAGGGGCGGGCACCCAATTAGGGCCGATGCTGAAACTCGCCTTCCTCGACCTCGTCCCCGTCACCGACAATGGGACGGTCGCGCAATCGCTCGCCAACGCCGCCGATCTGGCCGGCCATGCGGAAGAACTCGGCTATTCGCGCTATTGGGTCGCGGAACATCACGGCATGGCGGGGATTGCGAGCGCCGCGACCTCGGTCGTTCTGGCGCACGTCGGTCATGCGACGCGGACGATCCGCATCGGCGCGGGCGGCATCATGCTGCCGAACCATGCGCCGATGGTGATCGCCGAGCAGTTCGGGACGCTCGAAGCGCTGTTTCCCGGCCGTGTCGACCTGGGGCTTGGCCGTGCGCCGGGGTCGGACCAGCGCGTCGCGCAGGCGCTGCGTCGCAACCTTGCGAGCGACGAGCGTCAGTTCCCGCAGGACGTCGTCGAGTTGCAGGCCTTCCTGGCCGGCGACGAGCGGCTCGGTATCCGCGCGGTGCCGGGGGAGGGGACGAACATTCCGCTGTGGATATTGGGGTCGAGCCTGTTCGGCGCGCAGCTCGCGGCGATGCTGGGCCTGCCCTATGCCTTTGCCAGCCATTTCGCGCCCGACGCGCTCGACGAGGCCCTGGCGCTCTATCGCCGTCAGTTCAAGCCGTCGGCGCAGCTTTCCGAACCCTATGCCATGGCGGCGTTCAACGTCTTCGCGGCCGACACGCGCGAGGAGGCGGAATATCTCGCGTCGTCGCAGCAGCAGGCGTTCGTGGCGCTGCGCACCGGCAATCCGGGCCGGATGCCGCCGCCGCGCGCGGGGTACACGGACAGCCTGCCGCCGAATGCGCGCGCGATCCTCGACCATGTGCTGCAATGCTCGGCGGTCGGGACGGTCGAGGATGTCGCGGCGGGGCTGAAGGCGTTCGTGGCGCGCACCGGTGCCGACGAGGTCATCGTCGCATCCTCGATGTACGACCATGACGCGCGCAAGCGCTCGCTGGCGCTGGCGATGGAGGCGGCGAAGAGCCTTTAGCCCGCCGTGTTGACGCGCCTCCCGCCGCGGCGGTATAGGAGCCGCCCGACCAAGGGCGGCCCGGATGCGGTCGCCTTTTTCCTTTTATCTGTCTGGAAAGGTGCTGTGCCATGTCGATCACGCCGCTGATGCCCGTTTACCCCCGGTGCGGTGTGCGTCCGGTGCGCGGCGAAGGCGCCTATCTGATCGGCGAGCGAGGCGAGCGCTATCTGGATTTCGCCAGCGGCATCGCGGTCAACCTGCTCGGCCACGGGCACCCGCACCTGACCAAGGCGATCCAGGATCAGGCGGCGACGCTGATGCATGTGTCGAACCTTTACGGCAGCCCGCAGGGCGAGGCCTTTGCGCAGCGCCTTGTCGACAATACGTTCGCCGACACGGTCTTCTTCACCAATTCGGGCGCCGAGGCGGTCGAATGCGCGATCAAGACCGCGCGCGCCTATCATTCGAGCGCGGGCAACGCCGAAAAGCATGTCCTGATCACCTTCAACAATGCCTTCCACGGACGAACGCTGGCCACGATCTCCGCAACGAACCAGGAAAAACTGCGCAAGGGCTTCGATCCGCTGCTTCCGGGTTTCGCCTATGCGCCGTTCGACGACCTCAACGCCGCGCTCGACCTCGTCGACGACAATACGGCGGGGTTCCTGGTCGAGCCGGTGCAGGGCGAGGGCGGTATCCGCCCCGCGTCACAACCCTTCCTGCAGGGGCTGCGCGACATCTGCAACGAACGCGACCTGATGCTGATCTTCGACGAGGTCCAGTGCGGCGTCGCGCGCACCGGCACCCTCTATGCCTATGAGCAATATGACGTCGCGCCCGACATATTGGCGAGCGCCAAGGGGATCGGCGGCGGTTTCCCGATGGGGGCCTGCCTGGCGACCGAAAAGGCGGCGCGCGGCATGACGTTCGGCACGCACGGTTCGACCTATGGCGGCAACCCGCTGGCGATGGCGGCGGGACAGGCCGTGTTCGACGTGATCCTCGAGGAGGGATTCCTCGATCAGGTCAGGGCGACCGGCGAGCGCCTGCGCGGCGCGCTCGAACAGATGATCCCGAACCACGACGACCTGTTCGAAAGCGTCCGCGGCATGGGGCTGATGCTCGGGGTCAAGCTCAAGGTGGAAAGCCGGGCCTTCGTCGCGCACCTGCGCGACAACCACGGGCTGCTGACCGTGGCGGCGGGCGACAATGTCGTGCGCGTCCTGCCGCCGCTCAACATCGAACAGCATCATATCGACGAATTCATCGAGAAACTGTCGGCGGGGGCGGCGAGCTATACGCCGCCGGAAAGCTGATGCGGCATTTCCTGAACCTGTCCGACGCCGGTGGCGACGCAATCGCGGCGATGCTGGCTGATGCGATCGACCGCAAGGCGGCGCGCGCCGGCTGGCCCAAGGGCAAGCCCGACGCCGATGCACCGCTCGCCGGCCATGTGCTCGCCATGATCTTCGAAAAGAACTCGACCCGCACCCGCGCCTCCTTCGACATCGCGATCCGCCAGCTCGGCGGTTCGGCGATGGTCATGGACGCGGGGTCGATGCAGCTCGGGCGCGGCGAGACGATCGCCGATACCGCGCGGGTGCTGTCGCGCTATGCCGATGCGATCATGATCCGCACCGACGATCATGCCAAGGTCGAGGACATGGCGGCGCATGCATCGGTGCCGGTGATCAACGGGCTGACCGACCTGTCGCATCCCTGCCAGATCGTGGCCGACCTGCTGACGCTCGTCGAACATGGCAAGGCCCTGCCGGGGCTCGAACTCGCATGGCTGGGCGACGGCAACAATGTCCTGTCGTCACTGATCGAGGCGGCGGGGCTGTTCGGTTTCCATATCCGCGCCGGCTGCCCGCAAGGTTATGAGCCCGATCCCGGCTTCGTCGAGGCGGCGCGAGCGTGCGGCGTCCGTATCGACCTCTTTTGCGACGCGCGCGAGGCGGCGGCGGGTGCCGATGTCGTCGTCACCGACACCTGGGTTTCGATGGGGCAGGCGCATGCGCATAACAAGCTCGCCGCGATGGCGCCCTTCCAGGTCGACGAGCGGCTGATGGGGGAAGCGAAGGCGGATGCGCTGTTCCTGCATTGCCTGCCCGCGCATCGCGGCGAGGAAGTCGTCGACGCCGTGATCGACGGCCCGCAATCGCGCGTGTGGGACGAGGCGGAAAACCGCGTTCACGCCCAGAAATCGGTCCTGCTGTGGGCGCTCGGCCACCTATGAGCGAGGCGCCGGAAAGCTGGTTCGACCAGCCGCTGGTCTTCACCATCGCCGACCGCCATGTGCGCGGGCGGCTGGTGCGGCTCGGCCCGGCGCTCAACCGGATCATGGCGGCGCACGACTATCCGCCGGTGGCCGAAAGGCTGCTGGCCGAGGCGCTGGTGCTGACGGTGCTGCTTGGCTCGACGCTCAAGGACGAGCGAAGCCAGCTCACCTTGCAGGCGCAGACGGGGGGGGGGCCGGTTGAGCTGCTGGTTTGCGATTATCGTGGCGGCGAACTGCGCGGATATATGAAGTTCGATGCCGAGCGGCTGGCGGGAATCGGCCCGGATCCGAGCCTGTTCGCGCTGTTCGGCGAAGGCTTCCTCGCGATCACCTTCGACCATGCGCTGACCGGGGAGCGCTATCAGGGCATCGTTCCGCTCGAAGGCGCATCGATCGGGGAGGCCGCGGAGCATTATTTCGAGCAGTCCGAACAGATCCCGAGCCTGATCCGCCTCGCGGCCCGGCGCGATCCCGAGGCGGGATGCGTCGCGGGCGGGCTGCTGCTCCAGCATCTGCCCGAGGGCGAGGCGGGGCGCGACCGGCTGCACCTGCGGCGCGAGCATCCCGAATGGGAGCATGCCCGCACCATCGCGGCGACGCTGAGAGACGAGGAGCTGACCGACCCCGCGACCTCGCTCGAAACGCTGGCATGGCGCCTCTATCACGAGGATGAGGTGCGGGTGGAACCGGGCACGATGGTGTCGCGCGGGTGCCGGTGCAGCATCGAGCATTTTTCCGGGGTGCTGGCGCAGTTTCCCGAAGCCGAGCGGCGCGAGATGGCCGACGAAGGGGGCGTGATCCCGGTCGATTGCGCCTTCTGCTCGCGCATCTTCCCGATCGCGCTCGACGACATCGCGGCGCGCGATTGAGCCGCCGCGGTCCCGAAACGGGGCGACGAAACGACGCTATTCAGCGCCAAGCGGTTGAAACCGCGCCCTCGTCTTGCTAACGGACTGTCCACAGGGTCGCGTTTTGCCCGGGTGCGGGCAGCCTGTGGACAAGGTGGAAATGGCGATCTTCTCTCCCTTCATGCGATGGATTTCGACGATTGCGGCGGTGGCGGCGGGTGCGACCGCGATGCCCGCGCAGGCGCCGTCGCTGGCGATGCTCGACCGGCTCGAAAAGGGAAGCTGGCAGCTTCGCGAGCGCGGCAGCGACAAGGTGATGCAGACGCTGTGCCTCGGCGATGCGCGGCGGATGATCCAGGTCTATCACCCGCGCTCGGGTTGCTCGCGCTATGTCATCGAGGACACGCCCAATTCGGTGACGGTCCATTATACCTGCCCCGGCGCCGGGCACGGCCGCACCACCATTCGCGCCGAGACCAACCGCCTCGTCCAGATCGACACGCAGGGAATCGCCGAAGGACGCCCCTTCTCGCAGGCGATCGAGGGGCGCCGTACCGGCGGTTGCTGAACCGCGTTAAGCGGGCCTTAACCTTCTTCCTCCACAAGGGGGGCAGAGCCGATGTGTGGTTCTTCTTCCTAAAGGCTTTCATGCCAAACTGGGCCGTGCGGCAAAGGCTGCGCGGCCCGTTTCCTTTGTCGGCGCGGGCCTTGCGCGGGCGCCGCCGCGAGCGTAACGGGCGGCGCATGCAGGACCTTGCCGGAAAGCCTTTGGTCGTCCTTTTGTCGGGCGGCCTCGATTCGATGGTCTGCGCGGGCCTCGCGCGCGAGGCCGGGGCGCGGATCGTCGCGCTCACCATCGATTATAACCAGCGCCACCGCGTCGAACTCGAATCGGCGGCGCGGATCGCCGCCGCGGTCGGCGCGGACGAGCATATCGTGCTGCCGCTCGACCTGCGGCGCTTCGGCGGGTCGGCGCTGACCGCCGACATCGCGGTGCCGAAGGACGGGGTGGGAGAGGATATTCCCGTGACCTATGTCCCGGCGCGCAACCTGATCTTCCTGTCGCTGACCCTGGGCCTTGCCGAAGCGC
Organism: Sphingopyxis granuli NBRC 100800; assembly: GCF_001591045.1. Classification (GTDB taxonomy): domain Bacteria; phylum Pseudomonadota; class Alphaproteobacteria; order Sphingomonadales; family Sphingomonadaceae; genus Sphingopyxis; species Sphingopyxis granuli. The sequence goes on along the minus strand of NZ_BCUA01000018.1, from coordinate 1,212 downwards.
GCCGGGCGGCGGATATCGTGATCGGCGTCAACGCGCTCGACTATTCGGGTTATCCCGACTGCCGCCCCGAGTTCATCGCCGGTTTCGAGGCGCTCGCGCGCCTCGCGACGCGCGACGGCGACCAGGGCGTCGCCTTTCGCATCCATGCGCCGCTGCAATATATGTCGAAGGCCGATATCGCGGCCGAGGCGGCGCGGCTCGGCATCGACGCGGGGATGAGCTGGTCCTGCTATGACCCGACGCCCGACGGCCTGCATTGCGGGCTGTGCGACAGCTGTCGCCTGCGCAGCAAGGGATTTGCCGAGGCGGGGCTGACCGATCCGACGCGCTATGCGGTGAAGCCCCCGGCATGAGCTATGCGGTCAAGGAGATTTTCCTGACCCTGCAGGGCGAAGGCGCGCGGTCGGGGCGCCGCGCGGTGTTCTGCCGCTTTGCCGGATGCAACCTGTGGACCGGTCGCGAGGTCGATCGGGCGAAAGCGGTATGCCGCTTTTGCGATACTGATTTCGTCGGCACCGACGGGACGCTCGGCGGCAAATATGCCGACGCGGCGACGCTGGCGACGGCGATCGCGCGGAGCTGGGGCGAGGCGCGCGATCGTCGCTATGTCGTGCTGACCGGCGGGGAACCGATGCTGCAGGTCGACCGGGCGCTGATCGACGCGCTGCACGGCGAAGGTTTCACCATCGCGATCGAGACCAACGGCACGCTGCCGGTTCCGCGCGCCATCGACTGGATCTGCGTCAGCCCGAAGGCGGGAAGCGAACTGGTCCAGACGAGCGGCGACGAACTGAAACTCGTCTGGCCGCAGCCGGGCAGCGACGTCGAGCGTCTGGCCGGCCTCGATTTCGCACATCGGCTGATCCAGCCGCTCGACGACGCGCTTGCGGCCGGCAATGTGCGTGCCTGCATCGAGCTGGTGATGCGCGATCCGCGCTGGCAGCTCTCGCTCCAGACGCACAAGCATCTGGAGCTGCGCTGACTGGCGGATCATGGGGAAGGCCGCGGGTGTCGACCTGGGTTCCCGGCGCGACGATCTGGATCGACCTGCTTGCGTCATTGCGATCCCGGCGAAAGCCGGGGGAAGCGATCTCCAGCTATGGTTTGTGTAGATCGGCCTTCCCCAAGCTGACCTACTCCTTCGTCATGCTGAACTCGTTTCAGCTTTTACGCTGCCCCATCAGACTTTGATGACATGGGATTCACCCGCTT
>NZ_BCUA01000017.1 GCF_001591045.1 Sphingopyxis granuli NBRC 100800 | reverse complement strand
TGTTTGGTCCCGGCATTTGATGGTGCGATATCCATGCAGGCATGGAAGGATGCACTATGGGCCAGATTTTACACGGGAGCGCCCGCACGACGGAGGCGGTCCGTCGAGCGATACAGCATAGTCAAGAGAGCCTGAGGGTTCTGGCGAAGCGCTATGGGATCAACCAGAAGACGGTCGCCAAGTGGAAGAGACGCACGGCCGTCAAGGACCTCTCTACGGGTCCGAAGGATGCGCATTCAACGGTGCTGAGCATCGAGGAAGAGGCGGTCATCGTCGCCTTTCGCAAGCACACGCTGCTACCGCTGGATGACTGCCTTTATGCGCTGCAGGCGACAATCCCGCACTTGACGCGATCATCGTTGCATCGCTGCTTGCGACGGCACGGCATCAGCCGCCTGCCGGAAGTAACCGGCGACAAGGAACCCATGCGCAAGTTCAAGACCTACCCGATCGGCTACTTCCACATCGACATCGCCGAGGTGCAGACGGCCGAAGGCAAGCTGCGCCTGTTCGTGGCGATCGACCGGACCAGCAAGTTCGCCTTCGTCGAACTGCATGAGCAAGCTGGCAAGATGATCGCGGCCCAGTTCCTGCGGAACCTGATCGCATCGGTCCCTTACGCCATCCACACAGTGCTTACCGATAACGGCATCCAGTTCACCAGGTCCGCGACAAATACGCCTTCCATCATATCTTCGACCGCGTCTGCGACGAGCACGGCATCGAGCATCGCCTGACCAAGGTGAAGCACCCCTGGACCAATGGCCAAGTCGAAAGGATGAACCGCACCATCAAGGAAGCTACGGTCAAACGCTACCACTACGACAGCCATGCCCAACTGACTGCGCACCTCCACGACTTCATCAACGCATATAACTACGGTCGCCGCCTCAAGACGCTCCGCGGCCTCACGCCTTACGAATACATCTGCAAATGCTGGACAAGTGAACCCCAACGCTTCACGCTAAATCCACACCATCAAATGCCGGGACCAAACACCTAGGCTCTTCTAGGTTCAGAACGGCTATCCAGTCGTGTCTCGCAAGGACGTAGGCACCGTTGTGTAGCTTTGGAATCGAGGTCTGGCGCCTCCTGTCGCCCCGCGGCGTCGCTTGCAGCGCGTCGATGCAGTGAAACAATCATCTCCCTGTCTCAATCGCACATTCACATCATGCGGCATCTAGAATGCTCACTGCTCCTCGATGCTCGATGTGATAGCTATGGCATCTCTGAACGCAACTTCGTGCCTCTAATCGATCATTCAGTCGATCCGTCGATGAGCCCAGCAACTGCCTGTCGTGAGGAGGGGGCACTCGCGGCGCAATGGTGCTCAGAGGCATGTTCAACCCACGCAAAACCTCTTGGCATTTTTGTTATATATCTATATCAAATCCCAAGCTTGCATTTGAGGACGAGGCGGGATTCGAAGATATATGGACGAACAGGAGCTGCCGCTTGCCGGCATCAGAATCGTTGAATTCTCGCACATGGTCATGGGGCCGGCCGTCGGTGTGATCCTCGCCGATCTGGGTGCGGACGTGATCAAGGTCGAGCCGATCGGCGGCGATCAGACGCGGCGCCTGCTGGGGTCGGGCGCGGGCTATTTCCCGATGTTCAACCGGAACAAGCGGAGCATCTGTCTTGATCTGAAAAGCGCCAAGGGGGTCGATGCCGCGCGCCGTCTGGCGGAGAAGGCTGATATCGTGATCGAGAATTTTCGCCCCGGTACGCTCGACCGGCTCGGCCTGGGCTATGAAGCGCTGCGCGCGATCAACGAACGGCTGATCTATTGCTCGGCCAAGGGCTTTCTCCCCGGTCCCTATGAGAATCGGACCGCACTGGATGAGGTCACCCAGATGATGGGCGGTCTCGCCTATATGACGGGGCCACCGGGCCGGCCGCTGCGCGCCGGATCGTCGGTAATCGACATCACCGGCGGCATGTTCGGGGTGATCGGCGTCCTCGCCGCGCTCGAGCGCCGCCACCGCACCGGCCAGGGAGGCGAGGTCAAATGCTCGCTCTACGAGACCACCGCGTTCCTCGTCGGCCAGCATATGGCGCAAAAGGCGGTCACCGGTAGGGCGGCCGCGCCGATGCCGGTGCGGATTTCGGCGTGGGCGATCTACGATGTGTTCGAAACCGCCAATGCCGACGAACAGCTCTTCGTCGGCGTGGTCAGCGACAGCCAGTGGCAGGCCTTTTGCCGCGCGTTCGGATTCGACGCACTCGCTGCCGAGCCAGCCTATGCGACGAACAATCAGCGGGTGATGGCGCGCGACACGCTGCTGCCCCGGGTGCGCGCGCTGTTCGAAACGATGTCCCGGGCGGATCTGGTCGCGAAGCTCGAAATGATCGGCCTGCCTTTCGCCGCGATCGTGCGGCCCGAGGATCTGTTCGACGACCCGCACCTGACCGCCAGCAACGGGCTGGTCGATGTCACTATCCCGGGGGGCGAGGCGACGCGCCTTCCCGCGCTGCCGATCGCGTTCGATGACGAACGCCCCGCACTGCGCCACGACATCCCGGCGATCGATCAGAATGGCGCGGACATTCTGCGCGAAATCGGATTTGGCGAAGAGGATATCGCCGAACTGACACGCATCGCCGTCGCCGGATGACGCCGCGAACCGCTTTCGAGAAGATCTGGGCTGACCATCTGGTGGCGGATCTCGGCGATGATACCGGGCTGCTGCTGATCGATCGCATTCTGCTGCACGAACGCACCGGCGGCGTCGCGCTGAACAGCCTGGCCGAGGCGGGGCGTACCGTGGCGGCACCGACGCAGGTCTTCGCGACGATGGATCATGTCGTCGATACGCGGCCGGGGCGCACCGATACCACCATGATGCCCACGGGCACCCGGTTCATCGCGGCAACCCGCGCCGCCGCCCACGCCGCGGGGCTGACGCTGTTCGATCTGGACGACCCCCGCCAGGGGATCGTCCATGTCATCTCGCCCGAACTGGCGATCGTCCTGCCCGGGCTCACCCTGGTGTGTCCCGACAGCCACACCTGCAGCCAGGGCGCGCTCGGCGCGCTCGCCTGGGGGATCGGTTCGACCGAAGCAGAGCATGCGCTGGCGACCAACACGCTGCGCGTCGGCAAGCCGAAGACGATGCGGGTCACCGTCACCGGCCGGCTGGGCGCGGGAGTCACTGCCAAGGACCTGGCGTTGCACCTGCTCGACCGGTTCGGCTCCTCCGGCGCGAAGGGTCATGTCGTCGAATATGCCGGTGAAGCCGTCCGCGCGCTCGATATCGAGGCGCGGCTGACCTTGTGCAACATGGCAACCGAATTCTCGGCATTCAGTGCCTTTATCGCCCCCGACGAGGTGACGTTCGACTATCTGAGGGGCCGCGCCTATGCCCCGGAGGGCGCGGAATGGGATCGCGCCGTCGAGAATTGGCGCGGGCTTGTCACCGATGCGGGCGCGATGTTCGACGCAGAGCTGACGGTCGATGCCGCCGATGTCGCTCCGATGGTGAGCTGGGGCACCAGCCCGCAACAGGCGGTGCCGCTGGGTCGGCCGGTGCCGGATCACGACGCGATCGCGGGGCGCGACACACGCGAGGCTTATGACCGCGCACTCGCCTATATGGGGCTGAAGGCTGGCCAGGCGATCGAGGGGCTGGCGATCGATGCGGCGTTTATCGGATCCTGCACCAACAGTCGCCTGTCCGACCTGCGCCGCGCCGCAGCGATCCTGAAGGGCCGCCGTGTCGCCGATGGCGTCAGAGCGATCTGCGTGCCAGGATCGACCATGGTCAAGGCCGCGGCCGAGGCGGAGGGGCTCGACCGCGTCTTCCGCAACGCGGGGTTCGAATGGCGCGAGTCGGGCTGTTCGATGTGTTTCTTCGCGGGCGGCGAGAGCTTTGGGGTGCAGGAGCGCGTGATCAGTTCGACCAACCGCAATTTCGAGAGCCGCCAGGGCCCCGGCACGCGCACCCATCTCGCCTCGCCCGAAACCGTCGCTGCTTCGGCCGTTGCAGGCCGTATCGCCGATCCGCGCCCGATCGGCGCATGACCCCGTTCACCATCCTCACCGCGATCGCCGCGCCGCTGATCCGCGATAATATCGATACCGACGCGATCATCCCCTCGCGCGAGATGAAGTCGATCGGAAAGACCGGACTCGCCGACGGGCTGTTCGCCGGATGGCGCTACACCGCGATCGGATCGCGCGAGCCCGACCCGTCGTTCATACTAAACGATCCACGCTATGCCGGGGCGCAGATTCTGCTCGCCGGGGCCAATGTCGGCTGCGGGTCGAGCCGCGAACATGCCGTCTGGGCGCTCGCCGAATATGGCTTTCGGGCGATCGTCGCGGCGTCATTCAATCCGATCTTTCGCGGCAATTGCGTACGCAACGGCATCGTCCCGGTGGAGATCGACGCGATGCTGATCGACGCCGACGGGCCGATCACGATCGACCTGCCGCGGCAGACGCTGACGAGCGCATCGGGGCGGGACATCGCCTTCGCGATCGACGCGGAGGCCAAGGCGATGCTGATCGGCGGACTCGACGCGATCGACATGACCCTAACCCGCGCCGCCGAGATCGCGCGCTTTCGGGAAGCCGACCGCAACCGGCGTCCCTGGGCCTATCTCTAAAAGAAGACGGGCCGCCGAAGCGACCCGAAGTTTCGCGGCAGGCGATGACGGCCCTTGCGAGCCTAGTCGTGCGGCTCGTATCGCGGCACGTCATAATCATATTGGCGCCACTCGCCGTTGATATATTCGATGCCGGTCTTGTAGCTGCAATCGGTGACATAGGTCGCCCAGAGCCGCGTGCCGGTACGCACCAGCGTCCAGCCCCAACTGGGTTCGCCATTGCCCTTTTTGAGGTTCCCGTCACCGTCCCGTTCGCCCGGAGGCGCCTGGGCGACGGTGCCGTGCGCCACGCCGGCGGCGCGCCAGAAATAGCCACGCGTCCCGCGTTTGTAGGTGGAAATGCCCTGCTCGACGCATTCCCCGCCATAGACGGCGCGGGTGGGACCGCGTTCGTCACTGGTGGCAACGCGGGTGCCCTCGGGGATGTAATATTCCTCGAAACTGGGGTGCACCTCGGCGCCGCCGCCGAAATTGCCGGGCTTCGAACTCGGCGGGGCGGGAATGCTGGACACGAAGGTCATCCAGGTCATCTCGCCGGTGTCCGGATCCTTGCGCATCAGATTGTGCAGATAGCCGGGGAAATTGCCGCCGGTGCGATAGGCCGGGAACGGCTCGTCGATATACCAGGTCTCCTTGTAACGGTTCCAGTCGCGGACACGCGCGTGGGTGCGCGCGCCGACCTTGCCCTTGGCCGCGGCGACAAACTTCGGCGGCCCCTTGAACCATTGCAGCAGCACCGCGCCCTGACGCGACTTGACCTGGCCGCGAAACACGCCGGCCGGGATATAGCTGTAGGAATATTTGGTCAGCTTCTCGTCGCCGATGCTCAGGTCGCCATCGAGGACGACGATCTCGTTATCGACCTCGTCATAGCCGGGGGGAAGGCTCCAGCCTGCGGGAACATAGGTGATCTGCGCCACCGCATCCATGCTGGGCGACTCGCTCAGCAGGCGACGATACAGGCCCGGGGAGAAGCCCGGCGCGTCGAAGGGTTTCCAATCCACGAACTCGATGTTGGGGATGTTGTGCATCAGCCCCGGACGCCCTTCGACTTCATAGCCCTTGTCGGGCACCGGAAAGGGCGGCGCCTGGCTGACCGTTGGCGGGCCATAGGACTGGGCGAGCGCGGGAGCCGCCACGGCGGCGAGACCGGCCGATAAAGCCAAGGTCAGATGCGTTTTGCGCGACATGGTATCCTCCCCCTCACTTCGCCTGGGCCGAAGGCTCGGCGCACGAATTGCCATAGGTTTTCCATGAGCCGGGCCCCCTGCGGTAGAGCCACACGGAATAGCTGTCGGAAAACTGGCTCAAGCCGCCATGCGCGATGCCGGCGGGGCGGAAGAAATAGCCGTTCGGGGCATAGGTCCCGGCCACCTGCCCCTCGGGCAGGCATTCGGCGATCGTCATGTCGCCGGCGAGCATATAGCCCTCTTCCCAACTCTTGCTGGTCGCCCAAAGCGGCAGGTCACCTTCGCCGCTCATGACCGGATAACCGCCGGGCGAGGTTGCGATCCAGGTCACCTCGCCGGTAGCCGGATCGGACCGGAGCAGTTTCACATGCACCGGCGAATTCTTCATGATCGGTTCGTCGCGGAACTTGGGCAGGACGCTCGGCGTGGCGGTGGGCACGTCGTGATAGGCAAGCCCGTCGATCGCACCCGGCTTGGCCCCGGGGCGCGACGTCGCGCTCGCGATGTAATCCGGCGCTCCGTTCCAGAAGAACAGGACGGTCGCGCCTTCCTTGGTGCCGAAGCTGTGCGCGGTGCCGGCCGGGTAATAGGCATAGGCATAGCGGCCCATCGGCTTGTCGCCGATGCTGATCCCGCCTTCGACCACGAACATCTCCAGATCGGCGCCATGATAGCCGGAGGGCTGTTTCCAGCCGGCCGGCAGCGTGACGAGCAGCGTCCGCGCGCCGGTCTTTTCATCGAAGCTCAGCTGTTTGAATTCGACCGGCGGCAGGCCCGCGAAAATCAGCGGGCGCAGGTGCAGGTTGCGCGGCGCGACGAAGCCGACAAATTCGCTCGATCGATCGCGCGACTGGGGAATGCGGATGTCCTGAGCCAGTGCTCCGGTCCCGAGCAGCAACGCGCCGCACAGTGACAGGCCCGTTCGCAGTCTTTTGCTTGTCGGCATTGTTAGCTCCCCTGGTTTCGATGTCGTCAGACGGTGGGCGTCATGGGCGCCGCGCTACGGCTTCGGCCGGTATCGCGGCACATTGTAATCGTATTTTTTCCAGCCTTTTCGGGTGTATTCGAGCCCGGTTTCATAGGTGCAGTCGGTGACATAGGTGGCCCAGAGCGACGTCCCCGTCCGCACCAACGATACCGTGTAGCCGGGCGTGCCGGGCGACGTGCCATGCGAACCGCCATGCGCGACGCCGCCGGGGCGCCACCAATAGGTGCCGTTGCCATAGGTGACCGGTGTTTCGCCCTGTTCGAGGCACTCGCCGATGACGGTGTCGTGAGTCTTTTCGAGGAAATAATATTCCTCGAAGCTGGGATGCACTTCGTAGCCCCCGCCGAAATTGCCCGGCTTTCCGCTGGGCGCCGCCGGGATGCTCGCGCCGAAGGTCATCCATGTCATCTCGCCGGAATCGGGATCCTGACGCAGCAGCTTATGGAGCGCGCCGGGAAAGTTTCCGCCGGTGCGATAATCCGGAAAGGGCTTGTCGATATACCAGGCGGCCGAGAAATGATTCCAGTCGCGAACACGGGCATTTTCGCGGGCGCCCTTCCTGCTCCTGGTCGCGGCGACGAATTTGGGCGCCCCCTTGAACCATTGCAGCAGCACCGCGCCCTGCCGTGACCGCACCGGCCCGCGCACCACGCCCGCGGGGACGTAGCTGTAGGAATATTTGCCCAGCTTTTCGTCGCCGATGGACAGATCGCCGTCGAGCACCAGGATTTCGTTGTCGACCTCGTCATATCCGATCGGCTGGCTCCAGCCCGCGGGCACATAGGTGATCTGCGCCACGGCGCCCATGCTGGGCGACTCGCTCAACGGACGGCGCTGCAGCCCCTCGGGAATGCCCGGTGCGACAAAGGGCTGCCACGCCACCTTGGTCGTGTCGTAATGAAGGACGAACCCGGAGCCCGGCGGCCCCGGGCGGCCCTCGACCGCATAGCCGTCGTCGGGCACCGCGAAGGGCGGCGCCTGATCGGTGGAAGGCGGCCCCTCCGTCCGGGCCGCGGCGGGCAACAAGGCCATAGCGGCGCAACAGGCCGGCAGGATCGTCCGCAGCGCGACACCACGCGATGCCGCGCCGCGGGTCGCTCCCGCTCGGCCCGCCGCCCGCATCAGAAGGAGAATCCGACGCGAAACAAGACCTGGCGCGGCTCTCCGGGATAGCCGGTCACCGCAGGCCGCGTCGCATTGGCGCTCAGCAACCCCGCCACCAGATAGCGCTTATTGGCGAGGTTGCGCCCCTCAATCGAAAAACTCCAGGTGCGATCGTCGCTGCGCCATCCGATCGAGCCGTTGAACAGATCCAGCGGTGCGGTCTGAACCAGGTCGGTCTGGTTGGAAATAGTATTGTACACCTTGGACGTGTGGTCCCAGTTGCCGCCGATCGTCAGCGAGCCCCAGCCATCGGCCAGCGTCGGTGAGTAGCGGAAGCCAAGGCCGATCTTCGCCTTGGGCAGCCCCTTGATCTCGTTGGCGGTACAATCGACCCAGACGCCGAACTGGTTCGCGCAGGAGAAGCTCTTGGTATATTTGCCGTCGTTGAACGCCATGTTGCCATAGAGTTCGAGATCGTCGGTCACCTTCCAGTTCGGTTCCAGTTCGAGACCCCAGACGCGCGCCGCGCCGGCGTTGAGCGTCACGATGAACGCGGCACCGGGAATGATCGTGCTCAGCTGCAGATCGCTGTAATCCGCCACATATCCGGTCGCGTTGAGCCTGAACCCGATGCTCGGGAAGTTCATCTTGGCGCCCAGCTCATAGCTGTCGACGAACTCCGCACCGAACGGAGTCGGCACGAGCTGCGCGGTGATCGGATCGCGCGAGTTGAAGCCGCCGCTGCGCGTCCCCTTCGTCCACGAGATATAGGTGAACAGATTCTCGTTGACCTCCCAGTTCAGGCCCAGCTTGGGCGTAAGCGAGGAGAAGGTGGAGTGGCCCACCTGCGAGCCGGCCGCCGACCCGATCGTCAGCGCATAATAGTCCGTCGTCTCGCGGGTGTAGCGCAGGCCGCCCAGCACGCTGACCCCGCCGCCGATCGTGTAGGTCGCCTGGGCGAAGATTGCGGGCGCCTCGACCTTGTTGGAGGCATCGTCGGTCTGCGCGGTTCCCGCTGCGCCCTGCTGGGTACCCTTTTCGGTGAAATAATAGACGCCGGCGACAGCCTTCAACCTGTCGCTCGTGTAGATGAGGTTGACTTCCTGGGTCCACCATTCGCTGTCGAACTGCACGCGGTTGGGGTTGGCGACGACCAGTCGCCCGCCATTGGCGGCGATACGCGCCGGCGACAGAAAGCTGTCATTGCCGAGGCTCTCCTGGTTCAGCCGGCCATAGCCGGTGATCGAGCCGATCTCGAGATTGTCCGTGATCGCATAGGTCGCGTTGAGGCTGAAGCCGCGCTGATAGATCCGCTGATAGAGGTTGGCGTACACTTCGTTGACCGACAGGTCGCGGTCCGGAACCGCATAAGGATCGGTCACGCCGAGCGGCGCGATCAGCGGAATGGGGATGTTGGAGTCCGAACGGTCCTGCATCGCATAGCCCGAAAGCTCGAAGGTCAGGTCGGGGGTCGGCTCGAACAGGAGCTTGATGCGCTGGGCGGAACGGTCGAGATCGCCGATCCGCTCGCCATGCTCGATGCCATAGACGAAGCCGTCACGCTTGCGGTAGATGCCGCTCACCGCGAACGACAGCACGTCGTCGATGATCGGCCCGCTGAGATAGCCCTTGGCTTCGAACGCCTCATAGTTGCCGATCCCCAGCTGCCCCGCGCCGGTCCAGTCATAGGAGGGCCGCTTGGTCACCAGCTTGATCGCACCGCCCGAGGTGTTGCGCCCATAGAGCGTTCCTTGCGGACCGCGCAGGAATTCGACGCGCTCGACATCGAAGAAATCGAAGAAGGCGCCGTTGGGCCGGGGCTGGATGACGTTGTCGATATAGACGCCGACGGTGCCGTTCGCGCGGATACCGCCCGTCTCCGTACCGGCGCCGCGCACGACGATCTTCATCTGGGACGAACCCGCCGTCGCCTGCGACAGCGTGATGCCGGGGACCTGGTTGGCGATGTCGCGAACGTCGCGAACCTGCCGCTCTTCCAGCGCGCCCTCGCCCAGTGCCGTCACCGAGATGGGAGTGGTCCGCACCGTGCCGCCATAGCGCTCGGCGGTGACGACGATCTCTCCGCTACCGGCATTTCGCGATTCGTCGGCGGTCGTGGCTTCGGTCGCCTGACCGTCCGATGCTTCCTGAGCCCAGGCGGGCCCGGCCATCGCGGCGGAACCCAGAAGTGCAGCAAGCAGGATTGCGCGTGCTGTAGGCTTGGACAGATGCGTCATGGTGACCCCCCCTCATTATCCCTGTGGCCCAATCGGCCAATTGTTCCCCGACGCTGCGCGCGGAGCGTCTTTTATGCTTCGAGGTCAGGCCGCGACTCGCGGGTGCTGCCCGATCTCATTTGTTATGCATTCATATCAAATCATGAGTTGGCCGGATCGGCAAGTGATTTGTTATAGATTTATGATGATTGAGTGGTTGAAAGCGTCATTTCGGTGACTTGGGTGGCAAGATTCGAACGCGACGGGGCGCGAAATCAGGCCAAATCGGCCCGCCCACGAACAAGCGCGGCAAGCATGCCCGACAGTGCGAGCGGGATGGCGAAGCACAGGAAGACGATCCACAGCGGCAAGTGCTGTCCGAGCAGGAAACCGCCGAGCAGCGGCCCGATCACCGATCCGCCGCGACCGATGCCGATCGCCCAGCCAATGCCCGAACTGCGGACTTCGGTCGGGTAGATCTGCGCCGCCAGCGAATAGAAGCCGCTGAAGCCGCCCTGCACCGCGAGCCCCATGCCGACCGCGACCCCCAGCACCGCCACCAGCGGCATCGGCTGGCTGAACACCACCAGCAGCACCGCGCCGACCAGCATATAGCCGCGGATCAGCCAGCCGATGTCGCGTTTGGTCGCCAGCCAGCCGATGCTGGTCGTGCCGATAATCCCGCCGACATTGAAGACCGAGCCGGCCCAGAGCGAATTGGCGGCACTCAATCCCGCTTCCGACGCCAGGCGCGGAATCCAGCTCGTCACGAAATAGAGCACCAGATAACCAAGGAAGATCGACAGCCACAGAATGAGCGTCGATTTCCACAGTCCGCCTGCGAACAGGTGCCCCAGCTTGGGAACGGCACCGCGGCTGCGCGGCGGCGGCAGGTTGTCGAGCTGCGGCAGGTCGAGGCGGAGGCGCAGCGCATTGATCTTCGCCAGCGCGCCAGCGGGCTGGCGGTTCTGGAGGAAATCCAGCGACTCGGGCAGGAGCACGAAGGCGAACGGCAGCACCACCGCGCTGACCACCGCGGTGCCCAGCAACGTCGCTTGCCAGCCAAATTGCGGGATCGACCAGATCGATACCAGGCCGGTCAGCACCGCGCCGATCGGATAGCCTGCCTGGAACCAACCGATCGCGATGCTGCGCTTGCCCGGCGGTGCGTATTCGCTCGCCAACGCGGCAACGCTGGCGAGCAAGGTGCCGATGCCGAGGCCGGTCAGAAAGCGGAACCCCACAAAGGCGGGAATCGTCTGGGCCAGACCGGTACCGAACGCGCCGGCCGTTATCACCACCAGCGCGCCGAGCACGACCGGACGCCTCCCGATTCCGTCGGCCAGCGGCGCGATTACGATCGAACCGAGCATCATGCCGACCAGTCCCGCGCTGAAGATCACCCCCAGCACCTCGAAACTGACTCCCCAGTCCTTGGCCATTGCCGGAGCGATGTAGGAGATTATGAGCACGTCCATGCCATCGAGCATGTTGATCACCGCGCAGATTGCGACCACTGTGACCTGAATCGGGGTCCAACCGGCGGTGCCGGGCGCCGCTGCGTGAAGATCGCCTGTCGTGCCGCCCGTCGCCATCTTCGTCTCCCCTCGTGCCGGATGGGATATACGCCGGGATGACGGGGCGGCAAGTTATTTGTTATAGACTTATAACTTTATAGCAAATTTCACATTCGGCCCGGTAAACGGCTTTCCACGCGCCGAACTGCCAAGTTATAGGAATAGCCGCGATGCCCGACGGGCACCCGGCCATATATGCGCCTTCAGTCGCGCGGAGAGGGATTGGATGATTAGCGGCAAGCAGGAACTATCCAGCGTCGATCGCAAGACCGCCGTTCCGCTGTATCATCAGATTTTCGTGCAGTTGCGCGACGAAATAGTTTCAGGCAGCCGACCGCACGGCTCGCTCGTGCCGACGGAACAGGAGTTATCGGACACCTTCGGGGTATCGCGGATCACCGCGCGCCGCGCGCTGGACGAGTTGGCGCTGCAGCATTTCGTCGAGCGCAAGCGCCGCGTCGGTACCCGCGTCATTTATGACCTGCCGGTGCGGCCCATCGAGGCCGATATCGGCAAAGCCGTCGATTCGCTGGTGACCTTCGGCCGCAAGACCAAGGTGACCGTGCTCGAACTGACGCGCGAGGAGGCACAGGATCCGGTCGCGTCGCTGCTGGGGGTCCCGCCGGGAACGCGTGTCATGCGCGCGGTACGCCTGCGCTGGCTCGACGGCGAGCCGCTGGGGGTGACGATTGCCCATGTGCCGGAACCGCTCAGTTTCATGATCACCGAAAAGAGCCTGAGGCGGACCCCGATCCTCAACCTCGTCCAGCAATCGGGCCGCGAGTTTGGCGGCGCGGCGCAGACGATCGCGGCGGTTTCGGCGGATCCGGCGATGGCGGCCGCGCTCAAGATCGACTCGATGGCGCCGTTGCTGCGGATCACCCGCGCGTTTCGCGACAAGGGGGGCGAGCCGATGCTGCTGACCCAGGCCTATTATCGCGCTGACCGGTATCAGATGCGCTTCGACCTCCAGTCGCACACGCTCCACGCCGAAATCTGAGCAGCGCGCAAAAAATTGAACGGACACCCTTGCCATTCCATGCGCTTCGGCTATTTGTTATAAGTGTAGTACAAATATAGGGCGTCAGCCGTGGCCGATCCGATGGGCGATATCGACATATTGGTAAGCGAGGTCGGTCCGCGCGACGGGCTTCAGAGCATCGCCACCGTCATGTCGCTGGAGGCCAAGAAAGCGTGGATCGACGCCGAGGCCGCCGCCGGCGTCCGCGAGATCGAGGTGGGCAGCTTCGTCCCCGCCAAGCTGCTCCCGCAGCTCGCCGACACAGCCGAGCTGGTCGAACATGCCCGCACCATTCCGGGCCTCAGCGTCGCGGTATTGGTGCCCAACGCCAAAGGCGCGGAGGCGGCGATTCGCGCCGGCGCGCACAAGATCACCCTGCCGCTTTCCGTCTCCGAAACGCACAGCCTCGCCAACCTGCGCCGCTCGCACGAACAGGTGATCGACGAGGCGATCGCCATCGCCACTCTGATCCGTGCACTGCCCGCAGCTGATCGGCCGCATTTCGAGGGCAGCCTGTCGACCGCGTTCGGCTGCACGCTGGAGGGCGCGATCCCCGACGCCCAGATCGCCCGGCTCGCCGCCGCGCTGATGGATGCGGGCTGCGACGAGGTCGGGCTGTCGGATACGACGGGCTATGCCGATCCGCGCGCGGTGAAGCATCTGATCGGACTGGTGCGCGGCGTGGTCGGCGACGGTGCGCTGACCGGTATCCATCTGCACAACACGCGCGGCCTTGGCCTCGCCAACGCGCTCGCCGCGCTCGAATGCGGGCTGACCACGCTTGATGCGTCGCTGGGCGGCCTTGGCGGATGCCCGTTCGCTCCCGGCGCCAGCGGCAATATCGTGACCGAGGATCTGGTGTTCATGCTCGAGGCGATGGGCCTGCGCACCGGCATCGATATCGACCGGCTGCTGGCGGTGCGCGAGATCGTCACCGCGGCGCTGCCGGACGAAGAGATGTACGGCTTCCTGCCCGATGCGAAACTGCCGCTGGGCTTCAAGCCCGCCCATGCCCTGGAGATCGTATGATGAGTGAAATCGTCGGAACCCGGATGGTCAGCGACGGCAGGACCGCGCGTCAGATCTTCGAGGAGGTGATGGCCAATCCGGCCCGCGCCAAGTTCGGCTTCGGCAGCAAGCTCGCCATCGTCAATGTCGATCTCCAGAACGCCTATACGCGGATCGACCGGTACAGGACCGCCTACGAAACCGACCCGCGCCAGATCGAGCATGTCAACACCATCTCGGCGCTCGCCCGCGCCAGGGGCATGCCGGTGATCTGGACCCGTGTCGCCTATGCCGAGGATGCCAGCGACGCGGGCGTATGGGGCACGCGGACCGATACGCCGGACAGCCTGCAGAATATCAAGTACGACAGCGACCGCCACGCCTTTGACGAGCGCTGCGCGATCGCTCCGGGCGACACGATCTACACCAAGCGCATGCCATCGCCCTTCTTCGAGACCCCGCTCCAGAGCCTGCTGGTCTGGCACAAGGTGGACACGGTGGTGATCACCGGCGGCTCCACATCGGGATGCGTCCGCGCCGCCGCGGTGGACAGCCTCAGCCGCGGCTATCGCACGATCGTGCCGGTCGAGACCTGCGCGGACAAGCATGAGAGCTATCACTTCGCCAATTTGACCGACCTTCAGCTGAAATATGCGGACGTCGAACCGGTGCGGACCGTGATCGACTGGCTGGAGGCCCAGGCCGATGCGTGAGGGCGAGAAGGACCCCGGTCTCTATGACTTCCGCCCCTATCGCGGCCGTCCGAAGCTGGAATGGCCCGGGGGCAAGCAGGTCGCGGTCTGGGTGTCGCCCAATATCGAATTCTACGAACTCGATCCGCCCGCCAATCCCCACCGCAAGAGCTGGCCCAGGCCGCATCCGGACGTGGTCGGCTATGGTCACCGCGATTATGGAAACCGCGTCGGTCACTGGCGGCTGGCAGAGGCGATGTCGCGGCACGGCTTCCCGGGATCGGTCAGCCTGTCGGTGGCGATGTGCCAGCATCTGCCCGAAGTGGTGGCCGACGCCGCCGCGCGCGGCTGGGAGTTCTTCAGCCACGGCATCTACAACACGCGCTACAGCTATGGCATGGACGAGGCGCAGGAGCGCGCGCTGATCGAGGATTCGATCCGCACCGTGCGCGAGGCGACCGGCCAGACGATCAAGGGCTGGCTCGCCCCCGCGCTGACCCATACGCCGCGTACGCTCGACCTGATCGCCGACTATGGCCTGTCCTATACCTGCGACCTCTACCACGACGACCAGCCGGGCGAGGTTCATGTGAAGTCGGGCCGGTTGATCTCGATGCCCTACAGCCTGGAGGTCAACGATCATTACGGCTTCTTCGTCTACAACATGTCGCCGCGCGCCTATGCCGACACACTGATCCGCCAATATCAACGGCTGGCGGACGAAGGCGGCACGGTGATGTGCATTCCGCTGCACGCCTATCTGATCGGCCAGCCGCATCGTATCGGCCCGTTCGAAGAGGTGCTGAAGCACATCGCCGCCGACGGCCGCGCCTGGATCACCCGAAGCGGCGACATTGCCGATCATTACATGCAGCAGGTGGCGGCATGAGCCTCGACCCGGCCTATCTCGACTATCCCCTGCGCAAGCGGGGCATGGATCACGAATATTACCCCTATTCCAACCTGTTCGAACGGCCGCCGATCGCCTGGCCTTCGGGCAAGGCCGTCGCGGTGGCGATCGTCGTCGATCTCGAATGGTTTCCGATCCTGCCCGCCGACAAGCCGTTCCGCGCGCCGGGACATATGGTCACGCCTTATCCCGATTACCGGCACTATACCGCGCGCGAATATGGCACGCGGATCGGCTTCTACCGGATGCTCGATGCGTTCGCGAAGGTGGATGCGCGGGTATCGGTCGCGATCAATAGCGCGATCGCCGAACGCTATCCGCGGATTATCGCCGATATCCTGTCCGCGGGGCACGAGATCGTCGCGCATTCGACCGACATGAACGACACCATCGCATCGGGCCTGCCCGAGGACGAGGAACGCGCGCTGATCGCGGCCGCGCTCGACGCGTTGGAACAGGCCGCGGGCACGCGCCCGCGCGGCTGGATGTCGATCGCGCGTTCGCAATCGTTCAACACGCCGCGCCTGCTCGCCGAGGCGGGATTGGCCTATATGGCGGATTGGGTGAATGACGAATTGCCCTATCGGTTCGAGACCGGCGCAGGCGCCATCGTCAACGTGCCGGTCAACCACGAGCTTTCCGACCGACAGATCGTGACCGTCCAGCAGCAATCGGCCGATTCCTATGTCGAGCAGATCATGGACGCCTATGCGCTGCTGCAC
Source organism: Sphingopyxis granuli NBRC 100800 (assembly GCF_001591045.1). Classification (GTDB taxonomy): domain Bacteria; phylum Pseudomonadota; class Alphaproteobacteria; order Sphingomonadales; family Sphingomonadaceae; genus Sphingopyxis; species Sphingopyxis granuli. Next base: position 44,666 of record NZ_BCUA01000017.1, on the reverse strand, counting down.
GGCGAAGCCTCGACGCTCGGCACCAGCCGCATGTTGCCGCTGAACCTCACGCCCTATATCATGGGCTTGCCTTACAGGATCGATGTGCTCGAGCGGCTGCTAGGTTGGCTGGCCGATCAGGACGACGCGGCCTTCCACGGCCTGGGCGAGATCGCGGACGCGCTGCGTTAAAACGGAGCAGAAGTAGCCCGAAAGCGTCGCGGAGCGGCGCTCAGCACCTCCCAAGCTCGCTGTCGATGACCTCGCGAGCCCGGTTCTAGCAGCACGTGGCTCACGGCAAATGCCCGCCCCCGGCTGAACCTGTATGATGTTAGCGGGTCCTGACCCTCAGGATGGCTGCCAGTCATCCATTCCCCGCTTGCGGGGAGCGCCACACAGGACGCAAGAGACTCACAATCCGCTCGCCCGTTATCCTCGGCTCAATGCGCAGGCGCCGGCGCGGCTGATCGACATATTCCCCGCCCTGCCGCCGATCGACAAGGCGGAGATCGCCGCTGCCGAACGATTGTCAGGCAAGCTGGCCGCCTTATCGCGATCACAGCGACAAGCTGTATCCGTCGCCCGCCGCGCTGTACCCTGCTTTCTCCCCCCCAATAGCTGCGGCGGCCGCTGCGCTGTGTTGGCTATTCTGCAGCCGCGCATGATCTACTGACCGAGCGCGCCCGCAGAGCCGTGCGGACATCGCTTCCTCGCCTCAGCGATCATATCTCTGTCAAGGTATCGCTATTGGCCGATTTCAAGACCGAGCGCCTTCGCCACCCGCTCCCACGGTACCAGTTTGAAATTCTGATTCTCGGGAGGCGAAACATTTCGGCCATCCTGCGCGACCATCAGGCCGTGGGGAAAGGCCGGCCCCGCGGCCATGCTGGTGACGTCGAGGCCGTCGGTTTCGGATACACCGTCGATCCCCGCCGCCATGTCGGCGCCGATGCGGAATGAGCCGACATAGGCATTGTCGCCTTCACGACGGAACACCGCATAGCTGTCGTTGCCCTGGCTCGATACGACGAGATAGCCCCGACCGCCGGCCATGGCATAGAGTCCGATCCCCTCCATATCGTCCTTGAGCGCCGGGTTGTCGGCGACTTTCGCCAGCGTCGTGCGTGCGGGACCACCGCGCGGTTCAGCGCCCTCGCGCCAAATGCCGACATCCTCTTCACCGGTATAAAGCATGCCGGTCTCGTCATCGGCGACACAGCCCTCGACCTGCGTTTCGAAAGGCAGGTCGCGCACTAGTTTCGCCCGCACCTTGCCGGCGGGCGTCGCGACCAACTCCCACTGGCGCATCTTGCCGTCGCTCTGATTGACGAAAACATAGGTCTTTTTCGTCTTCGCGCTGCGATACATGCAGAGGCCATAGGGATCCTTGAAACCGGTGTCCTGCAACCCGTCCGCAACGTCGGTCAGCTTGCGCGTCGCGGGATCGAGGACATAGATCGAGATGCCTTTGGTCGTGCGATTGCTGGCCGTCACGAGCGTCACGTCGCGGCCGCCGAGGCGGAAGCCGCTTCGCAAATCGACGTTGTTCATGCGCCCGTCGGGAAGGAACTGAATGACTTTCCCTTCCAGATCATACACATAGAGTCCGGATTGCTTTTGCGTCCCGATCACGACGCTTTGCGCGGGGTCGGCGGGATTGATCCAGATCGCCGGATCGTCTGCGGCGTCGCCGCCGGTCTCCACCGGCACTGTCTCGACTGTCGGGCGCGCGAGCGGCATCGTCTCGGGCGCCGGCACCGCCGGCCGTTCGGGAAGCCCCGCCGCAGCGAGGATCGCCTGCCAGCCCGCAATCTTGAAATTCGGTTCCTCAGGCGAATTATCGTCGTCTGCGACCAGCACGACCGGCCCTGCCACCGTGACGCTGCCGCCATCCTCGACCTGGTCGGTACCCGCCGCGAGCGCCACCGAGCCAAGATAGGCATAGCCATCGAGGGGATCGTAAATGTTCAGCCGATTGACCGACGCGTCCGAAACAAGCAGGCGGCCGTCGGCGGCGATGCCGACACCCTTCGCTTCTTCGGTGATGTGGCCGAGGCGGACGATATCGACGATCTCGGGTGCGATCTCGGCCTCGGGTTCGGCGGCGAAGCGCCATACCCCCACGGCTTCCTGCGAGAAATAGACCGAGCCGCGGTCGTCGGCGGCGCAATAGCCGATTTCCGACCCGAGCGACCAGCGCCGCGCAATCCGCCCGTTCATGGCGCCCGACGCTTCGGACGACAATCCCCACTGCTCGATCTCTCCCTTGTCACCGACGAGAAACAGATAAAGGGTATCGTCGCGATGGCTGCGCGAGAAGCAGAGCCCCGCGACCGTCATCCCAGGCTCTATTCCGGTCAGCGCGAGCGGCGCCGGGGCACCACCGGCCATCACACGAAAGAGTTTGGGCGCATTATCCTTGCCATCGAGCCCGGCCAGCAACGGTCCCCCGCCCGGCGCGGCATCGGCGCGCAGATCGAGCGCGCGAATATTGCCAACCTTGTGCGTCCCCAGGCGCTTCCCGGCCAGATCGAAGACATCGATTCCGGCGGATTCGGCGCCCGCGAGAATCAACGAACGCGATGCATCGGCGGGGTCGGCGACGACCACGGCGCCATCGGCACCGGATCCGTCGGTCGCCTGCGTTTCGGCGGAGGCGGCGACGACCGGAATCGAAGCAGCCTGCTGTGCCATGACGCCTGCCGGAACAGCCGCCAGCCCGGCGGCGATTGCAAATAGACTCGTTTTCACGCACCCCTCCCTTTTCTCTTCCAGATCGCAATCGAGCCAATACCCGATCGTCCGACAACGGCCGCAAAAGCAGCCCGCAACATCATTTCAGAATAATTTTTCTATCTTTTCTATAAAACAGAACGTATATTCATTCCATGCCAATGTCACCCCTTATTTCCGCCATGATCGCCGCCGCCCACGCCGCCGGCGAAGGTTTGATCGCCGATCGCGAGCGCATCGCCACGCTCACGATCCATAGCAAGGCCGGCGCCGCCGACATGTTCACCGAGGCCGACCTGAAGGCTGAGGCGACCGTCCGTGAGCGGCTGATGGCCCATGCCCCCGACTATGGCTTCCTCGGTGAGGAAGGCGGGCTGACGCCCGGCAGCGACACCGACCATGTGTGGGTGGTCGATCCGCTCGACGGTACGACCAACTTCCTGACAGGATCCCCACTCTTCGCGGTCAACATCGCGCTGGCGAAGCAAGGCGAGGTCGTCGCGGGGGTCACCTATGTCCCCGCGATGGACGAGCTGTTCTGCGCGGAAACCGGCGGCGGCGCATGGCTCGGCGAACGTCGCATCCATATCTCGACGCGCACGACGATCGAGGAATCGGTGCTGGGCGTCGGCATTCCCTTTGCGACCAAGCCGAACCACGAACAATTCTATGCCGAGATGGAGCGGCTGACCCCGCGTGTCACGGGCATCCGCCGCCTTGGGGCGGGAGCGATCGACATGGCCTGGGTCGCCTGCGGCCGCCACGACGCCTATTGGGAGCAGAGCGTCAGCGCCTGGGACATGGCGGCCGGGGTCGTGATCGTCCGCGAGGCGGGCGGCGTCGTGACCGACACGCGCGGCAACGCGCTCGACCTGATGAACGGAACCGTGCTGGCATCGACGCCCGCAATTCATGAGGAAATGCTGGCGGCGCTGGCGCCGGCCTACGCCGTCTGAAGTCCGATCCAGCATCCTTCGCGATGCGACCGGCGGATTGCGTCGGCGACCCGCTCGACCGCCAGCGCGTCGGCGAAGCTCTTCGCGGCCGACGGCAAGCCTGCGGCCGCCTCCACGACGGCCTTGACCTCGATCGTCTTCAGGTCGTTGTAGCCGATCTGATGCCCCGGCGCCGGACAGAAGGCGCCATAGTCGCCATGCTCCGGCCCCGCGCAGATCGTCGTGAAGCCATTGGTGCGCCCCGGTCCGGAGCGATAGAGCCTGAGTTCGTTGAACCGCTCCTGCGTGAAGGCGATCGATCCGCGTGTCCCGCTGACCTCGAATGCCAGCCCCATCTTGTGCCCGCTCGCGATCCAGCTCGCCGCGAGCGTCCCCGTCGCACCGCTGGCGAATTCGATCACGGCATCCATCTGATCGTCGACCGTCACCGCGCGGTCGGTGCCCTGCGCATCGCGGCGCGTCGGATAGGCGGTATGAAGGCGGCCCGACACGACGGCGATATCGCCCACCAGATGGCGCGCCATCGCAATGATATGGCTGCCGATGTCGGCGAGCGCGCCGCCCGCCTGATCGGGCTCGCAGCGCCAGTTGAACGGCGCGTCGGCCGAAGCCATGAAATCCTCCGCGTGAATGCCGCGAAAGGCGGTTACCTCCCCAATCTCTCCGCCCGCGATCAACTCGCGCGCAAGGACGATCATCGGATTGTAGAGATAGGTGAAGCCGACCGCGGTGGGCAGCCCCGATGCCGCGGCGGCCGCGGTCATCGCCTCGGACTCGGCGATCGTCGTCGCCAGCGGCTTTTCGCAATAGACCGCCTTGCCCGCCTCGAGAGCGGCGATGGCGATCGGGGCGTGAAGCCTGTTCGGGGTCGCGATGGCGACGAGGTCGATGCCCGCATCGTCGATAGCCTCGCGCCAGTCGCCACTCGCCCGCGCTATTCCGAGCGATGCCGCGGCCGCGGTCGCTTTCGGCAGGTCACGGTCGGCAAGGAGCGCGACGTGCGGCGCGCGCGGCAAGTCGAAGGTGCGGTCGGCCGCCGCAAAGGCGAGGGCATGCGCGCGGCCCATGAAGCCGCTGCCGATCAGCGCGATATTGAGCGCGGGCCGCGTCACGCCCCGACAGCCTGTCGACAGCGTTCGCGTCGCCGTTCGATCGCCTGGCGCTTGACCGGTTGGCCGCCGCGCAGCTTGCGCCCGTCGTTCTGGTCGATCCGGTGGGTCCCGACCGCCTCCTCCGGCATTGCAAGCGGCAGTCGCGCCTTCACCGCCACGAACCCGTCGCGCGCGATCGGCGCCATCCCGAAGCGCATCCTATTCACTCCCCATAATAGCTGCCGCCGCGCTCGACACGCTCGCGCCGTTCGAGTTCATCCGGATCGATCACGGCGCGCCAGCTCTGCTTGCCGTTGACGAGGTCGGCGGCGCGAAGGCAGACGGGCTCGCCCGACGCCGATGCCCCGATCACGTCGCGAACGCTGAGTTCGACGCGCGGTTCGGGATCAAAGCTGAATTCGAGCAGCCCGAAATTGGTGCTGCGCACCCACGGCGCGCGCAATCGCACCTCGGGATGCTGGTCGACGAATTTGGGGGCCAGATATTGCGCCAGCCCCGAACTCACCAGATCATAGAAATCATAGCCGCCCCGTTCGGACCAGGGCACGCAGTTGACTTCGCCCTGATGGACGTCGCCCGAAATGCCGAGGCAACCGCCGATTCCTTCGTCCCGGATGAAATCAAGGATCTCGTTGCGCTCGTGGAGATAGGCGGCCCAGCTGTCGCCGCCCTTTTCGGCAAGCGACCAGCCGGTGCCCGAGGCAAGGATCTTGAACGCCGCTTTCGATGCCTTGAGCTCGCGCTTCAGCCACGCCTTCTGCCCGGCACCGAGCATCGTCTTTTCGGGGCCGTCGGGGGCCGATGGCGGATCGCGGTGGTAGCGCCCGTCGAGCATGAAGATGTCGACGGGACCAAAGCTGTGACGGAAGAAAATTCCAGGCGTGTCGGGCAGGCCGGAAGCGGGATTCGCCCACCAGCGGTCGAACAGGCGGCGGGTCATCGCCTTCACGCCGTTGTGACGATCCGAGTCATTATAGCCGAAATCATGATCGTCCCAGATCGCGAGTTGCGGCACCGAGCGGAGCAGCGGAACAAGCGCCGACACGCCCCGCTGGCGCGAATAGAGCGCCGAATAGGCGGTCTCGCTGTCACTGTCGGCATAGATATTGTCGCCGAGCCAGAGGAAGAGATCGGGCTCCATCGCGGCGACCGCGTCGAACACCGGCTGCTCGGGATAGAGCTGGACCCGCGCGCACGAGCCGAAGGCGATCCGGATCGGGCGCGGCCGGTCGGGCGCGGTGCGGGTACGAAAGGCAAGCGGCTGGTGGCGGTCGTCGATTCCATCGGTCTCGATGCGATAATAATAGTCGGTGTCGGGCTTTAGGCCGGTAACCTCGACCACCGTGCACAGGTCGTTGTCCTGCGTCGCGGCGACCGGCGCGGTTGTTTTCGCATCGGCGAAGTCGCGGCGCGTCGCATATTCGACCGCGACCCCGAACGTCCCGCTCGCGCGCGACCAGACGGTGAAGCTATCCGGCGTCGTCGCGCCGATCATCGGTCCGTCGAGCAAGCGTGGATAGCCGACCGCGGCGGCATAGAGCCGGCGCGGCAGCGCGGCGAGAAAAGCAAGGGCAGCGCCCCCGCGCAGAAGATTGCGGCGATGCATCGTCTTTTCCATCAGTCGCGGAGCTTCGTGTTCCATAGCGTCGTCGCCAGCAACGTCGCCAGCACCGAACTACCGATCCAGAACCAGATCACCGGCCCGAAATCATAGACGTTCGTACCATTTATCATATGCATGTTGGCGTCGATCAGCGCCCCCGATACCTGTTCCTGCACCGCCGCGCCGATATAGCTGAACACGCCGACCAGGCCGAGTGCGGCGCCGGCGACGCGCTTCGGGCAGATATCGATCGCGAACAGCCCGCCAAGCGAAGTGACGAGGCCGGTCATGCCGAGTCCGAACAGGATCACCGCTATGAAGACGATGACCGGATTGTTGGGACCGAAGAACAGCAGAAAAAGCCCGACGAGTTCGATGACCCCGAAGAGCAGATTGGCGGGCGGACGGCGCGCGCCGAAGAATTTGTCCGAGACGAAGCCGAAGGCGACCGCGCCCGCAACCCCCGCCAGCGTGCTGGCGGTGAGCATCGCACCCGCTTCCGCCAGCGAATAGGCACGCGCCTCCTGCAAATAGAGGATTCCCCAGCTGTTGATCGCGTAGCGCGTCACATAGTTGGCCGCGCTCGCCAGCGCGAGAATCCAGACCGCCGGTATTTTCAGGATCGATAGCTGGGTGGCGAACACCCCGCGCTCAGGCACATCCTCCGCGGGCGGGGCATAATGATCGTTCCGCCAGTCGGCGACGGTCGGCAAGCCGAGCGCGCGGGGCCGATCGGCCATCGCGTAATAGGCCGCGACGCCCGCGAGCACCGCCGCGACACCCGGACCCCAGAAACCCCACCGCCAGCCGCCGATCGCGACGACCGCCGAGACGACCGCAAAGGTCAGCCCCTCGCCGATCGAATGCGCGGTCGACCAGATGCCATAATAGCGCCCGCGCTCCCGGTTCGAGAACCAGCTGGCCAGCGCGACGACGCACGCCGGCGCGCCATAGCTCTGGAACCAGCCGTTGAGCCCCCAGATCAGCAGCGTCGCCCAGAACAGCGTCGAGAAACCCATCGCGATGTTGCAAAGCGCCGACAGGATCATCCCGGCCGCGAACAGACGCTTCACGTTGCTGTGGTCGGCGACGAAGCCGTTGATCAGCTTGCCGGCGGCGTAAGTATAAAACAGCGCCGAGCCGATCATGCCGAGTTCGAGCGGGGTGAAGATACCCTGATCGATCAGCGGCTTCTTGACGATATTGATCGCGAGCCGGCACGTATAACTGACGGCATAGGCAAGCGTGATCGCCATGATGATCCGCATCCGATAGCGCCGGAACGCGCCGTCGACGCCGTCGTCGGTTCTGACCGGCAGGTCCGGACCCGTCGCGAAATATCTGAGCATCGCCTCTCTCCCGCATCCGGCGCCCCTGTTGTTTCGGGTGTCCGGACATGATGCTATTTCATTTTATATAAGAATGGAAGATTTGTTTCGTTTTTGCTCAGGAGGTGGGAATGAGAAAGGCGTTGTCCCCTTCGCCGCCATCGGGCCAGCGCTGGGTTACCGTCTTGACCTTCGTCCAGAAGCGCACGCCCTCCATCCCATATTGATTGGTGTCGCCGAAACCCGAGCGCTTCCAGCCGCCGAAGCTATGATAGGCGACCGGCACCGGGATCGGCACGTTGATGCCGACCATGCCGACATTGACGCGCTGCGCGAATTCGCGCGCGGCGTGACCATTGCGCGTGAAGATCGACACGCCATTGCCATATTGGTGTGCGCTCGGCAGGCGCAAAGCGGTCTCGAAATCGGGGGCGCGGACGATCTGCAGCACCGGGCCGAAGATTTCCTCGCGATAGGCGCGCATGGCAGTCGTGACGCGGTCGAACAGCGTTGGGCCGACGAAGAATCCGTGCTCATGTCCCTGCAGGACCAGACCGCGGCCATCGACGACCAGTTCGGCGCCTTCATCGACCCCGGTCTGGATCCAGTCCTCGATACGCGCCTTGTGCGCGGCGTTGACGACCGGGCCATAATGCGCATCGGGATCGGTCGACACGCCGACCTTGAGCGCGGCCATCGCCGGGATCAGTCGCTCGCGAAGCGCGTCGGCGGTCGCGTCGCCGACCGGCACCACGACGGGCAGCGCCATGCAGCGCTCGCCTGCCGAACCGAAGGCGGCGCCGCACAGATCGTGCACCACCTGGTCGAGGTCGGCGTCGGGCATGACGATGCCGTGATTCTTGGCGCCGCCCATCGCCTGCACACGCTTGCCGGCAGCGGCACCGCGCCCATAGACATAGTGCGCGATGTCGGAGGATCCCACGAAGCTGACCGCCGAAATCGCCGGATGATCCAGGATTGCGTCGACCATTTCCTTGTCGCCGTGGACGACCTGGAGGATGCCTTCGGGCAGCCCGGCCTCAAGCATCAGTTCGGCGAGGCGCACCGGCACCGACGGGTCGCGTTCGCTGGGCTTGAGGATGAAGGCGTTGCCTGCCGCGATCGCGGGGCCGAACATCCACATCGGGATCATCGCGGGAAAGTTGAATGGCGTGATACCCGCGACCACGCCGAGGGGCTGACGCATGGCATAGACGTCGATTCCCGGTCCGGCACCCTGCGTATATTCGCCCTTCATCGCATGCGGGATGCCGCACGAAAATTCGATCACTTCCAGCCCGCGCAGAACGTCGCCCCGCGCGTCGGCGACGACCTTGCCATGCTCGCTCGCCAGCAGTTCCGCGAGATCCTGCATGTTCGCCTCGAGCAGTTCGCGGAAACGGAACAGGACGCGCGCGCGGCGCTGCGGATTGGTCGCCGCCCAACCGGGCTGCGCCGCGGCGGCCGCGACGACCGCGCGGTCGAGATCGGCGGCGGTGGAGAAAGCGACGCGTGCCTGGACCTGTCCGGTGCTCGGGTTGAACACATCGCCGGCGCGTCCGTTTTCCGGGCGCACGGAACCGCCGCCGGCGGCATCGCCGGCGATGAAGGGGTCAATCTGTCTCATCGCTCTTCCTTACTGGCGCACGATCCACTCGTGCGCGGGGTCGTTGCGGAACACCCAGTTGCGCCGGGGTCCCGCCATCACGTTCAGATAATAAAGATCATAGCCATGCGGCGCGCCGACCGGATGATAGCCGCGCGGCACCATCACGACATCGCCATCCTCGACCGCCATCGTCTCGTCGATGTCGCGCTCGTCGGTATAGACCCGCTGGAAGGCAAAACCCTGCGATGGTGAGAGGCGGTGGTAATAGGTCTCCTCGAGGAAAGTCTCCTCGGGGTAGGCGTCGCGGTCGTGCTTGTGCGGCGGGTAGCTCGACCAGTGCCCCCCGGGCGTGATCACCTCGACGACAAGCAGGCTTTCGGCGGCATCGGCATCGGACAGGATGTTCCGGACATGCCGCTTGTTCGTGCCCTGGCCGCGTACCTCGACCGCATCGGAGCGAATCAGGCGCACCGCGCCCGCCCCGGTTCCCGGCGCCGTGCAGATCGCGATTTCCGCATCGGACACGGCCTCGATCCTGTAGCGATGGCCCGCGGGCACGTAGACCGAGGTCGCCGCGCCGTCGAACACCGTCTGGCGACCGCCGATATTCTCGAAGCTCTCGCCTCCCGCCATGATCGAAACGGTCCCCGTAAGCACGACCACACACGCCTCGCGGCCGTCTTCGACGCGATTATAGCTTGCCCCCGCCGCAAGGCGGACCACGCGAAAGCCGACATATTTCCAACCCGCGCTTTCGGGCGTGATGTCGAGCACCGTGCCGTCGCCCGCGGGCGGATGGGGATGGACGAGAAGCGACATCAGACCAGCGCCTCCTCACGCGCCAGCCGCTTCAGCGTGTCGAGGCCGAGCTGGCTATAGTCGCGGGGGTTGGCGATCGCCGGATCCTGTTCGGCCTCGATCACGATCCAGCCCGAATAGTGCATGTCGGCAAGCGCACGCATGAACGGCGCATAGTCGTAATCGCCGTCGCCGGGTGCGGTGAACATGCCGCCGACGACACCGTTAAGGAAGCTGGTGCCGTTCGCGCGGAATTCGTCATACTTGGCGGTGCGGACGTCCTTGCAATGGACGTGCGCGACGCGCTCCGGGCGCGCCTTGATCACGTCGACGGGCTCGATCCCGCCGAACAGCGCATGCCCCGTGTCGAGCACCAGACCGACATGGTCGCCGGTCGCGTCGAAGAAGCGTTCGAGTTCATCCTTCGTCTCGACGACCGTGCCGAGATGATGGTGATAGGCGAAGCGCAGCCCGCGATCGTTGATGAAGCGCGCGACGGTATCCAGCCGCTCGCCGAACCGCTTCCAGTCGGCGGCGGGAAGCACCGGATGCGTATCGAGCCGGCTGCCGTAGCGGTCGCAATGCACCGCGTTCGACGTTTCCGCGAGGATGAAGACGCTCGAATCCATATATTCGAGCAAGGCAAGATGCTTCGACAGCGCCTCGATTTCAGCATCGGCATCGCGCACGAGCAGGTTCGACGAATACCAGCCGCCGACAATGTCGAGGCCATAGTTCGCCATGATCGGCGCAAGCAACTCCGGATCGCGCGGGAACTTGTTCCCGAGTTCGACCCCGTCGAAGCCGATGTCGCGGACATCGGCGAGCAGTTCGTCGAGCGTCGTGTCGCCGCCCAGTTCGCGCATGTCGTCGTTGCACCAGGCGATCGGGCTCACGCCCCAGCGGATCGTCATGTCCTGCCTCCGTCGATTCGATTTTCATAGTCGCGGCGCGCGGCCTGCACTTCGGCGCGCGCCGACACTTCGGGGACCGCGACGTCCCACCAATGGCCGCCCGCCTCGGTGGTGATCGCGGGATCGGTGTCGATGACGATCACATAGCTTTTCGGCGATTGCTTCGCACGAACGAGCGCGGCTTCGAGTTCGGCGATGCCGCCGACCTTCTCCGCCGCGGCGCCGAGACTGCGGGCGTGGGCCGCAAAGTCTATGTCAGGCAGGATTTCGTGCGCCGCATCGGCGAGCAGATTGTTGAACGGGCGCCCGCCCGTCCCCTGCTGCAGTCGGTTGATGCAGCCATAGCCACGATTGTCGAGCAGGATGACGGTGATCTTGCGCCCGAGCATCACCGAGGTCGCCAGCTCCGAATTGAGCATCAGATAGCTGCCGTCGCCGACCATCACATAAACGTCACGCGCCGGATCGGCCATCTTGACCCCTAGTCCGCCCGCGACCTCATAGCCCATGCACGAGAAGCCATATTCGACATGATAGCCGCCGGGGCGGTGGGTCCGCCAAAGCTTGTGGAGTTCGCCGGGCAGGCCGCCCGCGGCGCAGACGACGGTCGCGTCGTCCCCCGCCTGCCGCCACACCGCGCCGATCACTTGCGCGTCGGAGGGAAGCGCATTGACTGGCGCTGTCGCGGCGTCCCAGGCGGCGTTCCATTCAGCGACCGCGTCGCGGTTCGCGGCGCGCCACCTATCATCGACCTGCCAGTCAGCCAGCGCCTCCGCCAAGGCTTCGAGTGTCTCACGCGCATCGCCGACGACCGTTTCGGCGCCCTGCTTGATCGCGTCGGGCGCCGCAATGTTGATCTGCACCAACCGCTTGCCCGCGAAAAGCGTGCGCGACCCGGTAGTGAAATCCTGCAGCCGGGTTCCGACCCCGACGATCAGGTCGGCGGCTTCGGCAGCGGCGTTCGCGGCGCTCGTCCCGGTCACGCCGATACTGCCAAGCGCCTGCGGATGATCCCAGACGAGCGCGCCCTTCCCCGCCTGCGTCTCGGCGACCGGGATGCCGGTCCGTGCGGCGAGGTCGGCGAGGACTCCTTCGGCCTCCGAATAGAGGACACCGCCGCCCGCGATGATCAGCGGCGTTTTCGCGGTGCGGATCGCTTCGACGAGATTATTCAGTTCTGCACGGTCGGGACGCGGCCGGCGTGAACGCCATATTCGCGGGGCGAAGAAGCTCTCGGGATAATCATAGGCCTCGGCCTGCACATCCTGACAGAGCGCGAGGGTCACTGGCCCGCAGAGCGCCGGGTCGGTCAGCACCGCCATCGCGCGCGGCAGCGCATCGATGATCTGTTCGGGCCGCGTGATGCGGTCGAAATAGCGCGACACCGGACGGAAACAGTCGTTGGCGCTCACCGCCCCGTCGGCGAAATCCTCGATCTGCTGAAGCACCGGGTCGGGACGGCGGCTTGCGTAGACGTCGCCCGGCAGGAAAAGCACCGGCAACCGGTTGACGTGCGCGAGCGCCGCCGCGGTCACCATGTTCGTCGCGCCGGGACCGATCGAGGTCGTGCACGCCATCGCGCGGCGGCGGCGGCTCGCCTTGGCAAAGGCGATCGCGGCATGCGCCATGCCCTGCTCGTTATGCGCACGATACGTCGGAAGCGCGTCTTCCATCCCGGCGAGCGCTTCGCCCATCCCCGCAACATTGCCATGGCCGAAGATCGCCCACATGCCGGCGAAATAGGGCAATTCGACGCCGTCCACCTCGACCCGCTGCATCGCAAGCCAGCGCGTCAGCGCCTGCGCCATCGTCAATCGTACATGCCCGCTCATGCCGCCACCCTAGCACGGCGCGCCGCGCGCCAGCCATCGGCGAGAACGCGCAGATTTTCACCGAGCGCGGTCATGGCGGCCTCGTCGTCGATCGCTCCCGTCAGCCATTGCTGCGCGACATCGTGAAAGATGGTGCGCCCCACCGCGAAGCCCTTGACCAGCGAAAAAGGCGCCGCCGCGACGATGCCCGCGAGCACTTCGTCCCGCGGCGCCGACAGGCCGAGCAGGACGATGCCGCGGCAGAGCGGATCGTGGCGCAATATCGCCGCCTCGCTCGCGGCCCAAGCGGCGGCATCGGTCGTCGGTTCGAGCTTCCACCAATCGGGATAGATGCCGAGCGAATAGACATGATCGATCACCGAGGCGATCGTGCCGCTGTCGACCGGACCGTGCTTCGACGCGATGATTTCAAGCAGAAATTCGTGGCGTGTGCGACGGCAGGCATCGAAGAGGCGCAGCAACTGCCGATCCTGCCGTGCGCGCATTTCGGCATCATCGTCCGGATGATAGAAAACGAGGCATTTGACGACGTGGTTCGTCGGCCAGTCGCGCAGCGTCATGCCGACGTCAGGCGATCCTTCGAAGAGCAGCGGGCGCGATCCGGGCACCTCGATCGGCCGCCCGATCCAATAGGGATGATCGGCCGCCGCCTCCAGCGCGCGTGCGCCGAAGCGGCCGTCGAGCAGAACGCCGTAATTGGGGTCGCCAGCCCCCATCCGATGAAGCGCCTCGAGCGCGAGATTCTTGAAATGATGGATCCGCGCCTCGTCGCTTTCGCCGAGCTCGGCGAGCAGGTCGTCGAACTGGCTGCGGTGATCGATCGCGAGCACGGTCAGTTCGTCGCGCTCGCCGTGGCGATTGGTCGACCAGTGCAGTTGTTCGAGCTCTGCACTCTCGCGCAGGCGGTGCGGCCATTGCCCGCCGAGAAAATGCCGAAGCTCGTCCCAGGACGCCATCGCCGGGGCGCAGCCGTGCCGCGACACGACGAGCGCACCGCACGCATTGGCGATTTCACAGCATTTTTCGAGCGGCATGTCTTTGAGCCAGCCGCGCAGGAAACCCGCCATAAAGGCATCCCCCGCGCCGAGCACGTTGAACACCTCGATCGGAAAGCCGCGACCGACGATTCCGGCATCGAGCGACGCGGGAACGGCATCGGGAAAGGCGACGCATCCCTGTGCGCCGCGCTTGCAGACCAGCAGCGCGGAACTGTTCGCGCGGATCGCACGGAGCGCCGCGAGCGTGTCGGTCGAGCCGCCAAGGATATGGATTTCCTCTTCGGTGCCGACGATCAGGTCACAGAGCGGCAGGACACGCTGCAACGCTTCGGTGACGCCCTGGTCGGCGACAAAGCGATCCTCGCCATTGTCCTTGCCGGCAAGCCCCCAGAGCACCGGGCGGTAATCGATGTCGAAGACGACGCGCCCCCCGGCGGCCTTCATCACCGTCGCGGCTTTGATGCTCGCATCGAACACGCCCGGCTGCGACAGATGGGTGCCGTTGATCAGCAGCGCACCCGCCGAAGCGACGAAGTCGGGATCGATGTCGCCGGCGCAAAGCGCCATGTCGGCACAATTTTCACGGTAGAAGATCAGCGGAAAGGTGTCGGGATCGCGAATGCCGAGGATCGCAAGCGCGGTCAGCCGGTCGGGGTCGGTGCGGACGCCGTCCGTCACCACGCCCTCGCGGTTCAACTCCTCGACGATGAAGCGGCCGAAATGATCCGCGCCGACGCGGGTGATCAGCCCGGCGCGAAGACCGAGGCGCGCCGCGCCGACCGCGGTATTGGTGGGACTGCCGCCGATATATTTGGCGAAGCTCGCCATATCTTCGAGCCGCCCACCGATCTGCTCGCCGTAAAGGTCGATCCCCGCGCGCCCCAGCGTGACGACGTCAAGCCGGTCCTCTTCGCCCCGTTCCTGCCCTTGTTGCGCCATCGTTTTCGAGACCATCCTTCCTTGGCCTGAAACGCTTATTCCACTTTTAGAATGTTTGCAACATATGTTTCACACGGCGCCAGAAATGAAATGGCTATGCCGAGCCGTCCTCGCGTGCCTCACCGTCGGCGCGTGTCGCCTCGAAGGCAAAATTGATGACGAGCGCCTGCGCGAGACACATCGACGCGGACAGAGAACGGAATTTCCGCACCTCTGCCTCACGAATCTGAAGAACCTGCTCTGCGGGCTTGGCGACCGGGCTTACCAGGCTGTCGCTGATCGCGAGAACGCGGCCGCCGCTCGCCCGGGCGGCATTGACGACGGCGATCGTCTCTTCCGAATAGGGGTGAAAGCTGATCGCGATCAGCAGGTCGTCGGGGCCCATCGCATGCACCTGCTGAAGCCCGAGACCTCCGACTCCGTCGATGAACACCGCGCGCTTGCCCGCCTGGAGCAGCGAATAGGCGATATAGGAGGCGACGGGGAAGGAGCGGCGAAAGCCCGCGACATGCACGGTATCGGCCGCCATCAGCAAATCGACCGCCGCGCGCATGTCGGCGCCGCTGACCGTCTGCAACAGATTCTGGATCGCGAGACTGTTGCCCTCGACAAATTCGGAGAGAAGGTTCGCGGGCTCGATATCGCTGGCGCTGGTTGCCTGATCGAGCTGGCGGACGCGCTCCGAATAACCGAGCGCGGCGTTGTTGCTGAGCAGACCGTCGCGGAACAGTCGTTGCATCTGGCTCGCACCCTCGAACCCGAAGCTCTTGGCAAAGCGCACGATCGCCGAGGGCTGGACGCCGCAACGGTCGGCGATCACCGCAAGCGTTTCGAGCGCAATGTCGTTGGGTTCGTCGAGGATATAGCGCGCGATCTGCTTGAGCCGCTTGCTCAGCGTCTCGTAGCGGCTCACGATCTCGGCGCGCAATTCCTCCGCCGAGGCGGGGGCAGTTGGGACGTCGGTCAAATATATTCTCCCCCATTCATCCGAAAAAACGGAATATCTGTTCAAAACTTGTAACGCAACTGTCGCCCTGCGGCCCATTCCACGCTATGGAATATATATTCCATACTATATAGACATGGAATATGGTTTCAACCGGAAGAGGATAGAATGCACGACATCGCACTGATCGGCGCCGGCAGGATCGGCAAAATCCATGCGGCGAACCTGGCCGCCAACCCGCGCCTGCGGCTGACGCGGGTCGTCGATCCCTTTCCAGAGGCGGCGACGACGATCGCGGCGCAATATGACGCGCGCGTCTCTACAATCGAGGAAGCGCTGGCCGATCCGGCGGTCGCGGGGGTCGTCGTCGCGAGTTCGACCGACACCCATCTTCCCTACAGCCTCGCCGCTGCCGAGGCCGGCAAGGCGATCTTCTGCGAAAAGCCGCTCGATCAGGATCTGGCCGCCGCGCGCGAATCGGCGGCGCGGTTCGCGGCGCTGGACGCGCGGTTGTTCCTGGCATTCAACCGCCGCTTCGATCCGAACTTCTCGGCATTGCAGGCGCGGCTTTCTGCCGGCGCGGTCGGTGCGCTCGAAACGCTGCACATCATCAGCCACGACTCCGCACCGCCGCCGGTCGACTATGTCAAAGTGTCGGGCGGCATCTTCAAGGATATGGTCATTCACGATTTCGACATGGCGCGCTGGCTGCTCGGCGAGGACGTGACGGAAGTTTTTGCCAGCGCGTCCGTGCTCGTCGATCCCGCGATCGGCGAGGCGGGCGATGCCGATACCGCGAAGACGATCCTGCGCACCGCATCTGGCCGGCTCTGCATGATCTCGTCGAGTCGCCGCAGCGGCTATGGCTATGACCAGCGGATCGAGGCCTTCGGATCGAAGGGCATGATCCGGGCGCAGAACCAGCTCGAAACGACGGTCGAGACGTGGGGCGAAGAGGGCGCCGCCGCCGACCGCTTCCAGAATTTCTTCCTCGATCGCTACGCGGTCGCCTACGCGCGCGAGACCGATCATTTCGCCGACATCCTCGACGGCGCTGTACCGCTCGTCGATTTCCGCGACGGCGTCGCGGCGCTGGCGCTGGCCGAAGCGGCGGCGCAGTCGGCGCGGACGGGGGAACGGGTACTGTTATAGTTCGCTGGCAGGCAACGATCGATCGACCGCTGCCCCGTCAAAGCGTTTCGAAGGGGATTCGCGCAGAGATCGCAAAGGTGAAGAGCTCGCCCCTTTGCGATCTCTGCGCCTCTGTGCGGATTTCCTGGAATGCCGGGCCTCGATCGGAAGGCGCCATCGTCTCCCATCCCGCCTGCGGGAACGGAGACCGGTGCATGGCTCAGACGACCGTTTCCCATCCCAAAGCCCGCGTCGCCGAAACATGCGAAGCCGCTCAAAAGAAAGGGGCCGGGTTTCCCCGGCCCCAGGTCCAGTGCTCCCTGCAGGGATCAGAATTTGAACTGGACGCCCGTCTTGACCGAATAGCCGTAGCGTTCGACTTCGTCGGTTCGCGACGAAATGCCCTGGAAGACGCGATAGGGTTCGTCGTTGAGGTTCGATCCTTCGAGGAAGATCGTCACATTCTTGACGATGTCGTATCCGATGCGCGCGTCCCACTGGTTGAACGAGCCGACATACAGATCGGTGTCGGTATCCTCGCCGGGTTCGAGCAGATAGGCCGAGCGGTGGGTATAGGCGATGCGCGCCGACAGCCCGCCCTTCTCATAGGAGAGGAAGGCCGATGCCACCCGGTTCGACTGGCTGGCGAGCGGCAGCCGCTCGTTGCCGCGGCCGGGGATACCCTTCGCGCGCGACTTCACGAAGGTGATGCTGCCGCCGATGCTGAAGCCGTCGAGCGGCGCGGGCAGGAAGCTGAGCTCGGTCTGGGCGTTGATCTCGACCCCCTTCACGAACGCGCTGTCGGCGTTGACCGGCATCGTCACCTGCGCATCGACGAGCGCCTGTCCGGCAAAGGTGCCGCTCTGCTCGGTGGTCGCCGAATAGATCGGATTCTGGATCGTCTTATAGAAGCCGGCGATGCTGACGATGCCCTTGCGCCCGATATAATATTCGCCCGCGAGGTCGTAGTTGGTCGAGGTAAGCGGCTTCAGGTTCGGATTACCCATCGAGACTTCATTGTCGCTGGTGTTGACGACCGTCGTCGGCGCGAGCTGTTCATAGTTCGCCCGCCCGATCGCGCGCGTCACCGCGGCACGCAGGACGAGCGACGGCGTCGCATTCCAGCGCAGGTTGAGACCCGGGAAGAAATCGGTGTAACTCTGCGACCCGAAGCTGTCGTAATCCTTGCCGAGGTCAGCGACGGTCGTCGTGTCGAGAATGTCCTTCGCCGCATAATTGCTCTTCGTCTTTTCCATGCGGACGCCGGGGATCGCGGTGAAGGTGCCGAACTTCAGCGTCGCCATCGCATAGGCGGCGAAAATCTTTTCGCGGATCAGATAGTCGCCGGCAAGGCTGTCGCCGACGGTGCCTTCCTCATCCAGCTCGAACCCGGCGAGGTTCGACTGGAAGAAGCTGTCGGCGTTCGGACGGCTGATCGTTGCGCCGAACGGATAGCGACCCTTGAAGATGCTGTCGATCGGCGCGCCCTCAACCTGGTCGAGCGTGAAGTCGTCGTCATAGCCGCCATAAATGACTGATTCTTCGTCGTTGGTCTTGCGCCGCTGCGTATATTTGGTGCCGATCTGAATCGTGCTGTCGTCGCCGATGCCGATCGGGGTGCGGAAATCGGCGCGCGCCTGATAAAGATCCTCGCGCGCGCGGCGATGTTCATAGCTTGTTTCGTCGAATTTATACTGGGTCGGGTCGAACGCCGGCGGATCGGATTGATAGAGCGGGATCGATCCCGACAGGTCGTACGACCCGGTCATCTTCTTGGCCGCGAAGATGATCTCGTCGCGATGCGGGTCGCGCTTGTTGGCCTGGGTATAGCTGCCCTCGACGCGCAGCCAACTCGGGCCGAGATCGAATTCACCGCCGAACGACGAGGTGAATGTGTCCGAATTTTCCTCGCGCGAGCGCAGCGCACGCTTGGCCTTGGCGGCGGCGAAATCGCCGCTGGTCGCGGTCTGGTTGGTGATCTCGTCCTCGTCGAGGTCGACCTGGAAGCCCGGACGCGATTCCTTGTCCTTATATTTGGAATAGAGGAAGCGAGCGAATACCTTCACCTCGTCGGTCGGGCGCCAGTCGAAATTGGCGACCGCGCCATAGCGCTGACGGCGGGTGTGATAGTCGCGCAGAGTCTGGCGCAGCGGCACGAATTCACCGCCCACCTCTTCCCACTTGCCGCCTGACTGGATGTTCTGCGCCTCGAACTCGCGGTTCGAATAGTTGAGCGCGAAGACGAAGCCGAACTGGCGATCGGGGCCGAAGCGCGACCCGATCGATGCGTCGAACTCATAGGGATGCTTGCCGTTCAGATCATATTTGCCATAGGCGGCGCGCAGGCTGCCGAAGGTGCCCGGCCGGTCGAAAGCGGTCACGGTTTCGATATTGGCGGCGCCCGCGATCGCATTGGCGTCCATGTCGGGGGTCAGCGTCTTCGACACCGTCACTGCGCCGATCAGCGCCGACGGGATGTCGTCGAGCTTCACCTGACGCGAGTCGGGCTCGGGCGCGGCGGCGGTTTGGCCGTTCAAGGTCACGTTGAGCAGGTCGGGCGACACGCCGCGGACGGTCAGATAGCGTCCTTCGCCCATGTCGTTGGCGACGCTGAGGCCCGGCAGGCGGCGCAGCGTTTCGGCGACGTTCTGGTCGGGCAGTCGCCCGACGTCGTCGGCGCGGACTTCGTCGACCTGCGTGTCGGTGTTTCGCTTCGTTTCTAGCGCCGCGCGGTCGGCGGCGCGGCGGCCGGTGACGACGATCGCATCGCCCTGCTCCGCCGCATCCGACGCATCCTGGGCCCAGGCACTCGCCATCGGAACCACCAGACATGTCGTGATCAAAAGCGCCCGTCCGAACCGCCGTGTCATTATGGACTCTCCTCCCCCGGCACGGCTCCCTGCCGCGCTCGTTCGGGCAGCATAATGGCACAATTATTCTATATTGCAAGACAAATAGAATATATCTTGCACAATAGCTTGCGGAGACGCGCGGCAACGGGCGGCGCGGCGCGCGATCTGACACCGGGCTGACGGAAGGATCAGGCGGATAGCGCCCAGCCGACGCGGACTTCAAGCCCGCCGAGCGGCGAGCGCGCGAGAGACAGGTCGCCGCCCGACGCCTCGGCCAGTTCGCGCGCGATGGCGAGGCCGAGCCCATGACCCTCGTCGCCCGAATCGAGGCGCGCGCCGCGCAGGATCGCTTCCTCGCGCTGCGCATCATCAAGACCGGGTCCGTCGTCGCCGACAACCAGCATCCGCCGCTCGCCGGTAGCTTCGACCGCGACACGGACGAGGCGGCGCGCATGGCGCGCGGCATTCTCAAGCAGGGGGCCGAGCAGTTCGGCGGCATCGTCGCTCGCGAGCGGCAACGTCGCGCTTTCGTCACAGGCCAGCGAAAACGCCACGCGCTCGCCTGCCTCGGTCTGCTCGATCACCGCGACGAGCCGCTCGATCAGCGACAGCGCGATCGTGCTGCGCCCTTCGGGAACGAGGCTGATCCGCGTCCGCGCCAGTTCGCCGCCGATCGCCGCGCGCATCGCCGCGATCGACGAATCGAGACCGTCGGCCATCGCCGTCGCCCCGCTCTCGCGCACCCTGGCGCTTTGCGCGGCAAGCGCGGCAAGCGGCGTCTTGAGTCCGTGCGCAAGGTCGGCGGCGCGGCGGCGGGCGCGCACCAGATCGGCTTCGCGCGCGTCGGCCAGTGCATCGATCGATTCGGTGAGCGGCGCCAGCTCACGGGGATAGGCGCCGCCCAGACGCGCCCCGGCATCGCGACGCAGCCGCTCGACCTCCTGTCCGACGCGCCGCAGCGGGCGGAGGCCCAGCCCAACCTGCGCCCAGGCCGCAAGCGCGAGGACGGTCCACAGCAATGCGAGGAACAGCGCCATCTCGCGCCCGAACTCGCGCTGCGCCGGAGCCAGCTTGGCGAGGTCGTAGCCGAGTTGAACGATCACCGGCGATTCCCGCGGTTGCAGGCGAATCGCGCGTTCCATCAACAGCAGCTGCTGGCCAAAGGGGCCGTCAGCGCGGCGAGTCCGCCACCGGTCGGCGGGCGCCGACACGGTGGTCGGCAGATGGCTGTCCCAAAGCGAAATCGAGCGGATCGCGCCGGCAGCGGTCGACGCCTGCCAGTAGAGACCACCGGCCGGAACCGCGAAGCGCGGATCGGCGGGCTCGGACCCCGCAACCGGCACACCATGGGCCAGTTGCAGATCGGCGAGGAGCGGCCGCACCTGAACCAGCAGTTCGTCCTCGACGCGCCGCTCGACATGGCCGTTGAACAGCCAGGTCATTGCGAACCAGGCGACGATCAGCGCCAGGGCGATCGCCACACCGGCCCCCGTGATCAACCGAAGCCGGAGCGAGCGTCGCGTCACGCGGCGGCGGCCGGCAGGACGTAACCGAAGCCGCGCCGGGTCTGGATGGTGTCGGCGCCGAGCTTGCGCCGCAGTCGCGCGATCAGGGCCTCGATCGCGTTGGCGTTTTCGGTATCGGCGTCGCCATAGAGATGATCGGAAAGTTCGGTCGCGGGCACAGCGCGGCCGGCATGATGGGCGAGATAGTCGAGCAGCCGATACTCAAGCGGCGAGAGCTTGACGAGCGCGCCGTCGAGCGTCGCGGTCATCCGGTGGGTATCGATCCGCAGCGGCCCCGCCTCGATCATCGGGCTCGACCGCCCGGCGGCACGGCGGATCAGCCCGCGAACGCGCGCCACCAGTTCCTCCATCGCCCACGGCTTTGCCATATAATCGTCGGCGCCCGCCTCGATCCCGGCAACCTTGTCGGTCCATTCGCCCCGCGCCGACAGGATCAGGACGGGGAAATTCCGTCCCGCCTCGCGCCAGCGCCGGACCACCGACAGCCCGTCGAGCCGCGGCAGGCCGAGGTCGACGATCGCGACGTCATAATCCTCGACATCGCCGTTGAACCACGCCTGCTGGCCGTCACCCGCAAGGTCGACGACGAAGCCCGCCGCGGTCATGCCGCGGACAAGTTCGGAAGCGACGACCGGGTCGTCCTCGACCACCAATGCGCGCATCAATCATCCTCGATCTTGATCACCCGGCCGGTCCTAGCGTCGATTTCGACCTCGCGCACCCTGCCGCCGCCGGTCAGGATTTTCACCTCATATTTGAACCCGAAGGATTCGCGTTCCAGCTTGACCTTGAGCACGTCGCCCGGGACGCGCTCGGTCGCGATCGCCAGGACGCGGGTGATCGGCAGGATTTCGCCGCGCGCCAGCGCGGCGCTCGCCGCGCGTTGGTCGGCCTTGTCATCCTTGTCCTTTGCGGAGATCGCGACGGGGACGGTGAGAGCGGTCACAGCGACCGCAAGGAGGAGTGTCTTTTTCATACGCCCTCCCTGCCACAAGGCCGCTGATAGGAAGCTGACGTCACCGACCGCACGGGCGGATCGGCAAATGGCATTGATGAAATAAATTTTCCTATTTATATAGTGTCGATAAATTTATTCCACAATGGAGAGGCCCGTGAAGCGCATCCTGCTGTTATCCACCGCACTGCTGGCGGCCTGCGCCGCGCCCGGGCCGGGCGCCGACACGCCCCCCGCCAGCCAGCCATCGCTGAAGCTGGAGAAGGTCGTAATGCTGATGCGGCACGGCATCCGTCCGCCGACGAAGCCCGCCGTCGTCCCGCCGGGCTATTCGTCCGAGACATGGTCCGGCTGGCCCGTCGATTTCGGCCTGTTGACGCCGCGCGGCGCGGCGGGCGTCAAGCTTCTCGGCGAAAGCGACCGCGCCTATTTCGGCGCCCGCGGTCTGTTTCCCGGCGGATGCCCCGCGCCCGGCACGATCGTCCTGAAGGCGAGTTACAAGGAGCGCACGATCGAAACGGCGCGAAGCTGGGCGGCGGGCTTCATGCCCGGCTGCGCAGCGGCGATATCCCACCCCGCCGGTTCCGACGACGACGCGATCTTTCATGGTCTCGACAGCGGCCCGGCGTCGTTCGACGGCAATCGCGCCTATGACGCGGCGCTGGCGCAAGCGCCCGAAGGCGGACTCGCCGCCGAGACCGAACGCCATCGCGGCGAACTGACGCTGCTCGCGAAAGTGCTGAATTGCGCCGTGCCGGCCTGTCCGCTCGTCGCCGAACCCAGCCGGCTGGTCGCGCAGCCGCACGATCGTCCCGATCTCGAAGGCCCGCTCGCCGTCGCATCGACGGCCAGCCAGACGCTGCTGCTCGAATATCTGGAAGGCAAGCCGATGGCCGAAGTCGGCTGGGGCCGCGTGAGCCGCGCCGAGATCGAGCAATTGCTGCGCTTCCACCCGCTCAAGTTCCGTTATTCGAACCGTCCCGGCTATATCGCTGCTGCCGCTGCCGCGCCCATCGTGCACGAGATCGTCACGGCGCTCGGTGACCGGAATCCGGCGCGGCTGACGTTACTTGCCGGACACGACACCAACGTCGCCGACCTCGGCGGTTTCTTCGACCTGCACTGGCAGGTGCCGAGCTATCCCGCCGACGAAGTTCCGCCCGGCAGCGCGCTGGGGTTCGAGCTGGTCAGCAATGCCAGGGGCGACCGCTATGTCCGCGCTTTCTATCGCGCGCAGACGATGGACCAGTTGAGGAACCTCGAAGCGCTGGGATCGGACGATGCCCTGTTCCGCCGCTATCTCCCCATTCCGGGGTGCGGCGATTCGGTCGCGGCGACCGCGTGCAGCTGGAGCGATTTCGCCCGGATCGCCGCGCCGCGCGGATAAGACGGCCTATCCGCCGAAGCTGCGCTGGACGGTCAACCCGATAGAGCGGCCGCTGCGCAGCACCCGCAGTTCGCGATAGCGCAGCGCGGCGTCGCCGCGGACGCCGGCATAGATGTCGCGCGTCCGCGTCGCGGCGCTGTCGGTCAGATTCCGGCCGAACAGGCGAAGCGTCCAGCGCGCATCGGGGCGATATTCGATGAACAGATCGAGCCGCCCGGCCAGACGATCGGCCTCGACCTCCTCGACCTTGAACGCGGTCTCGGTGCGCGCGAAGGCATAGCCGCCGCCCCAGCGCAGCTTCCACGCCGGAATGTCATGGGTCAACGCCACCCGCGCCTCGACCGGAAGGTCGCCCGAGATGGGCCGCCGCTCGCCGGTCGCGGGATCGGTCGCCCGGCCGCGCCGCGCGACGAGATCGGCAGTCACCACGACCCCCCTGGCGCCAAACGCGTCCAGCGGCCATTTGAGCGACGCTTCGACGGTATCGCGGCGTGCCGCGCCGATATTGCCGACCGCGTCGTACAGGGTCCCATCGACGACGACGGGAAGCTGGTCGACCAGATCGGATATCCATTCGCGGCGCGCGGCAACGGTGACGGATCCGGCGCCGAAGCGGCGTTCGTAGCTCAGCTCGATGCGCCAGAGGCTGTCGGGCTCCAGATCGGCATTGCCGGCGCTGATCGTTCCGCTGGTCAAGGACGCGGCGCCGACGAAATCGTCGAAATCGAGCTGGCCGACCGCGCGCTCGGCCAGCAGGCGAAACGTCCGGTTCGGCGTCGGCGTCCAGACAAGCCGCGCGCGCGGTTTCCAGAAGGCGAAGGATTTGACGAGGTCGATGTCGCCCGCCTGCGACAGGCGGGACATTTCGTATCTGATGCCGAACTCCGCGACGGTCCGCGCGCCGAGCGGACGGCTGGCGGTCACGAACAATTCGGCGCGGCGTTCGGCAACCCGGACGTTGGCCTGGGGCAGCGGAACCGGCTCGCCGTCCTCTATCAACGCATTCCGGCCATCGAGACTGTTAACCGCGCCCTCGGCGCCGATCTCGATCGTCGCGCCGCCCCGGTGGTGGCGGAGCGCGGCGCGCAGGATCGCTTCGCTGGCGTTCGAACGCTCGTCCGAGACGCTGCTTTCCGACGCGGTCGATTCGCGATCGAGGCCGACCGTCGCCACCGACCGATAGCTTCCGACCAGCTCGAGATCGTCCGCGGGACCGAGCGCGCGTTCGTAGCGCACGCCCGCTTCATAGGTGCGCGCATGCTTGCGCTCGCTGCCGACGATGGCATCGGGCGCGGGGAAAGTGACGGCATGGGCGATATCGGCGAATTTGCGTTTGTCCTGGATCAGCCCGTTGAGACGAAGCGTCCCGCCGAGCAGCGGCTGGCGATAGGCGAGCGTCGCCTGCGCGATGTCGGCGCCCTCGGGCTGCGCATAATCGACGAGGCGCAGCGGCGTGCCGTCGCTCGCAAAGCGGTTGCGGACGCCGAAACCATGCTCGTCGTCGATCTCGCGATAGACGGTGGCGAAGAGGTCGGTCACCCGCCCGCGCCCGTCGAACGTCGCCTGCGCCGAAACGCGCGGCGCGCGCAGGCCGTGCCGGTAGAGCGCCTGCTCTGCCTCGATCCGGCCGCCGATCGTGCCCGTCTTCACCAGGATGATGTTGGCGAGCAGCGCATAGCCCTGCATGTCGTAGCCCGCCGTCCCGGCGCGTATCAGTTCGATGCGGGCGACGCGCGCCGCGGGAAGCCGCTTCAGGATCGCTTCGAGCGTGTCGGTCTTTCCGGCGGGGCGCTGCCCGTCGATCAGGACATTGCCCGCAACGCCCGAATAGCCGCGCACGTCCGCATTGCCTTCGGCGATCGTGAAGGCCGGAAGCAGCGCCACCATCTCGTAAGCGTTCGAGGGTTGCGTCCGGTCGAAGAAGCGCTGGTCGTAAACCGGGTTGCCAGCGTCCCCGCCGTCCTGCCCCGCCGCCGGCGCGATGGCGCCGGACCCGGCCCACAGAAGCAGCGCGATGCGAATGCCATGACCCATGCGGCGCCGATCCTCCGACAGGCGGCCACCTCGCCCGCCCTCGTAAGGTCCATTGCACCCGTCCCACTGACATCTGCTCGTCGGTCCATGTCAGTTCGGCGTCAGTTTCAGAAATCCTGGGCCTCAGTAACCTGGCCAGCCCAGGTCCGTAGCCGTGGCCCGTCGGTGATCCGCGTTCAGCCCGCGGGCTGCGACGCGCGGGCGTCGAAATAGCGGCGGACCTCTTTCCGGAATTCCTCGGTCAGGCGCGACGGGCGCGATACGTTCGACACGGCGAAGGCATATTCGTGCGTGATCGGCGGATCGAAGGGGCGCGTTACCAGCGCCGGGTCCAGATAGGGCTTCACGAGCAGTGCATTCAGGATCGCCATGCCGTTGCCGCGCGCCGCGAGCGCGCACGCCGATCCGTGGGTGTGCGTTTCGATGGCGACCACCGGGCGCAGGCCGAAAGCCGCGAAGGCGGCATCGACCTGCGTGCGCCAATAACGGCCGGCGCCGAGCAGGATCAGCGGATGCTGGCCGATGTCGGCGGGCGTGACGGCGGCGAGCGCCGCCAGCGGATGATCGCGGCGCATCACGCACACCGAACCGTTCGCCACGATCCGCTCGACCGCCAGGTCGCTCTCGTCGATCGGCAGCTTCACGAAGCCACAGTCGACGTAGCGCATCGCGATCATCGTCCGCGCGGTTTCGACGCTGCGCGAATCGATGTTGAATTCGACCCCCGGAAAGCGCTCGCGAAAGCGCGAGACGATGTCGGGCAGCACCCCTTCGGCAAAGCTCGGCGGCGCGACGATGCGGACGGTTCCGGCCGAATAGCCGGCGATGTCGCGCACCAGGCTGTTGAAGCGGTCGAGGCTGGCGAGCGTCAGTTCGACCTCCTGCAGCAGCTTGACCCCGTCGGCGGTGGGAACCAGCTTGCCGCGGTCGCGATAGAAGAGGTCGAAGCCCACCTGCGCCTCAAGCTGCGCGATCAGGCGGCTGACCGCGGGCTGCGACAGCGAAAGCCGCTTGCCGGCGGCGGTCGCGGAGCCGGTTCGCATGATCTCGGCAAAGACGCGCAGCGCGCGGAAGCTGACATCCTTGTCGGGCTCGACGCCCGCGGGTGCCAGCGGCTTGCGCATCCTCAGCCCGCCCTTGCAGGGACGACGGGCAGCAGGAGGCGCGACCCCGCGCGCGGTCCCAGATGCACGCTGTTTTCAGCCGCGACCGGCGACAGGCCGGGCACGCGCCAGTCGACATTGGGGTTGATGTCGAAATGCGGGAAATTGCTGCCCGCGATCTCGACGCGGATGCGATGCCCCTTCGCGAACAGGTTACTCATCGGGAAAGAGGCGATCCGCACGCGATAGACCTTTCCGGGCTCCATCGGTTCGGGCGCCTCGAACGAATCCCGGAACCGCATCCGCAAGATGCCGTGCGCGATATTGAGCGCATAGCCGTCCGGATAGTCGGCGTTCGGCGGATAAACATCAACGATTTTGATCGTGATGTCGGTGTCGGCGGCGGTCGAGCTCACGAACAGATCGGCGACCGCCTGTCCCGTCAGTTCGACGTCGGTATCGAGCGCCGGGGTTTCGAAGACGAGCAGATCGGACCGCTCGGCGAGCGGCCGCCATGGTTCGCGGGCGCCGAAGAAGGCCGCAGCCTCGCGTTGATCGTAGCCGCCCGCCTCCATCACCGGCGCGCCCGACGCGATGGCGCCGCCGATCGTCGGCACCGGATGACGCGGATTGTGGACGAAGCTGCGGCGGCCCGGCGCGGCCGGAGGCTGTGCGCGGAGGCCGCCGTCGGGATGCAGGTGGAAGGGGGTCATCGCCATGTCGGGCGGCGGCCATGCCGGCGCGGTGCGCCAGCGCCCGCCGTGGTCGAGACGCCCGCTCGGCAGCCGCCGTCCCGACCCGCCGCCCATGGTGAAGAGATAGACGGGCTCGGGCAGCGGATCGGCGCCCTCGCGCTTCAGGTGGCGGTCGAACCAGCGCCGGCGCAGCGCGACATAGTCGCCGAACAGATGATCGAGCGTCGATTGCGGGCCGAAATCGGCATCGCCCGACCAGGTGAGCGAGCGCTTGCCGTGGGTCCACGGCCCCATGATCAGCTTCACCGGGCCGCGCTTGCGCTGCGACAGCCCGACGAAATTCTCGACCGCGGTCAGCGCATAGGGATCGTACCAGCTCGACATATGCACCATCGGCACGTCGGCGAAGGCGTCGTACCAGCCGCGGGCATAGATGCCGCGCTGTTTCCAGAAGTCGGAGAATCCCTCCTCATTCCATTGTTCGAGGATGAAATCCTCATATTCGGGGGCGGCGCTGATCGGCGAATGGCCGGGCCGCCATTTCTCGACCCCGATCCACCGGCGGATGTCGACGGCCTCGAGCGCCGCGCGGCGCGCGGGATCGGCCATCGTCTCGGGCGCGAGCTGCGCGTGTTTCAGCGCCCAGGTGAGCTGCTTGAGCTCATAGGCGCCGCCCTGACGGATGCCGCTGTGATAAGCGCTCGAAAAACCGCCCGAATCGAGGAACATCGCGGCGAGACCGGGCGGGTCGAGCGTCGCAAGCGCCGCCTGGACATGCGCGCTGTAGGACAGGCCGAGCGTGCCGATCCGGCCGTTGCACCACGGTTGGCGCATGATCCAGGCGAGCGTGTCGGCGCCGTCCTCCGCCTCCGACAGATATTTGCGGAACATGCCTTCGGAGGCATAGCGGCCGCGGCAGTCCTGAAGCACGAAGGCATAGCCGTTCGCCGCGAAGATCCGCGCGATCTCCGGCTTCGAAAGCGGCACTTCGTCGGCGACGGAGAAGTCGGCATGGTTGGTGCCGCGCTTGTCATAGGGGGTGCGTTCGAGCAGCACCGGCAGCGGGGCGTCGATCGCGCCATCGGGAAGATAGACATCGGTGGCGAGACGGACGCCGTCGCGCATCGGCACCATGACGTTCGGGATGAGGACGCCGGTCACGGAAGCGGCATCGCATAAGTGGCCGGAGCGCCCGGCCCGACCGGCAGTTCGAGGCCGGTCCACAGGCCGACGAGACACAGGCCCGTCAGCCCGATGGCGATCGAGAAGGGCAGCATCAGCGCGATCAGCGACCCGACGCCGAAATCGGCGCGCCAGCGCTGGGCGAGGACCAGCACCAGCACGAAGTTCGACGCGACGGGGGTGACGATGTTGAAGATCGAATCGCCCATCCGATAGGCCGCGGTCGTCATCTCGGGCGAGACGCCGAGCAGCATCAGCATCGGCACGACGATCGGTGCCATCGCGCTCCACTTCGCCGACGCCGACCCGATGACGAGGTCGAACACCGACGACATCAGCAGCAGCAGGATCAGCATCACCGGCGTCGCGAGCTGCTGCGCGCGCAGCCAGTCGGCGCCGTTAATCGCCATCACCGGGCCGAGGTTCGACCAGGCGAACATCGCGATGAAATGGGCGGCGAAGAAGGCGATGACGAGGAACGGGGTCATCGTCGCCAGTCCGCCGGTCATCATCTTCACGACGTCGCGGTGCGAGCGGACCGTGCCGACCGCGGCGCCATAGATCCAGCCGCAGACGAGAAAGAGCAGCATGAAGCCCGCGACGAGCGAGGAATAGAAGGGTTCGAGGCGCGCCGGCCCCGTCGCGCCCGCATCGATCAGTGGGCTATAGCCAGGCCACAGCGCCAGCGCCGCGAAGGCAAGGGCGATGACGAGCGCCGCGATCCCGGCGCGGCGCAGGCCCTTTCGCTGGCTCGCTGGGTCGGCCGCATCCTCCATGTCGCCTTCGGGCGGCGGATCGGTCCAGACGCCGAGCCGCGGTTCGACGATGCGGTCGTTCACCAGCCAGGTGATCGGGATCAGGATCAGGCCGAGCGCCGCGGTGAAATACCAGTTGCCGAGCGGATTGAGCATCGGGGCCGGGCCCAGCAGCGCCGCCGCCGATTTGGTGATCCCCAGCATCAGCACGTCGAACTGTCCCGGCAGCAGATTGGCGGCGAAGGCGCCCGAAATGCCGGCATAGGCGATCGCGATGCCCGCGAACGGATGCCGCCCCGCCGCCGCGAAGATGATCGCCGCGAGCGGGATCAGCACGACATAGGCCGCGTCGGCCGCCTGATGCGACAACAGGCCGATCAGGAAGATGGCGGGGCTGAGGAAGCGGTTCGACACGCCCCGCATCGCGCGCGTCATCAGCGCGGTGAACAGCCCCGACCGCTCGGCGACCGCCGCGCCGAGCATGACGACCAGGATCAGCCCCAGCGGCGGGAAATCCGCCATCGTCTCGGGCATCAGGGTCAGCAGCTTGCGGACATTTTCGGCCGACAGCAGGCTGCTAGCGGTCAGGGTCGCGCCCGTGACCGGGTGGACCGCACTCCAGCCCAGCTGTGCCGCCGCGACCGACACCGCGACGAGCAGCGCGATCAGGCCGAGGAAGATGAAGACCGGGTCGGGAAGGGCATTGCCCCAGCGCTCGACCCGGTCGAGCCATTTCTGCGTCTTGCTGTTCGCTGGCATCGCCGACCCGCCCCGCAATCCCGATTCGGTGGCCGCGCCAGGGTTCCGGCGCGGCCGTCCGATCACATCTTCACCGAGAAGCTGGCGTAGAGGAAGCGGCCACGCGCGTCATAGGTATAGATGTCGTAGTTGATCGGTGCATTGGCGTAGGAAGCCGGCGGCGCCTTGTCGAACAGGTTGTTGACCCCCAGGCTGAACCGCGCCGCGTCGTCGGCGATGGCGAAGCCGATTTCGAGGTCGGTGTAGAC
This sequence comes from Sphingopyxis granuli NBRC 100800, assembly GCF_001591045.1. Taxonomy (GTDB): domain Bacteria; phylum Pseudomonadota; class Alphaproteobacteria; order Sphingomonadales; family Sphingomonadaceae; genus Sphingopyxis; species Sphingopyxis granuli. The sequence continues at coordinate 14,292 of NZ_BCUA01000017.1, read as the reverse complement.
GATCGACCGCGTCCGCGCATCCTTGACCGCGTTCACGACGTCGGTGGTCGGGCCGATGTAGCGCGCGCGCAGCGTCGCGTCGGCAGTGTCGCCGGTCCAGCCGAGCGAGGCCTGTCCCTTCCAGTGCGGATAGGTCGCGCGCGGCGAATCGCCACGCCCCGCGCGTTCGTCGACGATCGGGGCGCCGCCCGCCGGATTGGGCGCGGTCGTCTTGAACGAATGGAGCCAGGAGGCGTCGACCACCGCCGAGATGCGCCCGATGCCCGTGCTGAAATCGTAGCGCAGCGTCGCGTCGACCCCGTCGGTGGTGATCGAGTTGAGGTTCTGCGCGCCCTGCAGCAGTTCGAGGATCGCGCCGGTTCCCGCATCGCGGCTGACGAGGTCGCAGAAGACGCCGCCGCGCACCGCGCAAAGCTGCATGATCTGGGTCGGCGTCTGCGACGCGATCGCGTCCTTGATCTTGATCTTGTAGTAATCGACCGTCAGCGACAGCCCGCGCACGCCGCGCGGCGAGATGGCGACCCCGGCGCTGAACGTATCGGCGGTTTCGGGCTTCAGGCTGGTGTTGCCGCTGATCACGCCGGGAATCAGACCGTTGAGATTATAGTTGATCTGGTTGTAGCCCGCCGGCACGCCCGCGCAGCCGGGCAGCCCCGGATTGGCCGCCGCGCCGCCGTTGCAGGGATCGTTGCCCTGGAAGCTCGTCTGGCGCGCGCCCTGATAGAGTTCGAGGATCGACGGCGCGCGGAAGCCCTGCGAATAGGTGCCGCGGAACAGGATATCCTCGATCGGGCGATAGCCGACGCCGGCCTTCAGCGTCACCTTGTTGCCGACGGTCGAATAGTCCGAATAGCGGCCGGCCAGGCTCAGTTCGAGGCTTTCGGCGAAGGGCTGGTCGCGGAAGATCGGCACGTTGAGCTCGGCATAGGCCTCGTGCAGGTCATAGCTGCCGACCGTCGCGGTGCGCGTCTGCGAGGTTGTCGTCGCATATTGCGACGCCAGGAAACGCGACGCGGCGTTGACGTAGGCGTCGGGGGCGTCGAAGCCGCGGTTCTGGCGATATTCGTAGCCGACCGCGAGCGCGACGGGCCCCGCGGGCAGGTCGAACAGGTTGCCGGTGACGTTGAAGGCGGCGTTGTAGAGTTCGGTGCGGTTATACTCGCGCGTCGTGTAGCGGATATAGGCCGCCTGCGCCTCGGTCATCGGGGCGAACAGGTTGATCGGCACGCAGCCCGCCGTCGCGGCGCAGATCGCGGGCGAGCCGAGGCCGAGGAACAGATTGTCGTAGTTGATGCCGTTTTCCGCCATCGTGTGGATGCTGTTCTTCGCATAGGAACCGAAGACGTCCCAGCGCCATTCGCCGCCGCCGATCGCGACGCTGCCGTCGACGCCGACCGACAGGCGGATCGTCTCGACATCCTGCACATTGTTGCGGTTGCCGACGTCGGTCATCACCTTGCGGATGCGCCACGCGCTGTTGGCGCCGAAGGCGAGCGCATTGGCGGCCGGAACGCCGTTGGCGGTGCCGAAGGGATTATACGCCTGATTGTTCGGGATCGCGAAGCCGCGCACCGTTCCCGCGGTGCCGCCGACGTCGAGCAGCACGGGCGAGAAAAGCTGGTTCGACTTGCGCCGGTTGTAGACGCCGTCGATCCGGATCGTGACGTCGTCGGCCAGTTCATAGTCGAAGCGGCCGTAGACGCCGTAGCGTTCCGACGGCCCCGCCGAATAGATGCCCTGCGCCTGCGTGTTGTAGGCGTCGCCCCGGCAGCGCGCCGACGTGAAAGGCATTGTCGGCCAGATTGCCCGCGCCGATCGCCGCGCCCGGATTGAGCACGATCGGATTGGCGGAGCTGGCGAATCCCGCCGCGGTGCCGAAATAGCCGTTGTTCGCGAGGCCGGGCAGGATGAACAGGCCGTTGGGATTGTTGCCGACCGCGGTCTGCGGCACCAGCGTCTGCGTCGTCAGCTTGCGCGCGTCGGTGCGGATCGAGCGCGTTCGCGAATAGCTGCCCGACAGGATGATCGAGGCGCGGTCCCAGGTCTTGCCGACCGTCAGCTTGCCCCCCAGTTCGGCGCCGTCGCCATGGCTGGTGATCCCGGCGCGAACCGACCCGCGCAGCCCGTCGAACGGCTGCACCGTCTTGATGTTGACGACGCCCGCGATCGCGTCGGCGCCGTAGATCGCCGAGGCGCCGTCCTTCAATATCTCGATGCCGTCGATCATCCCCTGCGGCATGGTGTTGAGATCGACGAAGTCGCGGAAACCGCGCTGGCCGACGCCGTCGACCCAGCGATGGCCGTCGACGAGCACGAGGACGCGATTGCCGCTGCCCTCCGCGCCGCCCAGATAGCGCAGGTTGATCGAGCTTGCGCCGTAGGAGGTGCCCTGCGTGCCGTTCGAATTGAGGCTGACCCCCGCCGACGGCAGCTTCTGGAGCAGGTCGCCGATCGACGAGGTGCCCGACTTGATGATGTCCTCCGACGTCAGCGTCAGGATCGGCCCGACCGAATCGGCATCCTTGCGCCCGATGCGCGACCCGGTGACGATGATGTCGCCGCTGCCCGACGCCGTGGCCGCTTCATCGCCCGATGCCTGCGCCTGCGCGAGCGTCGGCCAGGCCAGGGCGCCGAGGCTGATTCCAGCGGCGGCAGCCAGTTTGGCCAGATGACGGCGCCGAGCGAAGCGAGCGGATGCGATGATCATGATGTCCCCCAGGTTTGTGATTCGTGCATCGGCTTAGGAGGAAGCGCGGCGGCGAAAAATATTATGACGCTCGCGGATGCGATCATAACGAAAGTGCATGAGATTGCCCCGATCCAAACAATCTTTGTATGGCTGATATCAAAGGGGGACGAGTCATGGGGCCGACCGGTTTCGATGCGCCAACACGGCGATGCCTGCTGAAGGCCGGTTTTCCCCTGATATTCCTGCCGGTTGTTGCGGGAGCCGGGCATCGCCCGCTGCGAATCAGCCTGCTCGGCCAATCGCTGATCAAGACCGATCTGCGCCGGATCGGCTGGCGGGGCCTGGGCGAATTCCGGCGGGTATTGGCGGGACGCGATTTGGTCTTCACCGACCTCGAAACGGTGATCGGCGGACCGCTGGCCGGCCGGTCGACCCGCCCGGCGGACAGCGAGGTGCTCCATGTCGCCGAACCGGAGGTGATCGACTGCCTGCAGGCGATCGGCGTCAATATCGTGGCGACGTCGAACAACCATGCCTGGGACCTCGACACCGGCGGCATCGTGTCGACGATCGAGGCGTTGCGGGCGCGCGGGCTGGCCTTTGCCGGGACGGGCCGCGACCTGGCGCAGGCCAGCGCGCCGGGCGTCGCGGGGCGGGTCGCACTGGTCGCGGCGGCGGCGGGCGCGATCCGCGACGGCGCCGCCGCGACCGCGACGCAGCCGGGCGTCAACGAGTTGCGGCGCGAACCAGGCGGGGCGCTGGTCGCGGCCGACGTCGAACGCTATCTCGGCGCCATCCGTTTCGCCGCGACCGGCGGCGCGGCGGTGATCGCCTATCTCCACAATCATTATTGGGAGCCGCGCAAGTCGGACACGCCGGCGTGGCAGCGCGATCTGGCGCGGCGCGCCGTCGACGCGGGCGCCGCGACCTTCGTCGCGCACGGCGTTCCCGAACTGCAGGGCATGGAATTTCACCGCGGCGCGCCGCTGTTCCACGGGCTGTCGTCCTTCATATTCCAGTCCGAAAAGCCCGATGGTGCCTATGGTCCCGAGGCTTGGCAATCGGCGATCGCCGAACTCGACCTGATCGACGGCCGGGTCGCGGCGACGCGGCTGGTCCCGGTCCAGCTCGACGCCCAGGGGCTCGTCCACGAGGGGCGGCGCGTGCGCGGCAGCCCGCGGCTGGCATCCGCCGCGTCGGCGCGGTCGATCGCCGAGCGGCTGGAGGCGCTCAGCGACCGGCTCGGCGCATCGGCACGCTTCGGGCCGCCCCAGCGGTCGCGCCGCGGCGGCTGGACTATCGAGGTCGCACCGGCCTAGCGCGCGCCGCGCTCAGGCGGCGGGGGGCGGAAAGGCGGGCGCCTTGCTGACCATCGCGGGCAGCGGCCGGCCCATCACGCCGGTGAACCAGCCCGCCGCCTCGACCGCTCCCGGCAGCGCGAGCCCGGTCGCGACGCCGCTGCGTTCGAGCATATAGGCGACATCCTCGGTCGCGACATTGCCCGCCGCGCCCGGCGCGAAGGGGCAGCCGCCGAGGCCGCCGAGCGCCGCGTCGACGCTCGCCGCGCCCTCGCCGACCGCCGCCCAGACATTGGCGAGCCCCGATCCCCGCGTATTGTGGAAATGCACGCGCACCGGCAGCGGCGCGATCGCCTCGCGCACCCGGCCCACCAGTTCGGCGACCTGCGCCGGGACGCCGACGCCGATCGTGTCGGCGAGCGCGACCTCGCGCGGCGCCGCGTCGGCGGCGCGCTTCGCCATCTCGACGACGCGCGCCGCGGCGATCTCGCCCTCGAACGGGCAGCCGAAGGCGGTCGCGATGGTGATCTGGCCGCCGCGCCCCGCCGCTTTCGCCAGCCCGACGATCTCGGCCGCCGCCGCCAGCGATTCGGCCGAACTCTGTCCCTGGTTGCGGATTCCGAACGTATCGCTCGTCACGCACACCGCGCCCAGCTCGTCGATCCGCCCGGTCGCCAGCGCGCGCTCGGCGCCGCGCCGGTTGAGCACCAACCCGATGTAGGTGACGTCGTCGCGGTCGGGGAGCAGCGCCACCAGTTCCTCGGCGTCGGCGAGCTGCGGCACCTTCTTCGGGTTGACGAAGCTCGTCACCTCGATGCGCCGCACCCCATAGGCCAGTGCGCGGCGGACGAGTTCGGCCTTGTCGGCGGTCGCGACCACCGCCGCCTCGTTCTGCAGCCCGTCGCGCGGCCCGACCTCGACCATCTCGACCTTGCGAAACCCCGTCATCGTCTGCCCTTTCCGCATTCGCCATCCCATTGGCGGTTGAAAAATACATAGCACTCTAAGTATATCGAGGCCAAGGGGGGACGACGGATCGCGTCCGGCGTCCTATCATGAAGCGACATCGATGCCGAAAGGAAGATCATGACTGCAACGGGGAAGAGCAAGGGGCCGCTCGACGGCATTCGCGTCGTCGAGATGGGACAGCTGATCGCGGGTCCCTTCTGCGGCCAGCTGCTCGGCGACATGGGGGCCGAGATCGTCAAGCTCGAACCCCCCGGGACCGGCGACCCGATGCGCCACTGGGGCCAGGGCGACAAGCCGAGCTGGTGGCGGGTGATCGCGCGCAACAAATATTCGGTCGCCTGCGACCTGCGGTCGGACGAGGGGCAGCAGCTGGCGCGCGACCTGACCGCCCGCGCCGACATATTGATCGAGAATTTCAAGCCCGGCACGCTCGAGAAATGGAATCTCGACCCCGCCGACCTGCGCGCCGCCAACCCGCGGCTGATCGTCGTGCGCGTGTCGGGTTACGGCCAGACCGGCCCTTATGCGGCGCGCGCCGGCTTCGGCGGCATCGGCGAGGCGATGGGCGGGTGGCGCGCCATCGTCGGCTATCCCGACCGGCCGCCCGCGCGCATGGGCGTCTCGATCGGCGACACCCTCGCCGCGACCTACGGCTGCATGGGGGCGCTCGCCGCGCTCCACCACCGCGAGCGGACGGGCGAGGGACAGATTGTCGATTCGGCGCTCTACGAAGCCGTGCTGCAGGTGATGGAATCGACCGTGTCCGATTATTCGGTCAGCGGCACCCGGCGCCGGCGCACCGGATCGACCCTGCCGGGGATCGCGCCGTCGAACGTCTATCCGTGCCGCGACGGCGAATATCTGATCGGCGCCAACGGCGACGCCATCTTCGCGCGCCTCGCCGCGGCGATGGGGCGGCCCGAACTTGCGGCCGACCCGCGCTACGCGACCCATCTCGCGCGCGGCGCGCATCAGGAGGAACTCGACGCGCTGATCACCGAATGGACCGCGACGCTGACCGTCGCCGAACTCGAAGCGAAGATGATCGAGTCGAGCGTCCCCGCCGGGCGCATCTATGACGCCGAGGAGATGATGGCCGACCCGCATTTCGCCGCGCGCGAGGCGCTGGTCACGGTGCCCGACGCCGAGTTCGGAACCGTCACCATGCAGGGCGTCTTTCCGAAGCTGTCGGCGACGCCGGGCAGCATCCGCCGCCCCGCCCCGGTCGCGGTCGGACAGGACACCGACGCAGTGCTCGAACGCTGGCTGGGGCGCGAGGGGTAGGACGCTGGCGCATCGTCATCGCGAATTGAGCGAGGGATAAGGCGCCCCCAAACGACCCGTCATTGCGAGCGGCGGAGCCGCGCGGCAATCCAGAGTGGACTTATGCCGCCCTGGATTGCTTCGCTCCGCTCGCAATGACGCAAGCGGGTCCATTCAAAATCCTCACGCGCCGGAACGGCGGAACCGTCACCCGATCTCGTAGAAGACGTGTCGCACGCCGAAGCCGGTGACCTCGCCCACCCCGACCGCGAGGGTGCCGTTGAGCCAGCCGTAGGTCTCGCTCGCGGTCTCGAACACCGCGGCGATGCGCAGATAATAGCGCGACGGATCGACCGGCGGCTTCGCGGGGTCAGCGAACAGCGCCCGGACGTCGTCGGGGATCAGGCTGCGTCCCGTATAGGTCAGGTAGATGAGGTCGCCCTCGTCCGTCTTCCACACCGCGCGCGCGTCGAAGGTGCCCACCGCCGCATCGCCGATCCGGCCCGAGCGCGGCCAGTTGCCGCCGCCCGGCAGCACTTCGCCGGTGATTCGCGGCCCCAGGATGCGCCCGCCGGTGACATAGCCGACGCGCTGCTCGCCAAAGGGCGACGCCCCGATCGCGATGATGCCGCCGCCGACATCGAACTCCACCGTGCACAGGTGGCGGCTTTCGAGTCCCGCCGGAACCGGCGCCTTATCCTGCTGCGTCATGCTGAATCCTCCTGCCAAAGCTATGGACAGTATAAAACCATTAGTATACTAAGGGTCAATCAGATTGACGGACCCCGAAGGCTATCGGGATGCCGGAACAACGAAAAGGGAGGGTGCATATGAAGTTTCTTCATCCGATTCTGCTATCCGGCGTGGCCCTGGCCGCGATGACCGCGGGCGCGGCACCGGCGATGGCGCAGGCCGCGGATGCCGCCGACACCGCCGCGACCGGTAGCGAGATCATCGTCACCGCGCAGAAGCGCGCGCAGAATCTGCAGGATGTGCCGATCTCGATGGAAGTGGTCAGCGGCGAACGCATCGCCGACTTTGCCGCCGTCGATTTCAAGGCGGTACAGAATTACGTCCCCAACGTCTTCGTGCAGCAGACCAACGGCAACGACACCATCTATATCCGCGGCTTCGGCTCGCCGCCGCAGAACTTCTCGTTCGACCAGGCGGTCAGCGTCTATATGGACGGCGTCTATGCCGGCAAGATGCGCCAGGCGCTCAACCCCTTCTTCGACGTCGCGCGCGTCGAGGTGATGCGCGGGCCGCAGGGCGCGCTCTATGGCAAGAACACGCCGGCGGGCGCGGTCAGCGTCGTCAGCGCCGGCCCGACCTCGTCGTTCGAGGGCGGCGTCACCGGCACCTATAATTTCGACCTCGAAGGCTATGACCTGACCGGCTATGTCTCCGGCCCGGTCAGCGACACGCTGAGCCTGCGCGTCGCGACGCGGCTCCAGAATCAGGAAGGCTATATCAAGAATCTCGCCACGGGCCGCGACGACCCGCGCAACAAGCTGCAGCTGTTCCGCGTCAGCGCGCTGTGGGAACCCAGCGACAGCTTCGACATGTCGGCGAAGCTCGAAATATCGAACTACGACCGCATCGGCGGGCTCGGCGTGTCGAGTCCCGTCAACACCAGGCAGCGCCCAAAGCTCGAGCGCTACACCGAGGAATATCCGCTCGGCCGGGAAGGTTACAGCAACCGCTCGGTGCTCGGTTCGGTCATCGCCAATCTCAAGGTCGGCGACCACACGCTGACCTCGATCACCGGCTATTCGTGGTTCAACGGCGACGTCACCAACTATTTCGACCAGCAGACGCCCGCTGGTCCGGTCGTCGAAAATTCGGTCGCCAACAAATATCCCGAGAATTTCCACCAGTTCTCGCAGGAACTCCGCCTGCTGTCGCCGACCGGCGGCGCGCTCGAATATGTCGTGGGCGCCTATTACGACACCGCGCGCTACAATGTGGACCCCTTTCTCTACTACGACCTGCGTGCCTATAATCTGGTCTCGCTGAACCAGCTCTATTTCCACCAGAAATCGCGCACCCTGTCAGTGTTCGGCCAGGCGACCGTGCGCCCGGTCGAAGGCGTGCGAATCATCGGCAGCCTGCGCTACACCAACACGCACAAGGACGGGACGTTCAGCGGCAAGCTGCTCGACGGCCAGATGTTCCGGCCGCTGACCACGGCCAGCGGTTCGATCAGCGAAGGCCTGACCGATCCGTCGATCACGGTCCAGTACGACCTTTCGCGCGACCTGATGGTCTATGCGGTCTATGGCCGCGGGTCGAAGTCGGGCGGCTTCGTGTCGAACACCTTCGGCACCACCGACGCGACCTTCGTCTACAAGCCCGAACGCTCGCGCAACTGGGAGGCGGGCATCAAGTCGACGCTGTGGGACGGCCGCGCGACGCTGAACCTGTCGGTCTACGACACCAAGTTCACCAACCTCCAGACCTCAGGCTACGACCCCGATTCCTCGTCCTACATCACCAAGAACGCGGCATCGGCGACGGCGAAGGGCGTCGAGGCCTCGCTGCGCATCGCGCCGAGCCGCTATTTCGACATCACGGCGTCGGCCGCCTATCAGGACATCAAATATGATCGCTATCCGGACGCCCCCTGCCTGGCCGGCATGACGGGCCCGATCTGCGATCTCAGCGGGCGCCGCCTGCCCTATACGTCGAAGTTCACCGGCAACGTCGCGGTCCACGGCCGCGTCGACGTCAGCGACTACAAGCTCGACGGCACGGCGGTGCTCGGCGGCCGCTCGGGCTTCTTCGACTCCGACGACCAGAGCCCGCTCTATGGCTATCAGGGCGGCTATGCGAAGCTCGACCTGCGCCTGCAATTCGCGCCGCAGGACGACAGCTGGCACATCGCGCTGGTCGGCAAGAACCTGACCGACAAGCTGACCACCGGCAGCGCCTTCCGCCTGCCGGTCCCGATCACCACCTCGGAACGTTCGATCCTGTTCGTCGAACCGCCGCGCAACATCGCGATCGAGGCCGGGGTGAAATTCTAAAACAGGGGGCAGTCCCTGGGGTGAAGGCGGCCCCCTCCGCGTCGACGGAGGGGGCCGTTTTCTATAGAGTGTTCGGTTTTGATTGGATCAAAACCGGCGCTCCGGATTGTCGTCTTGCCGTATTTTCGGAGTCGGCGGGCGGTGAAGACACTCTATGCCGCCGGCGTGTCGTGTCCCCACTGCCGCGTGACGACGCCCTGCTCGCGCCGCACCGCGACCCAGTCGCCGCCGGCAAGACCGTCGTCCTCGATCAGGTCGATCACCGCCGCGGCGATGTCTTCGGGCTGGCAGCGTTCGTTGTTGGCGAGGATCGGGGCCATCCAGTCGGCGGCGCGGTCGCCGCCGGTCGTGTGGAGGATCGGCGTGTCGGTGAGACCGGGGAGCACCCCCATGACGCGGACGTTCCAGTCGGCCTTCAGCGCCGCGCAGCAGCGCGTGAACATCATCGCCCCCGCCTTGGTCGTCGCATACATCGCATCGCGAAAGCCGGGGCCGAGCGCGACGGTCGACACGGTGTTGACGATCACGCCGCCGCCGCGCGCCCGCATCGCCCGCGCCGCGATCTGCGTCGCGACGACCAGCGAGGTCAGGTTGACGTCGACGATCCAGCCGATCCGGTCGACGGGCATTTCGGGAAAGGCGTCGGGGCCCGACACAACCCCGGCATTGTTGTGCAGGATGTCGGCATCGCCCTGCGCGCCGAACCACGCCGCGACCGCCGCGAGGTCGGCAAGGTCGAGACGATGCGGAATCGCGTGCGCGCCCAGCGCCGCGACCTGCCGCGCGCTGTCCTCCAGCCCCGCGCCGTCGATATCGACGAGCGCGATCTCCGCCGCGCCGCGCCCGGCGAGCATCAGCGCGGTCGCGCGGCCGATGCCCGACGCCGCCCCGGTGACAATCGCGCGTTTTCCCTTGATGTCCATGCTATCTCTCCCGCTGCCGCGCCCGGTCGACCGTAAAGCGCGTTGACAGATAAACTTAAATACCTAAGCATTCCGGCGAAGCAAGAATCACGTTTCGGGGAGAGCCATGACGCAAGCCACCGCGCTGGAAGCAGGCGCCGCACCGCCCGATCGCGGCCTCGGCCTTCGCCGGACCGTCGCGCTCGCGATGCTGTTCCTCGTCGGGACGATCAACTTCCTCGACCGCCAGCTCCTCTCTGTGCTCGTCGAGCCGATCCGTGCCGAGATGCAGTTCAGCGACACCCAGTTCGGGCTGCTCACCGGCCTTGCCTTCGCGCTCTTCTATGCCGCGATGGGCGTGCCGGTGGCGATGATCGCCGACCGCTGGAACCGCGTGAAGCTGGTCGGCATCGCCTGCGTGATATGGAGCGTCTTCACCGCCGCGTGCGGCATGGTGTCGAATTTCTGGCAACTCGCGGTGATGCGCTTCGGCGTCGGCACCGGAGAGGCGGGCGGGACCGCGCCGTCGCTGTCGGTGCTCGCCGACTATTATCCGCCGGCGCAGCGGCCGTTCGTGTCGGGCCTCTTCACCCTCAACGGGCCGTTCGGGGTCTTTCTCGGCACGGCCTTCGGCGCGTGGGCGGCCGCGCACATCGGCTGGCGCCAGGCCTTTTTCGCGGTCGGGCTCGTCGGGCTCGTCGTCGCCCCGCTGCTCGTCTGGCTGGTGCGCGAGCCGCCGCGCGGGCAGATGGACGCGCCGGCGCGCGTGCCGGCGGACGCCGGGACGGCCGTCGACGCCAGCCCGACCTTCGCCCAATGCTTCGCCGCCTTCGTCCGCCGCCCCTCGCTGCGGATGGTGCTGGTCGGCAGCGGGCTCGCGGCCTTCGTCAGCTATGGCATGCTCAACTGGATTCCCGCCTTCCTGATGCGGACGCAGAAGATGCCGCTCGAGGCGATGGCGACCTGGTATGCGAGCGCCGCGGGACTCACCTTCGGCATCGGCATCCTCGGCGGCGGCTGGCTGGTCAGCCGCTTCGCGCGCCGCTCGACGCGGGCCTATGGCACGATTCCGGCGCTCGCGACGCTGATCCTCGTTCCCACGCTGGCGGCGGCGCTGCTGGTCGACGACTGGCGGCTGTCGCTGGCGCTGATGCTGCTGCCGATGGCGGCCTGCACCGTCTATGTGGCGCCCGCACTGGCGCTGGTCCAGAACCTGACCCCGCCGGGATCGCGCGCGACGTCGGTGGCCCTGCTGCTGCTGATGTTCAACATTGTCGGGCTGGGGCTCGGGCCGCTGTTCGTGGGCATGGTCAGCGACGCGCTGAAGGCGGTGCATGGCGACGAGAGCCTGCGCTGGGCGCTGCTGAGCATCCTGCCCTTCGCCGCCGCGGCCGGGGTCGCGCAATATGCGATGGCCCGCCACCTCGAGGGCGATTTCGCCGAGTGACCCTATTTTCAGGAAACGATCGGGAGACGATGATGGCAGAACAGGACGATATCCGGGCGATGGCCCAGCGCTTCTTCGACGCGATCGAGGCCGGCGACATAGAGACGATGAAGGCCAGCTTCACTCCCGACGCCGAGATCTGGCACAACAGCGACGAGGCGATCGTCTCCCCCGAGCAGACCGCCGCGACGCTGACCGGCATGGTCGCGCGGATCAAGGACCGCGCCTATGCCGAGCGCCAGCTCCACGTCTTTCCCGGCGGCTTCGTCCAGCAGCATGTGCTGAAGGGCCGGCGGGTGCACGACGACGTCGCGGTGCGGCTGCCTTGCGCGATCGTCTGCCGCGTCGAGGACGGCAAGATCGCGCGGCTCGACGAATATTTCGATTCGGCGCATGTTGCCGCATTCCGCAAATATGCCGACGCCTGAGGAGGACGCCATGCCCGTGCTGCGCCAGGTCCCCCGGTCCGAAGTGACCGACGAGACCGTCATCGCCTATTACAACCGCCTGTTCGGCGATCGCGACCCGGTCGCCGAGCCAGGCACCGCGACCGGCACGCCCGGCGACTGGTGGACCGTCTATGCGCTCGCGCCCGACATCTTCAAGCATGCGGTCGACGGCTTCGCGGTCTATCGCCATCCGGCGCGCAAGATCGACCCGGTGCTGCGCGAGCTCGGCCAGACGCGCGCGGGCTGGGTGAAGGGCAGCCAGTTCGTCTTTTCGCAGCATTGCAAGTCGCTGCGCGGGCTCGGCGTGTCCGACGAGAAGATCGCCGCCATCCCGCATTGGGCGGTCGCCGACTGCTTCGACGAGCAGGAACGCGCCGTGCTCGCCTATGCCGACTGCCTCAGCCAGGCGGGCGGCCGCGTCCCGCTCGCGGTGTTCGACAAGCTCAAGAGCTTCTGGGACGACGAGCAGATCTTCGAATTCACCTACATCACCTGCCTTTACGACATGCACGCGGTGATCACCCGCGCGCTGCGCATGGAATATGACGCGCGCGAGGAGCCGATCGTCGAGATCGCGGCGCCCGAGGGCTTCAACGCCGCCGACTTCCTGAGCGCCCCGGCGCGCAAGCCCGAATGACCGGGCGAAAGGGTCGTGCGAAGGGACGCGGAGCCAACCGTCAAGTTAATTGACGGTTGGCTCTGAACATGCTAGGAATCGTGCCGAGAGGATGGCGATGCAATTCTATCATTCGGTCGGCCCCAACCCCCGCGTCGTGACCCTGTTCATGGCGGAAAAGGGGATCGACATCCCCACGGTCGAGGTCGACCTGCGCGGCGGCGAGAACCGGCGCGCGCCCTATAACAGCGCGGTGAACCCCGCCGGGCAGACCCCCGCGCTCGCGCTCGACGACGGCTCGGTGCTGACCGAGATCACCGCGATCTGCGAATATCTGGAGGAGCGCTTTCCCGCGCCGCCGCTGATCGGCACCACGGCCGAGGAACGCGCACGCACGCGCATGTGGGTGCGCCGCGTCGACCTCAAGATCTGCGAGCCGCTCGCCAACGGCTTCCGCTTCGCCGAAGGGTTGCCGCTGTTCGAATCGCGGACGCGCTGCGTGCCGGAGGCGGCGCCGGGGCTGAAGGCGATCGCGCAGGACGGGCTGCGCTGGCTCGATCCGCTGATCGCCGGGCGCGACTTCATCGCCGGCGACCGGCTGAGCCTCGCCGACCTGCTGCTTTTCGCCTTTCTCGATTTCGGTGCCACGGTGGGCCAGCCGCTCGACCCCGCCTGCACCAACATCGCGCGCTGGTTCGCGGGGATGAAGGCCCGCCCCGGCGCCAACCCGAACTGACTACAGCCGATTGCACGAAGGAGACGGATCATGGCTGCAACCAATAAGGAATTCGAATTTCGCGGCGTCAACCACCTGGCGCTGGTATGCAAGGACATGGCGAAGACGGTCGAATTCTATCGCGACGTCCTCGGCATGCCGCTCGTCAAGACGCTCGACCTGCCGGGCGGGCGCGGACAGCATTTCTTCTTCGACCTCGGCAACGGCGACAGCCTCGCCTTCTTCTGGTTCCCCGAAGCGCCCGAGGCGGCGCCCGGCATCGCGGCGCCAGAGGCGCTGCCGACCCGCGGCAACTTCATGTCGGCGCACGGTTCGATGAACCACATCGCCTTCAACGTGCCCGCCGAGAAGTTCGAGGAATATCACCAGCGGCTGATCGACAAGGGCATCGACGTCACGCCGATCCTCAACCACGACAATTCGGAAACGCAGGTCGCCGACAGCTTCGACGACAGCGTCTATGTCCGCTCGATCTATTTCTTCGACCCCGACGGCGTCTGCCTCGAATTCGCGGCGTGGACGATGGCGAACGGCGAGTTCACCGACGCCGACGTCGCGCACGACCCGCGCCAGGCCGACGGCACCCGGCGCGAGGGATTCGTCCTGCGCAACAAGGCACTGGCGGCGAACGACGCGGCGCTGGCCGGCGAGATGACGCCCGCCGAATAGTCCCGGGTCCACTGGGAACCCCCTGTGGCCCGGCCGCGCGCCGGGCCCTTTTTTTGGCGATTATATCGTTTGCAAATATGAGGCAGGCGTCCCGTCCTCCCCAGCCTTCGTCATGCTGAACTCGTTTTCAGCATCCATGGCCGGATATCTCCTTGTACGCCGCGCTCGCTTCGGGGGCAGGCCATGGCCCCCCGGATCGGGTCCGGGGCAGGCTCTGAAACAAGTTCG
>NZ_BCUA01000016.1 GCF_001591045.1 Sphingopyxis granuli NBRC 100800 | reverse complement strand
TTCCAACGCATGGCGTCAGGCTCTAAGCTCTGTCCTGTCTGTATTGAATCAAGCCCTTCCCCTTCAAGTGCGGGGGGATCGTGCAAGGGTTCGAGCCCCACCCCTCCCCTGAAGGGGAGAGGCTTACCATGTCGCCTCGACCCTGAAACAGGCTGGCGATTATCGCTTTCCGGCAAGGGGCTGTTCCCCGGCGAAAGCCGGGGTCCATGTGGGGCAGCGCCATGCCGTCTGGGCCTCGGCTTTCGCCGGGGATCAGGCCGTTATCTGCCTGAGAGGCCTGTAGGCCGCCATCGCCTGCCGTTTTCTTCGCCGCAGCGCCGGAGGAGAGCCGGGCCATGGATGCCGAAACGAGTTCAGCATGACGACATTCGGCAAAGGATCGGGTCAGCCCTTTTTGGCTGCGCTCTCCGGGGTGACCGCCTTGCGCGCCGCGGGCATGTCGACCGCGTCGGGATTGTCGTCGGCCGCGTTGGGGGCGGCATCGGCGTCGTCCGTCGCCGCCTCGTCGGGCTTGGCCGCTTCCTTCTTCGTCCCATCGTCGGGCACGCTGTTGTCGATCGCGGTGCCGTCGCCCGCGGCGTCGTCGAGGATGATCATCGAATCGCTGATCGTCCCCGGCTGCACCTCCACCGCGTCGAGCTTGGCGGTCGAGGAGCCGCCGCTGTCGCCGCCACCGCAGGCGGCCAGAGGAAGAAGCAGGAGCGAAGCGAGAAGCGAACGGTTCATGCGGGCTTCCTAATCGCTTGCCGGAAGCTTGTCGAGAAAGGCGGGCAGCGCCTGCCGCAAGGCGGCGTCGACGTCGTCCATACTCGCGTTGATGCCCAGCGCGGCGAGGCTCGTAACGGGAAATTCGGCGATGCCGCAGGGGACGATTCCGGAGAAATGCGACAGGTCGGGAGCGACGTTGAGCGCAAAGCCGTGCAGCGTCACCCAGCGCCGCACCCGGACGCCGATCGCGCCGATCTTCGCTTCGCGACCCTGCGCATCGTCGGTCCAGATGCCGATGCGCCCCTCGGCGCGCCGCGCCGCGACACCGAAAACCGCCAGCGCGTCGATCACCCAGCCCTCGAGCGCCGAGACATAGGCGCGCACGTCGCGCCCGCGCCGGGCGAGGTCCAACTGGACATAGCCGACGCGCTGTCCGGGGCCGTGATATGTGTAGCGGCCGCCGCGTCCCGCGACATGCACCGGAAAGCGCGCGTCGAGCAGCTCGGCGGGATCGGCGCTCGTCCCGGCGGTGTAGAGCGGCGGATGTTCGAGCAGCCAGATGCGTTCGGGCGCATCGCCGGCCTGGATGGCGGCGGCGCGCCCCTCCATGTCGGCGAGCGCCTCCGCATAATCGGCAAGACCGGGCGTGACGCGCCATTCGGGCAGGGCGGGGTCGGGCATGGTCGCTCCCTGCCTCGCGGTTCCCGACGACGCAAGCCCGCGCTGCGCGGCACTGCCGAGAATGCTGGACAGGAGAGGCCGGGCACGTCACTCTCCCCCCGAAAACGGAACCACCGAAAAGCGACGGGGTATCAATGACAAAATTCGACATGGGCGCGGCGTGGGACGATGCGGTCCAGCTGCTGCGCTCCCACAGCGGCCTGACCGGCACGATCGCGGCGGTCTTTCTCTTCCTTCCGGCGCTCGCGGTCGCCTGGTTCGGCCCGGTGCCGATCGAACCGCCGAGCGGCGCGACGGTCGATCAGATCATGGCGACCTTTCGCGAGAATATCCGGCAGATGGTGCCGGGCAGCCTTGTCGTGGCGCTGTTCACGATTGCCGGGACGCTGGCGATCCTGCGGCTGTGGCTGTCGCGCACCGGGACGAGCGTCGGCGAGGCGCTGAGCTTTGCGCTGACTTTGTTCCCGACGCTGGTGGTGGCGCATCTGCTGGCGGGCATCATGCTGGCGCTGGGCTTCATCCTGCTCATCGTGCCGGGACTCTATCTGGTCGGCCGGCTCGCCCTGATCGCGCCCGCGGTCGCCGACCGGCGAATCCGCAATCCCATGGCCGCGATCGGCGAAAGCTGGCGGCTGACCCAGGGCAATGCCTGGTCGATCTTCTTTTTCCTGTTCCTGGTCGCGCTGGTCTTCGGAATCGCATCGGTGATCCTCGGCAGCCTCGTCGGGCTCGTCGGCGGAACCGGCGCGGGGATCGGCCGGATCCTCAGCGGGCTTGTCGAGGCCGGGTTCGGCGCGGTTGCCAGCTTCGTTTCGATCGCGGTGTCGGCGGCGGCGTATCGCCAGCTCGCCGTGCGGCGGAGCGAACTGTTCGAATGATGGCAGGGGCCGGACAGCGGAAGCGCGGAAGCCGGTTCGGCAAGCAGGGGAGACGGACGATATGAACCGAATTAGCATAAGCGAGGCCTGGTCCTATGCGACCGGCTTTTTCAGCGGGCAGGCGGTCCATCACGCGATCGTGCTGATCGGCGTCGGCATCGCGGCGCCGCTGATCCTCCAGCTCCTGCTGGGCGGCGGCGCGACGATGTTCGATCCGGCGGCCATGGCCGAAAACAGCGCCGGCCTGGTCGCGGCGATGGGGGCGACGGGCGTCCTGCTCGGCATCGTCAACTATGTGCTCCAGACGGGCAGCTATTTCGCGTCGTGGCGGATCGGCCTGACCAATGGCGGCGAGCCGGTCGGCGCGGCGCTCGGCTATGGCATGATCGCTTCGTTGCCGGTGCTGTTGCTGGCGGTCGTGGTGGTCCTGCTGCTCGGTATCATCGGTTTCCTGTTCTTCGGCAGCGCCCTGATGACGCTGGCGAGCGGGGGCGAGCCGAGCAGTTCGGCGCTGATGGGAATTGGCGTGGCATTCTTTCTGATCGCGCCGCTGTTCCTGCTGTTCCTCGTCTGGCTTGCGGCGCGCCTTTGCTGCACCGGTCCCTATATGGCCGACCAGCGCAGCTATAACGTGCTCGCCGCGCTCGGCGCTTCGTGGCGGATGACCGCCGCGTCGCAGTGGAAGATTTTCGCCTATTTCATCCTGCTCGGCGTCGCGCTGATCGTGATCTTCATGATCCTGGGGATGATCGTCGGCGTGTCGCTGCTGGCCGGCGGCGCGCCGGGCACCGGGTCGATGCTCGGCCTGATCATCGGCGCGATCCTGCTCAGCGTCCCGATGGCCTATCTGCAGGTCGGGGTGCCAGCGGGCCTCTATCGCGCGCTGGGCGGGACCAACAGGAGCGACGTGTTCGCCTGATTGGCGATGCGAGGGAAGGCGGTCCGGCCGTGGCGCCGCCTTCCGTCCGTCAGCTCCATTTGGCGACCGGCGGCAGGCTCATCAGGATCGCGTCGATATTGCCCCCGGTACGCAGTCCGAACAGCGTGCCGCGGTCGTAGACGAGGTTGAACTCGGCATAGCGGCCGCGCCAGACGAGTTGTGCTTCGCGGTCCGCGTCGGTGAACGGCTGGTTCATCCGCCGCCGCACGATCTGCGGGAAGATGTCGAGGAACGCTTCGCCGACCGCGCGGGTGAATTCGAAGTTGCGGTCGAATTCGGCGTCGTCGCCGCATTCGAGATGGTCGTAGAAGATGCCGCCGACGCCGCGATGGACGCCGCGGTGCGGGATGAAGAAATAGTCGTCGGCCCATTTGGCGTAGCGCTGATAGACATCGGGCCCGAAGGGCGCGCAGGCCGCGCGCAGCCGCGCGTGAAAGGCGTCGGTATCCTCGGCATAGGGAATTGGCGGGTTGAGGTCGGCGCCGCCGCCGAACCAGCGCTTCTGGGTGACGAGGAAGCGCGTGTTCATATGGACCGCCGGAACATGCGGATTCGCCATGTGCGCGACGAGGCTGATGCCGGTGGCGAAGAAGCTGGGGTCGTCGCCCGCGCCGTGGATCGACTGGGCGAAATCGGGCGCGAAACGGCCGCCGACGGTCGAGACGTTGACCCCGACCTTCTCGAACACCTGCCCCGTCATCACCCCGCGCACCCCGCCGCCGCCTTCGCCGGGAGCGAGTCCCTCGGCCTCGCGGTCCCAGGGCGTGTAAGCGAAGCGGGCGTCGCTGCCGGCTTCGGCCTCGATCGCCTCGAACGCGGCGCAGATCCGGTCGCGCAGCGACTCGAACCAGTCGCGTGCCGCCTGTTGCTGGGGATCGAGCGTGATCATGCGGGAAAGCCTTTCGTCTGCCTGAGCGCTTCGGCGAGCGCGATGCCAGCCGCCACTGCGACATTCAAGGACCGAAAGCCCGGACGCATCGGAATCGCGACCCGCGCCGCCGCGGCATCATGGACATGGGGCGGCGCGCCTGCGGATTCGCTGCCGAGCAGCAGCGTGTCGTCGGGGTGGAAATCGAAGGCGGGAAGGGGAGTCGCTCCGGCCGTCGTCAGCAGCACCAGCCGCTTCCCTTCCGCTGCGCTCCACGACCGGAACGCGGCCCAGTCGGCGTGGCGCCGGCTGTTGGCGCGCGTGGCGTAATCCATGCCGGCGCGTTTCAGCGCCGCATCCGAAAAGGGAAAGCCGCACGGCTCGATGATGTGGACCGCGACGCCCAGGCAGGCGGCGGTGCGCAGCGTCGTGCCGACGTTGCCCGCGATCTCGGGCTGGAACAGCGCCAGGTCCATGTCGCCGCCATAGCGCCGGCCCGGCAGCGAATCGAGAGGCGAGGGGCCAAGCCCGCCGCATTGGCGGAAAAGGGGAAATTGCCTGTTGGCAAGGCGGGTATGTGCGGCTATCAGGCCGGCAATTCCCGGAGGGGCCGCCGGGGCTGCGTCGTTTCGCGCGCATGCATCAGGGGCGGGTCATTCCTTTTCCGGGAACTTTGTCAGTTCACCCATGCAAGGGCAGTCGAATGGCCAGTGAAACCGAAACCTCCGCCGGCATCGAAGATGGCGTGCGGCGCCGGGACTTCATCAATATCGCGGCAGTGAGTTTTGCCGGAGTCGGGTCCGTCGCGGTGGTTCTTCCCCTGGTCAATCAGATGAATCCGTCCGCCGACGTGCTCGCGCTGTCGTCGACCGAAATCGACATTTCGGCGATCCAGCCGGGGCAGTCGATCAAGACGAGCTGGCGCAAGCAGCCGGTGTTCGTCCGCAACCTCGTCCCCGCCGAGATCGCCGAGGCGAACAAGGTGCCGCTCAGCGAACTGCGCGACCCCGAAACGCTGGCGGAGCGGACCAAGGTGGGCAAGGAGAACTGGCTGATCACGCTCGGTGTCTGCACGCACCTCGGCTGCGTTCCGCTGGGCGCCGCCGAAGGCGAGCCGCGCGGCGATTTCGGCGGCTATTTCTGCCCGTGCCACGGATCGCACTACGACACCGCGGCGCGCATCCGCAAAGGTCCGGCGCCCAAGAATCTGGTCGTGCCGCCCTATGATTTCACCAGCGACACCGTCGTGACGATCGGCTGAGGAGCGAGATAAGATGAGCTTTCCCTGGGCCAACCAGTATCAGCCCCAGCACCCGCTGATGAAGTGGCTGGACGAGAAGCTGCCGATGCCGCGCCTCGTCTACAATGCCATCGGCGGTGGTTATCCGGTGCCGCGCAATCTCAACTATTTCTGGAACTTCGGCGTCCTCGCCGGCGCCGCGCTGGCGATCCAGATCATCACCGGCATCGTGCTGGCGATGCATTATGCCGCCAATGCTGGCGTCGCCTTCGACTCGGTCGAGCACATCATGCGCGACGTCAACGCGGGCTGGTTCATCCGCTACGCGCACATGAACGGCGCGAGCATGTTCTTCATCGTCGTCTATCTCCACATCTTCCGCGGCCTCTATTACGGGTCGTACAAGGCGCCGCGCGAGATGGTGTGGCTGCTCGGCGTCGTCATCTTCCTGCTGATGATGGCGACCGCCTTCATGGGTTACGTGCTCCCCTGGGGCCAGATGAGCTTCTGGGGCGCGCAGGTCATCACCGGCTTCTTCTCCGCCATTCCGGTGGTCGGCGAGCCGGTCCGCGTCTGGCTGCTCGGCGGCTTCGCACCCGACAACGCCGCGCTCAACCGCTTCTTCTCGCTGCACTATCTGCTGCCGTTCGTGATCGCGGGGGTCATCATCCTCCACATCTGGGCGCTGCATATCCCGGGTTCGTCGAACCCGACGGGGATCGAGGTGAAGGACGAACAGGACACGGTGCCCTTCCACCCCTATTACACCGCGAAGGACGGGTTCGGACTCGGCATCTTCCTGCTGGTGTTCGTCGCGCTGACCTTCTTCGTCCCGAACATGCTGGGTCACGCGGACAACTATATCCCCGCGAACCCGCTTTCGACGCCCGCGCATATCGTTCCCGAATGGTATTTCTGGCCCTTCTACGCGATCCTGCGCGCCTTCACCTTCAACTTCCTGTGGATCGACGCGAAGCTGTGGGGCGTCATCGCGATGTTCGCGGCGATCGCGCTGCTGTTCTTCCTGCCCTGGCTCGACAGTTCGCCCGTGAAGTCGTCGAACTATCGTCCGCTGTACCGGAAGTTCTTCTGGCTGCTCGTCCTCGACGTGTTCATCCTGGGCTGGTGCGGCATGAGCCCCGCCGAGCAGCCCTATGTGATCATGAGCCAGCTCGCGTCGATCTATTATTTCGCGCACTTCCTGATCATTCTGCCGATCGTTTCGCGGATCGAACGTCCCGAACCGATGCCGAATTCGATCACGGAAGCGGTCCTTGCAAAACATGCCGACGCCGCGTCGGCGGCAACGGCCTGAGCGCCGGACTTATATAGGAGCTGATACAGCCATGGTTCGTCCGCTCGGTTTTCTCGTCGGCCTGGGTTTCATTGCCGCGCTGGTGCTCGCGATACTCACGACGCCGCTCACCAATGAGCCCAATGCCTCGCACGAGTTCCATAAACATCCGAAGCATTTGAAGCTCGCCAGTGACGGCCTGGTGCCGCACTGGGACAAGGCGCAGCTTCAGCGCGGGATGCAGGTCTACAAGGAAGTCTGCTCGGCCTGTCACAGCCTTAACCTCGTCGCGTTCCGCAACATTCAGGACCTGGGCTATACCGAAGGCCAGGTGAAGAGCTTCGCCAAGAGCTATGACAATATCCCGTCGATCAACCCGGACACGGGCGAACCGGCGACGCGCACCGGCCTGCCGTCGGATCATTTCCCGGCGCCCTATGCCAACGAGGTCGCGGCGCGTGCGGCGAACAACAACGCGCTGCCCCCCGACCTGTCGCTGATCACCAAGGCGCGCGAAGGCGGCAAGGATTACATCTATTCGCTGCTGACCGGTTTCCAGAACCCGCCGGCGAACCTGCCCAAGGAACTGCGCCCCGGCACCGGGCTGCACTACAACCCCTATTTCGCCAACCTGAACCTCGCGATGGCGCCGCCGCTCGCGGACGGTCAGGTCACCTATGCCGACGGCACCAAGGCGACCGTCGACCAAATGGCGAGCGACGTGACGGCCTTTCTGGTCTGGACCGCCGAACCGAAGCTGGTGAAGCGCGTGCAGGTGGGTTGGGGCGCCTTCATCTTCCTGCTGATCTTCAGCACGCTGACCTATCTGTCCTATCGGAACATCTGGGCCGACAAGGAGCACTGATCGGTGACGGAAGGGCGGCCGCTTGCATGATCGCCCTTCCGCCCCGTCCCGATCTCGACCTCGCGGCGCTCGTCCGCACGATCCCCGACTTTCCGAAGCCGGGGATTTCCTTTCGGGATATCACGACGCTGATTGGCGACGCTGCCGGTTTCGCCGAAAGCGTCCGCCGGCTTTGCGACCGCGCGGCGATCCATCGCCCCGACCTGATCGTGGCGGTTGAGGCGCGCGGTTTCCTGTTCGGTGCGGCGATGGCGACCGCGATGGGGCTGGGGCTCGTTCCCGTGCGCAAGGCGGGCAAGCTGCCCGGCATGACGATCGGGGTCGATTACGAACTCGAATATGGCGTCGATCGGCTCGAACTGCACGAAGGCGCGGTGCTGCCGGGACATCGTGTCGTGCTGATCGACGATCTGCTGGCGACCGGCGGCACCATCCTCGCCACCGCACAGCTCATGCGCAGCGCCGGGGCCGAAGTCGCCGCCGCGCTGTTCGTGATCGACCTGCCCGACCTCGGCGGTTCGGCGCGGCTGGCGGCCGCCGGGCTGGCTTGCGAAACGCTGATCGCCTTCGACGGGGATTAGGGCATGATGACATCAGACGGACTCGTCATTGCGAGCGGCGAAGCCGCGCGGCAATCCAGAGCAGGCATAAAGCGCCCTGGATTGCTTTGCTCCGCTCGCAATGCCGACTTGGGTCAACCCAAAGTCATCAGAGTCTAGGTTCGGGATGGAGCCGAATCGGCTCTCCGCCCTTTGCGCATTGCTTGCGAACGATCCGGTCCGACTGGAGGCTCTGGCGGCCGTCGCCGCGCTGACGCTGCCCGACGGCTGGATCGGGGCGGGCTTCGTTCGCGACGCGGTCTGGGACCATCTGCACGGCCGCCTTCGATCGCCTCCCACCGGGGATGTCGACGTGATCTGGTTCTCGCGCACGCGGGCAGATCCGGCGATCGACCGCGACATCGAATGGCGCCTGTCCGCCGTTCTGCCGAAATTCGCATGGTCGGTGAAGAATCAGGCTCGAATGCATCATCGGAATGGCGACCGCGCCTATGAGTCGGCGGCAGATGCGATGATGCATTGGCCCGAGACGGCGACCGCCGTTGCCGCGCGGTTGCATGCCGGAACGGTGGAGATCAACGCCCCTTTCGGCCTGGACGATCTTTTCGCGCTACGCTTGCGGCCAACGCCGGCCTTCGTCGGCGAGAGGCGGGCGATCTTCGATGGGCGGGTGGCATCGAAGCAGTGGCTGAAGCGCTATCCGATGCTGACGATCCCGTCTCTTCCCGCTTCGCCGTAAGGAGTCGTCTCCCGGCAGAAGCCCGGGGTTCACGCTCGGCGGCGCTAGACCCTGACCGCCTTTGGATGAACCCTATCGTGTCCCCGTGCAGACGGGGACCCGGAGCCGTATGATGCCGACCTTGGCTTTGTCCGCTCCGGGCTCCCGCCTTCGCGGGTGCACTCGGTTTTGCATCTCGGGACGATCATGCCCCAGGTTCGTCTCTGGACTCCGGCTTTCCCAGAGGGACGAATTCCTGTCTGCCTGATCGGCATATAGGCCAAGCAAGTTCAGGAGATGCTTTGGAACGCGCATCATCCCGTGCCAGCGGCGTGGGATCAGGAGGGTCGCACCAAGGGCGCGATCCTCACTTTTTCGCCATTGCTCCGACTATCAGAAGGGCAGCCAGCTCTGCTTCTTGCGGAACTTCATATAGCCGACATTGGCGCCGAGCCGCGCCCCGACGCCGACACGGATCGGGATCAGCACGACGTCGCCGCGGCGTAGATAGGAGGCGTTGAAGCCGCCGAGCAGATAGGCGGCGCCTTCGCCCGCCGGATAGCGCTTGTAGAGATCTTCGCTGTCGAAGAGATTGTAGACGAGCACGAAGGTATTGCCGGCGTTGGCGCCCGCGTCGAAACCGATCGACGGCCCGGTCCAGTATGCGGGGCGTTCGCCCTCGACCTTGTGGTAGAGCGTCCCCGACCCATAGCGCAGCCCGATGCCGAGCGCGCCGCTGGCTTCGCGCCCGACGATATAGGCGTTGGGTTCGCCCTGCTTGCGCAAAATGTCCTCGATCATCGCGGCGAGTCCCTGCGCGCCCTTGCCGAACACGCCTTCGGCGGCGCCGATCAGGTCGTCCTGCTTGTAGGTCGTGCCGGGCTGGGCGCTGGTCGCCG
The DNA here is from genome assembly GCF_001591045.1 of Sphingopyxis granuli NBRC 100800. Classification (GTDB taxonomy): domain Bacteria; phylum Pseudomonadota; class Alphaproteobacteria; order Sphingomonadales; family Sphingomonadaceae; genus Sphingopyxis; species Sphingopyxis granuli. The sequence continues at coordinate 51,376 of NZ_BCUA01000016.1, read as the reverse complement.
CCGTCGCCGGATCGGTGGTTGCGGTCGTCGTGTCGGGCGTGGTGCCATATTGCTCGCTGCCCGTCGCGAGGTCGCTGTCGTAGGATTCGCTTCCCGGCGCCGTCGAGGGCGTATCGACGGGCGGGGGCGGGGCGGGATTGTCGAGGTCCGAATCGATCGCGGTGTTCGGATCGACCGAGGTCATCTGCGCGGCCGCCGGCAACGGCGCGAGCGCCATCCCGATCGACGCGAGGGCCATGGTCGCAAAGGTGGTGAGCGTCCGGCGCATTTCTTCCCCCAACAGCTGTCCGGCCCGCATCGACGGGCCGAAGGTCGCGTTAATCATGACTCGCTTTGGTCTTCGGGCAATGAACCGGCGATGACCCGAGTCGAATTTGCGTTGGACCGAATCGCGCGGGCCGTCAAATGCGCCGAACGAGCCGTGAAATGCCGAATCTTAGGCGTTGCGGGCTGGCACGGGGCTGGCTATAGGCCCCGCTCAGGCCAACACCGTCGCACTTGCGGCGGGCCATGCGGAGACGTGGGTGAGTGGCTGAAACCAACGGTTTGCTAAACCGTCGTACTGGTAAATCCGGTACCGAGGGTTCGAATCCCTCCGTCTCCGCCACCTTTTCCCATTTCGTCAACGCCGGCGTTCGAGCCACCAGTTCTGGCGCCAGCCATAGCTGCTGGCGATTGGCCGGCCCGCCGCGTCGGTGGCGGGGCGGAAGAGGAAACGTTCTTCGATCAGCCGGCAGGTGGTCGAATCGAGTGCGGGGTCGCCGCTCGACCGCGTGACGCGGCAGGCGGTGACGCGCCCGGTCGGCTGGATGGTGAAGCGGACCTCGACTTCTCCGCCAATCTTCGCGCGGCTGGCCGCCTTCGGATAGTCGCTGTCGCGGATCGTGCCGCTGCGCCAGACCGGCCGCGTCCCGCCGCCGGTGCCGTTCCCCGAGCCGCCGGCGCCGGTGCCGTCGCCGCGCCCTCCGGCGCCCGAGCCCGGTCCGGCGACCGGGGCGGCACCCGCCGACGCCTGGCTTCCCTCGCCGGGGCGCGGGGCGGCCGCGATCGGCGGAGGATTCGGCGGTGGAACCAGCGGTTTCGGGGCCGTGACCGCCGCCGCTTTCGTCTGTTTGTTGGCGGGAGACGCCTTGCCGCTGGCGCTGCGGGACGGGGTCGGCTGCGGGGTGGGGGCGACCTCCGGTTCCGGCCGGGGTGCAGGAATCGCTATGGCCGCGATCGTCTCGCTGGCGCGGCGCACGACCGCAAGATCGAGGCCGCTCGCGAGGCCGAGTCCGATCGCGGCCGCGACCAGCAGCGACGCCGTGCCGGCCGCGACCCGCTCGCCCTTCGATGCCTGCCCCGAATAGACCCCCGAATAGACCATCGTGCGCCGTTCCTTCCGCGCACCCGCGTGCGCCGTGACGACGTTCTAGAGAAACTCCTCTAGCGTGGACATGAACCGATCGAACTGGTCGTGATGCAGCCAGTGGCCGGCCTTTTCGAATTCGATCACCTTCGCGGTGCGGAAATGCTCGATCCGCCCGTCCTTCTCGGGATTCGAGGCCCAGCTGTCGGCGCCGTAGAGAAGCAGTGTGGGGCAGGCGATCGCCGCCCACAGCGACGCAATGTCGTCCTGCGGCATGTCGAAACCCGACCAGACGTTCAGATAATTGTCGAACTTCCAGCTCCAGCTGCCATCCTCGTTGCGGTTGATCCCCTGCACGGTCAGATGGCGCGCCTGTTCGGGCGTCAGATAGCTGTTCTCCGCCATCATCCGCGCGAGCGCGTCGTCGAGCGTGGCATAACGCTTTGGGATGCGCCCGGCGGCCTGGCGCTTGTCCTCGATCCATTGGCGGAAGCGGTCGACGACGGGTTTCGCGGCGCGTTCGGCGAGCATCTTGGGCGAGGGGCCGAGCCCCTCGATCGCCACCAGCTTGCGCACATTGTCGGGGTAGAGGCCGGTATAGCGCAGCGCGACATTGCCGCCCATCGAATGCGCGACGATCGTCACCGGCGCGAGGTCGAGCTGGTGGATGAGCTGCGCGAGATCGTAGACGAAGGCGTCCATGTCGTAATTGCCGTCGGGCGACCAGGCGCTGTCGCCATGGCCGCGCAGGTCGGGCGCGATGACATGATAACGGTCGCACAGCCTCTCCGCGACCCAATCCCAGCTTCGGCAATGATCGCGGCCGCCGTGGACGAGCAGCAGCGGCGGCGCGTCGTCATTTCCCCAGTCGACATAATGCAGCTTGAGCCGCTGCGAGATGAAGCTGTGCGATGTGGGGCCACTTGCCATCGGTTCGTCCTTGCTGTCTGGTCGCGTTTCAAAAGGCGACCGATTCCGATCCGTCAACCCGCTTTGCGGATCGGGGTGCGGTCGCCGCGCGAAAATCGAGCGAGGAGCAACACGGATGACGACGTTTCGGGACAATCTGCTGGCCGGCAAGACGGCGTTCGTGGCCGGCGGAACCAGCGGCATCAACCTCGGCATCGCAAAGCGCTTCGCCGAACTGGGGGCGAAGGTCGCGGTCGCCGGGCGCGATCCCGACAAGGCGGCGCGCGCGGCGGCCGAGATCGGCGCGGGCGCGCTCGGCCTGTCGGGCGATGTGCGCGATTATGATGCGATTCGCGGGGTGATGGAGACGGTCGCCGACAGGCTGGGGGCGATCGACATCGTCATTTCGGGCGCCGCGGGCAATTTCCTCGCCCCGGTGCTCGGCATGTCGGCCAACGCCTTTCGCACCGTCGTTGACATCGATCTCAACGGCACCTTCAACGTCTTCCGGGGGTGTCACGACCTGCTGAACAAGCCCGGCGCGTCGCTGATCGCGATCACGGCGGGGCAGGCGGTCAACGCGATGGCGCTTCAGGCGCATGCCTGCGCCGCGAAGGCCGGGATCAACCAGCTCGTCCGCACGCTCGCGCTCGAATGGGGCCCCGACGTACGGGTGAACGGCATTTCGCCCGGGCCGATCGCCGATACCGAAGGCATGAAGCGGCTGGCGCCCGACGCGGCGACCCGCGAGGCGCATTATGCGCGCATCGCGATGAAGCGGTGGGGCAAGGTCGAGGAAGTGGCCGAATCGGCGGTGTTCCTCTGCTCGCCGGCGGCAGCCTACATCACCGGAACGATCCTCGATTGCGACGGGGGCAGCCAGGTCGGCGATGCGTCGCGCATCGACCAGGCCCGGGGCCTGTAACGGGCGCGCCGATGCCATGTGGGGCACGGCCCGGTCGGTGACGATGGGAAGGGATGGTGGGCGTGGCAAGGATTGAACTTGCGACCCCTGCGATGTCAACACAGTGCTCTACCACTGAGCTACACGCCCACACGTTCTGGGGTGACGCGCCCCTTAATGGGCTTGGCGCAGGCTGGCAAGCCTTTCGCGCGCCCGGCGACGATTATTGTTGGTGCGACCGGTCGGCGCGCCCGAACAGCAGGTCCACCTCGAGCACCAGGTCCTTGAGGTGGAAGGGCTTCGACAGCAGCTTCGCCTGCGGGACATTCTCTTCCGCGCGCAGCGTGACGGCGGCGAAGCCGGTGATGAACATCACCTGCGTCTGCGGCGCCGCCTTCGCGCAGTGCTGCGCGAGTTCGATGCCGTCCATCTCCGGCATCACGATATCGGACAGCAGCAGGTCGAACGTCCCCGAATCGATATAGGGCACCGCTTCGGTGCCGCGGTCGACGGCGGTCACGTGATAGCCGGCGCTGGTCAGCGCACGCGCCAGATATTCGCGCATCACGTCATCGTCTTCGGCCAGCAAAATCCGGATCATGCTGTCAATTCGCCCCCTGGTCCTGCGGCGTCGCCCCATGGGACCCTGCCGTCGTCGCGAAGCCCGCCATAGTGGCAGAGGCTTAACAAATTCGGTGACGCTGGATTCGCCGGGCGAATTTTGCCACCTTGGCCGCATGCCGCAGCCTATCTTCCAGAGCGCCGCCATCGCTGTCAATCGACCTGCGGCCAGCGGACCCGTTCTGGTCTCGGTTCCCCATGCGGGACGCCTCTATCCGCCCGAGATACTGGCGGCGGCGCGCGTCGACCGCGCGATGCTCGAGCGGCTGGAGGATGGCTGGTGCGACCTGCTGGCGGCCGGGGTGACGGCGGCGGGCGGCACGGTCGTCCAGGCCCTGTGGGCGCGCGCGGTCGCAGACTGCAATCGCGGCGAAGGCCAGATGGCGCCGGGCGAGGTCGCGGTGACGCTGCGCCCGCAATTCTCGGCGCCCGGCCGCAAGGAGCGGGCGGGGCTGGGCGTCGTCCCGACGCGCCTCGCCGATTGCGGGCCGTTGTGGAAGCGCCCCATGGATGCGGCCGGCCTGCGCTGGCGACTCGATTCGCTGCACCGGCCCTATCATGCCGCGCTCGCGGCCGAGCTGGCTGCCCTGCGTGCGCGCTTCGGCCACGCGATCCTGATCGACCTTCACAGCATGCCGCCGATTCCGTCGGGTCAGCCGGGGCATGGCGCGCGGATCGTGGTCGGCGACCGTTTCGGCGCGACGGCCGATCCGGCGCTGGTCGATCTGGTCGTCGATGCGGCGGCGGGGCTTGGCGAGCCGGTAACGCGCAACCAGCCCTATGCCGGCGGTCATATCATCCGGACCCACGGCTGTCCCGCGGACGGCCGGCATGCGGTTCAGATCGAGATCGATCGGCGCCTGTATCTGGACGGGATGGGCAGACCCGACGCCGCGGGCGTGACGCGGCTCTCGCGCTGGCTGGCGGAACTGGTCGCCGCCGCGAACAGCCTGTTTTCAGGCGACGAAGGGCTGCCGCAAGCGGCCGAATAAAAAACCACCTCGTACCGAAGTACGAGGTGGCCAGGGTCCAGGGAGGACGCACCCGCGTCATGGGACGGGGCACTCGCCGCAGTGGAAAGGGGGCAACCACGACGGCGTACCGACAATCTAGGACGTTCCGCGCCGCGTTACAAGAAGCGGAAAGAAATAATGTTGCGAAAGAAAACTGGTCGGGGAGAGAGGATTCCCGCCGAGTTTAGAGATAAGTCTCTGTAAAAGCTAAATTCTTTCTGCGCCCTCGCCGAGGCATGCCACGGGGGTATCGCACAGGCGAGTCGCACGAGAAGATTTTTTCAAATGGGAGCCATTCCTTACACCTATCGTCGGCGCAGCGGAATTTATGCGCTCCGGCGAAAAATCCGCTTCTTGAGCGATAAACCTCATCCCATAACCTTATCGCTTTGGACGAAAGAATTGTCCGAGGCCCGCTTTCGGGCTGCCGCGGCTTGCGCAGCCCTCGATAGGGTTGTGGCTATGATCAGACACGATATCATCTTAAACGGCGGCGCGCGCTCCGCATCCGTGCTTGCCGAAATCGCTCGCAAGGCGACCGATGTGCAACTTGGATTGGCAATCCAGGAGCATTTGCACGGTCCAAATCCGGATGCCGAAGAAGCCGCGCGTGTGTTCGGGGACTATTATGTCCTTGCCGCGCGGCATAACGGCACCGCCGTTCTTGACGATGCGACGCGCGAAAGCCTGCGCGCACAGGGGCGGTCAGAGCGGCATATGCACAAGCTTGAATTGCTGGTGCGGCATAATGCCGGCACCAATGCATTGTCCGACGTGCAACTGTCGTTGCAGTGCGAGCAATTGGGGCTGTCCTTCAACAAGCGCTATGCCGATGATGACCGTCGCACCATGCTCACCGCCTGGGCCGACGCCCAGTTTCGGGCCGCGATATTCAATACGCCCCTTGTGCAGAGCCAGTCTTCGCCGATCGAGTTCCTGTTGAACGCTCCGCGTGACGAAATTGAAAGAGCGCGTTCGATGCCGCCGAAATCGGACCTGCAAGAGGCCGGTGAATCGCAACCGTCAGTCCAATCGGTCCGCGATACTGATCATGGCGCTCCAGCGCCTCAAAAGCCGACGCCATTGTTGAGCGAGGTGATCGACGAAGTCGTGGACGGAATTGTGAGTCAGGGCCATTGGAAAGACGGCCCAGGCAGCACAGCCGAAGATGCTTTGCGGTTGGTCAAACAATTTTGCTGGATTGTCGGCGACTTCCCCGTCGATGACTATGGCCAACGACACCTTGCCGCTTTTGATCGTGCAATGCAGGCGATGCCGAAGACGGTGCGCGTGCAGAAAATTTGGCACGAGCCTTATGAGGTGGCGAAGAAGAAGTTCCCGCCGCTGACAGCCGCAAACACGCGCAAGGCGGTTACGTTCAACAAGGATCTAGCCTACCTTTCGACGTTCGCCGCTCGCATGGTCACGGAAGGCCTGTGGGTCGAAGGCCAGATCAATCCGCTCAAATTTTCGCGGAAGGTAACTGTCCGTCAAAAGACGAAAGCAAAGTCGCCCTGGCAGCCGGCGCATATCGAGGAGATGTTGGCATCTCCGATATATGTAGGAAATGGGGGTGCAAAGCGTCGCCTCAAAGCCGGACGGTATATACACCAAGACGGCGCCTACTGGGTCTTCCTGATCGCGATCTACACCGCAGCGACACAAGGAGAAATCTGCGGGTTGCTGGCAAAAGACGTGGTTTACCGGGAAGGCGTTCTACCCCATCTGATTATCGAGGAAAATCACCTGCGGACTCTCAAGCGCGAGGCCCGCGAACGCGTGCTCCCAATCCATCCGCGCCTGATCTCGCTCGGATTTCTGGATTATGTCGATTGCCTCAAGGCTGAGGGGGCGATCGAGCTGTTCCCGGAATTCTGGATCAACGACGTCAAACGCGGCGGGGATCAATATCGTGCAACGGTGTGGGACAAAGTCATCGATAGGTTCCGGCGGCGCGGGCTGGCCATTCCGGTTGGCAACACAGGCAAAGAGGCCGATTTCCATTCGCTGCGCAGCATGGTGCTGTCGCTGCTTGACCGCGACTCGATCAATCAGAACATCGTCAAGGACATCGCGGGGCATTCCCGCGAGGGGGTCACGGCGCAAACCTACCAGGATCTCGAGGCGAGTGGCGGGCTCGACGAAGTGCTGGGGGAGCGGCTCAGCGCTCTCCTGCGCCTGCCTGACTTCGCGGCGGGTGTCGCGCGACAGACGCCCCGTCTTCTTCCCATCAAACTGAGGAGCCGATGATGAAAGTTTTCCATCCCAACTTGCCACCGATCGATTACGACGAAAACACCTTATATCGTGACGCCATTCACTATGGTCGCCAGCTGGTGCTGGACGATCTGGCACAGAACCCGGAACGGGAAATAAAGCATTATGCCCGGGCAGCAATCTGCCACGCCCATGCTTCCGCGTTCGGCAGCCAAGCGGCTAGACTGCTTTCTGCGCTAAGCGAAACGCCGACGGTAGCTGCGCTCGCGGCGTTACCTCGGTCGTTCTTTCTGGACCACAAGCGCAAGGTTACCGAGCGCTTCGATGCTTTGGGCTTCCAATCCTGCGTTCAGTTTGGCTGGATGCAGGGCATTGCGCTCGGCGTGGCGCAAGCCGCGGATGCCATCTTTCACGGCGATGACGACGGCCGCACGCATACCGCATTGTCGCTCGAAGCCTTTTTGTTGGGAGGTCGCCATGTCCTGCCTCCATTTGAGAGCGATAACGTAGAGGATATGCCCCTGTTGTCGCATCGTCGCGTGCGTCCCGAGCGAGCTGGTTCCAGTGAAACATCCTTTGTCAGGGCAGCAATGCCGTCCGCAAACCCTCACGACGAGCTCGAAATGCCGGCTGAAATCCGGGATCAGCCGCGCGGCGGAAACGCTGAGCCGGGCGAAGGACCCGGTGTCATCGCTGGCAAGACGTGCGGAGATCTCATCATCGAATGGCTGCAAAGCAAGGGACAGCTGAGCCGAGCCGAGCAATCGCGTCAGGGAACTTCGGCACGGCACCTCGTAACCGCATTGGGTCTGACCGATTTGCCGGCCGAGAGCCTCGCATCGCTTCGGCCAAGTTCGTTGTCGAAGTTCGCCAAATATATCGAGGCCTATCCGCTGACACACCGCGGCGAGCGCGCGAGAATTGCGCACATCAAGGCGTTTCTCCAATATGCGCGCAAGGTACCCATCGAGGTTCGGCAGCTCGATTGGGATAGTCTCGTCAAGGGAGGCACCCATGGCTAATCCTGAAGCGGGTGCGTCTGAATATTTTAATGTTCAATACCTGTTTTCTTCTGCGCAGCAGATGAAAACCTGTGGTGCGCGCAGCGCTGAACGGCGTGTCGCCCACATTGTGCGCGCAGAATGGGGAGATGTCCCATGCCAGTGAGCCGCTCCAAATATCGGGGCACACATCTGGAGAATGCTGCGCAATGGTTGCTCGAGATCGAGGAGATGGCCAGCGGCGGTTGGACAGAAGGTATCGGCGGTCCGCGCCGGACTAGTGGCTATCTTGTTGCGCAGAAGAAGGCGCCTGCTCGGGTCGGCGGCAAGTCATCGACAGCGCCCGCAAGATCGTCGCGAGCTCCCGCCAGCGTGCCGCGGATGGTTCGCGTGTCCGAGCCCCGTTGGGCGCCGAGACCGCAGAGCAACGTTCGTGCCCATCATTTCGAGCACAAGACGATCCTCGCCTCAAAAAAGGGCTCGGTCTCCGTCGCGGAAGCGCGCGGAGCCTACACCCTCGCTTTCAATGCCGCCGATGGCGTCATTGAAGCCAAGGTCCGCGCGACGATCGCCGCCGAATATATTGAGGGAACTACGAGTTCCGAGGCGGAACGCGTCGTTTATATCGCCGGCACCAACGGGGATACCAACGAGGAGCGGGTGCGCTTCTGGGCGCTCGCGAACGAGAACGCCCATTTTGTCGGCGAGCATAAGGTCCGCGTATCCGTGACCGGTGCCGAAGCGGCCTGGGCCAAGGCGGCCCATGATCCGTCGATGCCGACAGAACTGCGCGCGACGCTCGCCGATGCCCTCAAAAACCAAGGGTCAGCGGAGCGGGTGGTCAATGACGCCGGGATCATTGTGCGATGGCTGAAGGGCAACAGGCGCTTTCCGGCAGAATTGCGCGACCGGGTCGAATTGGAACGGCCAAAAAATGGCCGTGTGGGCTATTCCATCATCGGACAATTTCCGCACACCATGTCCGAGGCTGGCATGCGCAGCTGCCTTGATGACTTCGGCGAAGAATTTTCGCGGCGGAAGATTCCATGGCAGGCGGTGATCCACGAGCCGACAGCCAAGAATTCCGCAAAGAACTGGCATTTTCACCTGATCTATTATGCGGGTCCGGCCGAAAAGCTGGAAGGCGGTCGCTGGAGCTTCGAGCGGGAATGGCGGCGCAACAAATATCGGACCAACGAATGGGTGCCGCTCAAACGGCTGGGACGCAGCGAGGAAATCGCATCAGCAGATTGGGTGCCGAATCTGAAAGCCCGCTGGCGCGACATCGTAAATAGGCGATCGCAAGATGAGGGCCTGGAAATCTCCTTTACTAATGAGACGAACCGCGCCCGCGGGTTGCCGAAAGCCCAGACGCGCTACAGTCCCGGCCGGCAGGCGCTCCATAAGAAAGGCTATTTTACGGCCAGCGACGTCGAGCAAATATTGGACAGCTGGGCGGACTATAAGAAGCGCGCACGCCGGGCCGCTGCCGAGCGGGTCCGCAAATTGAGGGGCCGCTATGATCGACTGAGCCGTGATAAGCGACTCGAAACGCTTCCTCCTGCTCAAGTTGACTCCGTTCTCGACACGCTCGACGCATGCCAAGGGAGGCTGGAAGAAATCGAACGCCTGCTTCAGGTTGGTTCCGACGCGGCCGTCCTGCGGGAAATGTTGGTGAGCGGCCCCAACGCAGCGGAAGCCTATTATTCGGGGATCTTGACTGAGATTGAACGGAAAAAGCCGACGCCAGCTCGGTCTGACAAGGTTGCGTTCGCCAATGAAGTCTGCGCGGAAGCGGCCGAGTGCCTCCGCGACCTTCAACCCACAATGTCGAAGCTGTCCGCCATTCGGGCGGATAGCGAGGCGGAAATATCTGCCCTCGGGAAAATATTGTCGACTGAGCTCACAGGCGCCGAGCGAGAAGTCGAGACGCTGGTCGCGCGCACGGCTGCGCAATCCGCGCTTGCCGACGAGCGGCTGCGCCAAGATAGCATGACAGATCGCACACGCCCCGTGATGGCCGCTGCCAGAGCGGCGTTTCTATTTTCGCATCCGCAGATGTAGCCAGCGCGGCAGCACACAGACCCGCAATGTGCAGAGCATCAGGCCTGAACGGCCATTGGTAGGCCAGGTGGAAGCAAGGAAAAGCTGCCTGGCACACAGGCCAATGGAGTATGACTAATGAAATATCAGAACGGGACCGCCTCGCTCGAGGCGGCGCTTTCGCTGTGTGCGCAGCAACCGGATGTCCGTGTGCTACGCCGGGTCGGCCCTATCGACCGGCTGGTATCGGAGCGGGCAACGCGGGGGCGTGTGCGTCGGATCGGTATTGTCGACACCGAGGCGACATCGACGAATGCCAGAAGCGCCGAGCTGCTCGACATCGCTGTTGCGGTGCTGCTTGTCGACGCCGCGGGCGAACTCATCGGCGTCGAGAAAACGTTGCAATCACTTCGCGATCCTGGTGGCCCTATACCCGCCGAAGTCACCAAATTGACCGGTATAACCAATGAAATGGTGGCCGGCCGTATTCTGAACCAGGAAAAATGGGCGCGGCTCTTGAGCGGGTGCGATCTTCTGGTCGCCCATAATGCTTCCTACGATGTTCCCATCGTCGAGCGGTTTCTGCCAGAAATTGTGGGTCAAGCATGGGCCTGTTCGATGCGTCAGATCGGGTGGCTGGATCACGGCTTCGATGGAGCAAAACTCGGCCATCTTCTGATGCAGATCGGCCGCTTCAACAGCGGCCACCGTGCTGCCGCCGACGTGATCAGCCTCTGCCATCTCCTCGCGCACCGCGATGCGAACGGGCGAACACTGATGAGCGAGCTTCTGGAAAAGGCTGCGTGCGACACGGTTCGTATCGATGCGAAGGGCACGGACTTTGCGGTCAAGGACCGCCTGCGCGATCGCCGCTACCGCTGGGATCCGGCCGGAAAAGCCTGGTGGATCGCAGTGTGCGAAGATGAAGTGGACGAAGAACGCCGGTGGCTCGAATTCGAGATCGGATGTCGCAACCCCGTGATGACCGTCATGACCGCGCGCACGCGGTTTCGGTGAAAACGCAGCAGGAGAGCGGGAAGATTGAGCACCGCAATGGATCGGAAAAAAGCTCTGGCGCCTCGCCATCGTTGAAGGAAATTGTGAATGGACACCGAAGAATTTCTGCGCCGTCTCCACTGTTGGGCTGCGGCGCTCAAACGCCTTATGAGCCCTCCAGGCATTGAAAATGCCGAGAAATCGACCTGTTTCGCGTCTGGGGAAGAGTTGAACGAAGTGCAAATCGCCAGCTTGGCATTTTTTGCCGCCAAAGTGTCAAAGCCCTTGGTCTATCTGACCTGGGATCGCTCTTTCGGCTATCTGCCATTACGGACCGATGCCTTCCTGCCCAAGACGGGGGCGGTCGAATTGACGAGGGGACTGATCCCGTGGACTGCAGGGCAGGGGCGCCCTGTCATCCTGGTCGAAGCAGCTGGCGACAACGCCTATGCGATGAAGCCGAACGGGCGCCTGCGCAAATGCCTACGGCCGACTGACGATCTGGACGCCGGCATGTCCCTTGCGCTGGACCTTATTCGCGCTGCCGCAGCCGAAATCGATGGGGTCGTTCTACAGGCTCGTTCGGAAATGTCGAAAGCGGGGAAGGGGAGGTTTTAACGAGACCCCGTTCCGCTCAGCCACAAATCACAAGCATCGCCAAGGGCCGCTAAAGTGCGGCCCTTGGCGCATCTGGAGCATCTGACAATGACGAAATTTACCTTCTACGATACCGAAGCTACGTGGGATGAGACACTCCACGAGGCCTATCAATCGATTGATCCGCGCCAGCGATCGCATCGGATCGGTTCCAAGCGCATCATTGCGGCAGCCGCATTCGATGTCGAAATTTCGGCCGAGGGCCACATCGCGTGTGAGGCGATCAAGAGCTGGACCGAATATGACGTCGGCGACGAGCCAGCGATCGTGGGCGGCCTGTTCGATCACCTGCGCGCGCGGCCGGACAGGATCGCGGTCGGATTTGGCAGCGTCGCCGACGATCTGCCCATCCTTACGCTCGCGGCGATGGAAGCTGGTCTGATGCTTCCGTCCCAGTTTCTTCCGCCGCAGCCCGGCGCTTTTCGCAGCGGACAGCGAATGCACCTTGATCTCGGTCTCGCCTTGAAGGGCAGCGGCAAGACGTGGCACCATCTTTCCGAGGTCTGCCTGCGCATTGGCATCCCGGTTGATCTCCTCAAAGGGAAGATTACCGGGTCGGCTCCGGTGACGGCAGAGAGCTGGAGAAACTTGCGGGCTCATGTCGAGCTCGACACCGCGTTGCTGGCGATCGCCACCCTAGCTTGGCAGCGCACACAGGGCCAAGCCTGCCTTGACCCAACCATCGCGGCACTTGCCGTTTTGGACTGGCTGCGCCGCAATGGAAATTTGACCGAGGCCAAGCTGGCGATAATCGCGGACACCTGCCGCGCGCTCGAGCTGGATATTTTGCACACAGACAAGCTGGCGGCGTAAGAGAAATAGGGGGCGCGGCCGGTCGTCGGCTAAGCTCGCGACAACGGTTCGCGTCCCTTACGTTCCGCCAGTTTGTCCATGTCGGCGGGGTCCGGATACCAGGTTCGATGCTGAATTGAGGAAAGCAAGATGAGGATCGCTGCGGCGTTTTCTCGGTCGAGTTCGGTAATCGACTGTGGCGCCCACCCACCCCAAGCCCTCACATTATACCAGGCGAAGAGAAAATCCTCGCAGACCTTGGCGCCGCCGGTCCAGTCGTTGGCGAGGGAATAGACTCGGTCGTAGGCATTGCGAACGTTTTCGGGCATTTCCGAGTAGGGCATCTGATCATTCCTTGCTGTGGAGACCGCCCATTGCGGTCATGCAAGTCGTCATTTGCGCCGGTCGCTTGAAATTCGGACAGCCCTGCGGACATTTACCTCTGGGATATTCCGACCAACCTATGCCGTTTACGAAATTTTAACGGTTCTGGCTTAAGCGCAGCCAAATCTGCGGACACGTGGCAGGGCAAGCAGCCTAAGCCGGTGAATTTTATTGTGACCCGCGCCAACTCTCGGACCTGCACGTTGTGCCGGCCCGATCGGCGTCCGAGGTCACGAATGCACGTTCGCGATTTTTACCTCACCACGGTTAGTGGCCTCGCGCGTCAGCGAGGTATTCGCCGTGCGCAAAGCAAATCCCAGTTCAAAAAATTCATCGAATTGCCGTTCTGAATGTCCGAATTCCGTCATTGCGGCGCAACCAGATATGGGGCGCCCATCCGCGACGACCGGCGATCAGCGGCGGCGAACCGAAATTGAGCAGTGCTATCGCGATCCACGCCTGCGCCGCGTTGTGAAGCGCCTTGCCGCCCGGAGGTGCGCAGACGCTGACGACGCCTTTCACGCAGCGATCGTTCGGGTTCTGAAATACGGCAGCGGGGGGCAGAATCCTGCCGATCGGTTGATGGCATGCGTGTCCAGTATCACATCGACTGCGGCAAGGTCGCAGGCGCGTGCTGCGGCCAACGGCTTCGCCGGCTTTACCGATCCGGACGATCAGTGTGACCATCTTTGGGGGCGCGCATTTCTTCCTCCGGACGAGGAGATGGAACGCAGGCTACGCCAGCAGGCCGTTGCATACATCCTTGCTGAAGCTGCCGACGGTGATCCCGTTCAGGCCACGCTGCTTGATGCTGCACTCGACGGACTACGCGGAGCAGAGTTGATGCGCTTGCTTGGCCTTTCAGAGCGCGAGCTCGCCACTCGTCGGCGGCGACTTAAACGCACGATTCTGTCGCTTTGCCGACCCTTCATCTTCAACGGCCAGCTTGATTTCAGCGCGACGTCATTAACGTGAAAGGCAGCATTATGAAAATTTCTGAAGTTTCTGTTAGATTCCTCAGCGTTAGAGGTGTGGATTTAAATAAGTTCGTCGAGAGCTTGGCATTTATCAACGCTCAAGAAATGAATTCCAGCATATCGATATACGACAATGTTGGAACGCTTGAGGCTGAATTTACGTCAGAGAATGGATGCATTTATATCAATATAGAGCGAGCAGATTTCTCCTATTATGATAACATGCTTGGAGATTCCATTTTCTGGTTGCCAAATGTTTCCATTCCGGAGGTGGCATGCTCTGATATTGCCGGAGCAGGAAAAGCGTTGAACGATCTGATTGAATTTGGCGAGAAAAATGACTTTCTTAAAGGTTGCGGCACCATCCTCGAGGTGGAGAATGATTACATTGGATTAATCGTGACACTGTTGCCAAACTGGATTGAAATTGCGTGATAAATCTCGATCTAATTCTGCTGCCGCCAATGGCAGCGTCACCGCGTGACGAGGCCTTTCCAACAGGGTAGTCCTAGCCCGTCCACTCCGCGCTGAGAATTTTCTGATTCGTCGATCGAGCCCTTATGAACGCTGTAGAAATTGAAGAAGCCGTATCAGACCTCGTTCTACAGCCGTTTGACGCGGCCGAGTTCCCATTCCAGTTCATCACTGCGTTCGGCGCCAAGAAGGCGACCGTCGACCGCCTGCGCAAGGGCGATACCAATCAGTCTGACGTCGGCGGCGTGCTCCAGCGCAACAACATCCATATCGGCATCGCGCCCGCGGGCGAGGTTGCCGAAACGCTCGCTCGGCTACGCGCCAGCCCCAAGACGGCGAGTGCAAAGGCGAAGTTCCTCATCGCCACTGATGGCGAAACGGTCGAGGCCGAGGACCTGATCGGCGGCGACGTCGTCGCCTGCGCCTATGCTGATCTGCCACGCCACTTCGCGATGTTCCTGCCGCTCGCTGGAATCTCGACGGTCAAGGAGATCAAGAACAACCCCATCGACGTTAAGGCTACGGGACGGCTCAACAAGCTCTACGTCGAGTTGCTGAAGGACAATCCGGACTGGGCAACCGAGGATCGGCGGCACGAGCTCAACCAGTTCATGGCACGGCTGATCTTCTGTTTCTTCGCCGAAGACACTGGCATTTTCCGCGAGCATCAGTTCACCGAGACCATCACCCAGATGAGCCACGCCGCCCACGGCAGCGGCGAAGAACAGTGGGGCAACACGCATGAGGTGCTGACCGAGCTATTCCGTGCAATGGATACGCCCGTCACGCATGAGGGTAATCTAGACCCCCGTTATCGCCAAGCGGCGAACATTCGCCCTTATGCCGATGCCTTTCCCTATGTGAACGGCGGGCTGTTCACCGGCGCAGTGGACGCACCGCGCTTCAGCCGAACAGCCCGCGCCTATCTGCTGCGCGCGGGCGAACTCGACTGGAAAGAGATCAACCCGGATATTTTCGGATCGATGATCCAGGCGGTGGCCGAAGATGACGAGCGCGGCGAGCTGGGCATGCACTATACCAGCGTGCCCAACATCCTGAAAGTGCTGAACCCGCTGTTTCTCGACGATCTGCGCGAGCAGTTGGAGGCGGCAGGCGACAGCAAGCAAAAGCTGCGCAACCTGCGCAAGCGACTGGGCAATATTCGCGTATTCGATCCGGCCTGCGGATCGGGCAATTTCCTGGTGATCGCGTATAAACAAATGCGCGCGATCGAAGCGGAGATCGTCACGCGGCTGGGCGGCGAAGCCAGCCTGAAGCTGGCCGAGCGCCGCAGCGCTATCCCGCTTAGCAACTTTTATGGCATCGAGATTAAGGGCTTCGCGGCCGAGGTCGCCCGGCTCGCGCTGCTGATCGCGGAGTTTCAGGCGGATTGCCTGTATCTGAGTCAGCAGGAGGCGCGCGCGATGGTCCTCCCGCTGCACAAGACCGGACAGATCACCATCGGCAACGCGCTGCGACTCGACTGGCTGGAGGTGTGCCCGCCGGTCGGTGCGACATTGGCGGAGGAAGTCGATCTGGCCGGGCCGACCGGGCGGCTGGCGCTGGAGGACAATGGGCTGGATGAGGGCGGGCGGGTTGAGACGTATATTTGCGGGAACCCGCCTTATGCGGGCTATAATAAACAGTCCTCGTCTCAAAAGGAAGATTTGGCACACGTCTTTTCCCCCCTGATCAAACGTTGGGGAAACCTCGATTATGTCGCTGGGTGGTTTGCAAATGCCGCACGCTACTTGGATCACACGGGCGGCGGTGCAGCGTTCGTATCGACGAACACGATTAGTCAGGGTGGGCAGGTGCCCGTTTTGTGGCCACTTATATTGTCGCTTCGTCAGCAGATCGGCTTCGCGCACACCTCATTCAAATGGTCTAATCTTGCGGCACACAACGCAGGAATAACTGTTATCATCGTCGGAATAAGACCGGTCTCCGCAGCACCTGCCATTCTCTTTGAGGAAGGTCCGGAGGGAACGACGGTACGCCGGATCGATAACATCAATGGGTATCTGGCACCAGCGCGGGATATATTCGTAAAACCGTCGTCTGTGGCGGTGTCCAACTTGGCAAAGATGAATTTCGGCAATCATCCATATTATGCCGCCGATTTGATTCTTTCCCAGCAAGAAGCGCGCGCGCTGGTGATTGAGGACAGTCGAGTAGCCGCTTTCTTGCGGCCATACTATGGCTCGACTGAAGTGATTTACGGAACGCCCCGGATTTGCATATGGGTAAATGATGCCGACGCCGAACAGGCGGCAGCTATTCCGACGTTGCAACGTCGGTTCGATTCCGTTCGCGCCGATCGCGTTGCAAAGCCGGATGACTCCTCAGCGAGCGCACTGGTTTCATTCCCATATCGCTTTCGCGACCAAGTCGAGTCTAAACAATATTTTATCGCTGTTCCGCAGACCAGTTCAGAGAACCGTCCATATCTGCCGTGTGACCTCATCGCGGCGCCCGCCGTAGTCAGTTTCAAGTGCTTCGCCATCCACGATGCGCCGCTCTGGAACCTCGCATTAGTTGCATCTCGCCTGCACTGGGTATGGATTGGTGCAGTCTGCGCTCGACTAGAAATGCGGTTCTCCTACTCCAACACCCTCGGCTGGAACACCTTCCCAGTCCCGAAGCTGACCGAGCAGGACAAGGCCGACCTCACCCGCACGGCGGAAAATATCCTGCTGGCGCGGGAGGCGCATTTCCCCGCGACCATCGCCGACCTCTATGATCCCGACGCGATGCCCGACGACCTGCGCCGCGCGCATGAGGAAAATGACGAAGTGCTGGAACGCATCTTTATCGGCCGCCGCTTCCGCAACGATACCGAACGGCTAGAAAGGTTGTTCGACCTCTACACTAAAATGACCGCAAACGCCGGGACCAAGGGCATGGCTACAAAAAAGAGTAAAGTCGCATGAAATGGTATCGTATCCGCTTCGATCAAATTCATTACGAAGATCCTGCGCCTTTGATCGTAACAGCGCCGTTGGATGCAAAGTCCCAAATTGCCATGCACATTCCATTCGCGGGTTGGTGGGGCACACTTAAGGGAAATGCGTGGCTACGCCCTGTTGTCTTCAAGCCAGACGGCACGGTGCTTTTTGGCCAGGACCCCGAGGATGACCGCGAAGAATGTGTTTCAGAGATGCAAATCTTTGGCATTGCGCTCGACTTGGGAGCAACATTTTACATGAAAGACTTGGAGGATGGTGAGGTCTATCAATTCGTCGTGCGCGAGAAGACGGAGCTGGGGTCTCAATGACTGAAGACCGCCCCATCCCGGCCGTCCGTCTCGTCACCGCACATTCTGGTGCCTCGACAAGTGCCAACGAACTCGGCATGCGGCCGATGCAGGCGCGTGCCTATGCACATCGCGGCGAGCAGTATTTGCTGATCAAATCACCCCCGGCATCGGGCAAGTCTCGAGCCTTGATGTTCATCGCGCTCGACAAGCTGACGAATCAGGACGTGAAGCAAGCGATCATCGTCGTGCCGGAACGGTCCATCGGCGCCAGCTTCGCCGACGAGCCGCTGAGCACATACGGCTTCTGGGCGGACTGGAAGGTGAAGCCGCACTGGAACCTGTGCAACGTCCCCGGCGCCGACGACGTCAAGGTCGCCAAGTCCAAGGTAAAGGCGGTTGGCGAGTTCTTGGCGAGTGACGACAAGGTGCTAGTGTGCACCCATGCCACCTTCCGCTTTGCTATCGAAGAACTCGGAATAGAGGCATTCGACGGCCGGCTGATCGCGGTGGACGAATTCCACCACGTCTCCGCCAATCCGGACAACAGGTTGGGAGCGCAGCTCGGCCAGCTGATCGCACGAGACAAGGTGCATCTAGTCGCGATGACTGGCAGCTATTTTCGCGGCGATTCCGTGGCGGTGCTGACGCCCGAGGACGAGGCGAAGTTCACCACCGTCACCTACACTTATTATGAGCAGCTCAACGGCTATCAGTGGCTGAAGACACTGGACATCGCCTACAGCTTCTACACCGGCCGCTATATCGACAAGATCAACGATCTGCTCGATCCGGCGGTCAAGACGATCGTTCATATTCCCAGCGTGAACAGCCGGGAGAGCACCAAGGACAAGCACCGCGAGGTCGAGGAGATAATGGATCATCTCGGCACTTGGAAAGGCACGGATGATGCGACCGGCTTCCACCTGATCGAAACTGCGGAAGGCAAGATCATCCGCGTCGCCGATCTAGTCGACGACGAGCCGTCGAAACGCGACCGCGTATCGACGGCATTGAAAAGCCCGGAGGCGCGCAAGAACCGTGATTATGTCGACGTGATCATCGCCCTGGGCATGGCGAAGGAAGGCTTTGACTGGATATGGTGTGAGCATGCGCTAACCGTTGGTTATCGATCGAGCCTGACTGAGGTCATCCAGATCATCGGCCGTGCCACGCGTGATGCACCCGGCAAGTCCGTCGCACGCTTCACCAACCTCATCGCCGAACCGGCTGCCGCCGATGACGTGGTCGCCGAGGCTGTTAACGATACGCTGAAGGCCATCGCCGCCAGCCTGCTGATGGAGCAGGTGTTGGCGCCGCGCTTTGAGTTCACGCCGAAGGATGTCGGGCCGAAGGATGGATACGACTATGGCCCGGACGGCTATCAGGAAGGCAAAACCAACGTAGGTTTCAACGACGAGCGTGGGCAGTTCCACTTTGAACTCAAGGATCTGGTTGAGCCCAGCTCGGTGGAGGCTAAGCGCATTTGCGCCGAGGACATCAACGAGGTGATCACCAGCTTCATCCAAGATAAGCAGGCGATCGAGCGCGGCCTGTTCGATCCAGAGGTCGTGCCAGAGGAACTGACTCAGGTTCGGATGGGCAAGATCGTGCGCGAACGCTATCCTGAGCTCAGCGAAACCGATCAGGAAGCCATTCGCCAGCACGCGATCGCCGCGCTGAACATCACGCAACAAGCGGCAAAAATCGTCACCGAAAGCGTGACCGAGGGCGATGATGGCGAGCTGAAGGTGAACACCTCGTTCGTCGATGGCGTTCGCAAATTTATGAATGTGCGCGAGCTCGACATCGACCTGATCGATCGGATCAACCCCTTCGATGCAGCATACGCCATTCTCGCTAGGGCTATGAATGAGGGAACGTTGCGGCAAGTGCAGGCAGCGATCTCCGCTCGTAAAAGCACGCTGACTGAAGAGGAGGCGAGGGCTTTCGCGGTTCGCGCGGTCCAGTGGAAGCGCGAGCGCGGGCGCTCGCCCGAGATCACGTCGCAGGATCCGTGGGAGCGTCAGTTGGCGGATGGTGTCGCTGCGTTTGCGCGCTTCAAGGCGAAGGCGGCTACCAATGGCTGAGATGTCCGACGATGACATTCTTGCTGAACTCGGCGTCGATCTTGCGCCCAAGAAGGTTCGTGCGCGCACACCGCGTGAAGAGCGCGTGATCGCCGGTTTCGAGGATATCGTGAAGTTTCGCGAGGAGCACGGTCGTGTGCCCCAGCACGGCGAAGATCGCGATATATTCGAACGGCTTTATGCCGTGCGGCTCGATCGCTTGCGCGCCCAACCGGAATTCCACGTTCTCCTAGCCGACATTGATGTGCACGGTTTGCTGGAGGGCGTGGATGACAACGCAACTCCGGTTGAGGCGCTGGACGACAGCGACCTCCTTGCCGAGCTGGCCGTTGAGGCGGGGCCGGAAGCCAACATCACGCAGTTGCGCAATGTCCGGTCGAATGCCGAACGTAAGGCGGCCGAGGAAATTGCCACTGCAAAGCGGTGCGAGGATTTCGAGACTTTCAGGCCCCTGTTCGAAAAGGTTCAAGCGGATTTGGAGGACGGCATCCGTGCGTCGCGCCGGTTTGGTCGCGATGCGAGCATTGATGTCAGGGATTTCTTCATCTTGCGCGGCCAACTCGCATATGTGGCCGAAATTATCGGCGAACCGATTAAGGCGGCTAACGGACAGAATGATGCCCGATTGCGGGTAATTTATTCGAACGGAACCGAGAGCGACCTGCTGCGCTGGTCGTTACAGCGCGCGCTTTACAAGGACGAAGGCGGCAGACGGATATCTGAACCTACCGCCGGGCCGCTTTTCGCTGCGGTTTCGGACGTCGCCGACGAGTGTGACTATCTTCCCACGGGGACCCTCTACGTCCTGCGTAGCCGTTCCACCCATCCGACCATCGCCGCGCACCGGAACCTGATCCATAAGATTGGCATCACCGGCGGCTCGGTGGAGACGCGCATCGCCGGCGCCGCTGACGACACGACATTCTTACTTGCGGATGTCGAGATCGTAGCAACCTACAAACTTTTCGATGTGGACCGGCCGGCACTGGAGCGCCTGATTCACCGCGTCCTTGATAGCGTTCGTTTTGACGCTGAAATTCCAGATCGCTTCGGTAAGATGAGCCGCCCTCGCGAATGGTTTCTCGTTCCCCTTGGAGTGATCGACCAAATTGTCGATCGTATAGGAGATGGCTCTTTAACCGGGATGAAATACGATCGCGAAGCCGCTCGACTGGTCCCGCAGGACCCCCACTAAGCCAGGAGCGGACGACGGTCGAGCCCGTGAGAAAGGACACTTGGTCAATTGCTGTCACGTAAGGGAGTAATCTTTTTGCGATGCGACCACCACGGTCGCGTGCAGTGTGGAAGCCGTTCGGTTTGCGCGAATTCGAAGCTGGTTCGGGGAGTTGACTGTCGCGTTATTCCCTGAGTTTCTTTCGTAACATGCTGCTATTATTGTCTTTAGGCCAAGTGGCGCTCTAGTCCATCGGTTGTGGGAGGGGGTGAGGATCATGGCAACACCGGGCCATATGAACTGGCTAGTTGACTCTGGCGAACGTCAGGTGAGCGCTTGCGGCCGGGAAATCGAAATTTGGGAGCTCAATCCGCAAGATGATGCTCAAATCTTGGCGGATTGGGCGAGGCATTTTCGTGCACATTACATAACTGATGCCGACCTGCCATTCATGGCGGGCGGAACGGGCCTTGGTCATTCAGACTACCTGCGCACAATTCTTTTCCCCGATGCGAAGGTGGCACCGGGGCCGAGCCTCAGATCAGGAGATTTTGGCGAGATTATCGTCGCAGACTTCATCGAGTATTTCCTGGGATATTGGTGTCCTCGCGAACTGCGTTACCAAGATCGTTGGAACCGTAATGATTCGACTAAGGGGTGTGATGTCATTGGATTCAAATTCGCAGACGAGGATAATCCCGGTCCCGCGGACGAGCTTTTTGTCTTCGAGTCAAAATCCGGAATGTCCGCGAGCGGAGCCAATCGGCTCCAAGACGCGATCGACGACAGCATAAAGGACAGGCTGCGCGAGAGCATGAGCCTCAATGCCATAAAACGGCGCTTCTTCGATCGCGGCGCGATTGGCGATGCCCGCAAGGTCGAGCGATTTCAGAACCAGGCCGACCGACCCTTTCGCCGGATCAACGGCGCGGCCGCAATTCTCGACGAGGTTGTCTGCGCCGAAACCAATCTTGGAGCGACCGACGGCGCGGCACATTTCAACCAAGAGAATCTGCGCCTCCTTGTGATACGCGGGCCGTCCCTGATGAAGCTGGTGCACGCCCTTTACGAGAGGGCCGCTGATGAGGCCTGAGGCGACTGCGCTCACCATACTGTCCACTACGCGAGCACGGGCAAAGATGCACGAATTCCGCGTCGCTCCGGCGGATTTCAATGCGTTGCCGCGCGACCCGTCGATGCTCTTCTCGTTGGCGATCGGCATACTTGGAGACGTTGCGGCCGCCGTCGCCGACACACTTGGAGCGGAGGCCGCTGCACCGGCTGCTCTTCCCCAGTCACTCGGCTGGGGCGAATTTGACGAAGATCCACAAGACGTGCTGCGCTTCGCCTCAATCTTCTTCGATGCTTACCTTAACGCGCAGCTAGATTCTGATCTGGATATCGAGTTTTCGCTCCTGTGCGCTGCGGCCTATTACCTTGCCGGGAATGTCGGCAGTGCAACCGTGATTATACGGCAAATGGCGGAGCCCGATCTCGACCTGGCGGGCGGCCTCGGCCATCTGGTCTACTGTATCCTTAAGAACCGTTTTGTTCCCGTTGAGGCGCCTCACGCTCATCAAGCGATGACAAGGGACCTGTTGCAGGCATTGAGCGACTATTTCTCTTTTGAGACGGAAGCTGATGGCGTTGCCGCGGTCTGCCGCGCTCTTCGTGAGTATTTCCACCGATCGGGCTCGCCCCGTGAATTGCTCTACGCTGATATCGCGGGGGCATTGTGTGCGCTAAAGCTCAGAAACGCTGCGCGCACTATCTTGCCGTTAGCATCAGGTTTGGCCCCGGCAGTTTGGCAACCGGCGCTCGGCAAGCCACATTTTCCAATCGAGCTTTGGCCCGCCCAGCAACGGATTGCGGATGCCGGTGTATTTGCGGGTCGCTCCGTGGTCATTCAGATGCCGACGAGCGCCGGCAAGACTCGCGCCACCGAAATTATCATCCGATCGGCATTTCTATCGGGCCGAGCGCACCTCGCCGTTATCGTCGCCCCATATCGATCTCTATGCCACGACATCCGAGGCGACTTGGTCGCTGCCTTTGCCGGCGAGAATGTTCGGTTGGACGAAGCTTCGGACGCCTATCAGTTCGACCTCGCGCTTGATGCGCTGTTCGCCAACGACTCGGTGCTGATCGTAACGCCCGAAAAGCTGCTCTACATGCTCCGCCGGGCGCCCGATCTCGCCGAGAGAATCGGTCTGGTGATTTACGACGAAGGGCATCAATTTGACGGAATGACGCGGGGGCCAACCTACGAACTCCTTCTCACCTCGCTGCGCATGACACTCCCCCCCGCGGCCCAAATCATCCTCATCTCTGCTGTGATTGGCAACGCGCCGGATGTTGCAGCATGGTTGATCGGCGATGCCGATGCAGTTGTTGGCGCCGAGGGCTTGCTGCCGACTACCAAGAGCATCGCATTTGCGAGCTGGCAGGACCAGCGCGGGCGGCTTGAATATGTGAAACCCGAGGACCCGGCCGAGCGAGAATATTTCGTGCCGCGCATTATCGGAGAAATCGCATTGCCCCTACGCGGCAAGGAAACTACCCAGCGCAAATTTCCCGAGAAAACGGGCGGCGACGTTGGTCTTTTTCTCGGCCTGCATCTCGTTCGCAACGGCAGCGTTGCGATCTTCTGCGGCCTAAAAGCCAGCGTTACGAAAATCTGCTCGCGTGCCGTCGATATCGTTGATCGTGGCGTGGACCTCGATTGGCCTATCGAGGGATCGGATGCCGCCGAGGTTGAGAAGATTCGGGCGCTCAGCGAAATTGAGCTTGGCGCAAGCGCGTCGGCGACGCGGGCAGCGGCGCTTGGTATATTCGCTCATCATGCCGACACGCCCCACGGCATCCGCCTCGCGATAGAATACGCCATGAAAGAGGGGCTAGCTAAGTTCGTTATTTGCACTTCGACCTTGGCGCAGGGCGTTAACTTTCCGCTCAAATATCTGATCGTCACAACGACGCGCCAAGGCGCCGATCAGATACTGGTGCGCGACTTCCACAATCTGATAGGCCGCGCTGGTCGCGCAGGAATGCATACCGAGGGGAGCGTCATCTTCTCGACACCGTCTCTTTATGAGCAGCGGCAGCAATTTGGAGGCCGGTGGGCGTGGGACCGTGCTGTCGATCTACTCGACGCTCAAAACGCCGAGCCGTCTCGTAGCTCGATCCTTGCGGTTTTCGATGCGTATCAGCAGCGCCAGCCTCCTATCGCCCTAGAGATCCATCCTGAGTGGCTTGATCTCGCCTTCGCCGATGCCGCCCGGATCAATGAGGTGGTAGCCGCAGCGCTTGCGGCGCAACCTAACATTAGTGAAAGGGAATTCCGTAGGTTCATCGAAGGTCGAGCGCGAGCTGTCCAAAACGTTGCCGCCTTTCTCGTCGCCAATATGACCTTCTCCCAAGGGGAGGACGCTGCGGCAAGAGCCGGTGAACTTGCAGCTAATACATTGGCCTATCATCTCGCTGACGAGGAAACGCGTGTTCGTCTCATCGAAGTATTTCGATCGATTGGAGATTCCATCGCGGCCAACACCGATGGCGACCAGCGCGCACTCATTCGAAGGTCGCCTTTACCACCAGCTGCGATTGCCGAGCTCAAAAACTGGCTCAACGAGAATCTCGCGATCCTGCAGACGGCACTACAAGAGAACCGTCTATTCGCCGAAATCTTTCCATTGGCGCTCCGTTTCACCACCTCCCGTGCTATTAAGGCCATTAGCGTTCAGACTATCATTCCCCGCGCTCTGCGGGAGTGGGTGGCGGGCAGATCTTACGCCGTAATCTTCGATGCTTTGGTGGAGGCAAATGTGCGGGTCGGGCGCGACCATGTGACTGTCGAAGATGCTGTTGCGCTTTGCGAAAGCGGATTCGGCTTTGATGTTGCGATGATTATTGCATCGATCGCTGATCTAACCGAGGAGGTGGACGAAGCCCTGCATGGGGGAGTTGGACTGCTTCAAAAGCAAGTTAAATACGGTCTGACCGAACGCGCCATGATCGCGTTTCACGAAGCTGGCTTTGCTGATCGGCATGTCGCCAGCCTTCTGGGCGTCGTCTGGGGAGATGTCATTGACCGCCAAGGCGTCCGGGCGGCCTGCCAACAAGAGGAACTCATGCGCGCTGTGTTGGCGCACATGCCAAGCTACTTCGTTGGGGTCGCTGCCGAGCTTGGAGGATGGGGATAATTGCCTATAGTATAATGGCTAGTGCGCCCCGAAATAGTTAGTCTGTATCGCTCGTCTATCCCCGGATGACATATTGCACAAAGCGACGGTCTAGCATCGTTTGCCCAATGCCTACCGTGTTCCCTTCGACCTGGCTGAGAAGCGCCATGTGGGAGATCGCCTTTACAGTCTCAGTGGCGTCCCAGAGGTCGGAGCCTTCCAGTACTTGGTGGTCACGATTGGTTCGATGTGCATAATGGTTCCGGGTTGCCGCCACGCGACCGATGAACGCACTACGACCCTCGGCGGGGCGCAGCGTTGCTAGCTCCGAAGTGAAGCTATCCCAGTAGTATCGTAATCTCTGCCTCAGGCCCGGCTCGTGCGCATGAGCCAGAACGCCGTTTACCCGGTCGACGACATCGTTTGGAACGCCGCGTTCGCGGAGGGTATCGAGGATGGGAGCGCTGTCGATTGCCGCAGCGGATGACGGCGCGGTGCGCCGATGCAGCGCCTCCAATGCCTGAACAAAAATCTGGAACCGAAGTTCGCTCGGGATGTCTTGTAGTTCAAGGCCGCTCATGTGCAGGCGGATTGCGTCGTCTAACTCGTCGTATCTTGCCAGCCAACGGTCGATGATCGTTTCGACAACTTCTGGCGTGATCGCCGACAAGATGGGCTCCGCAGGCTTCTCTTCCACGTGGATTGTCGCGAGACCATGGATGGGAACTTCGTGCGGATTGCGTTCAGTGGGAATTCTAATGGACGCGCTGGTAATAGGCAGCACGCGGCCCATGATTAACGAAAATGCCTGCCGCACCCTATGCATGTTTTGGATGGCGACATCGACGCTCACCTCCTCTTGGAAGAGAATTTCAATAGGATAGGTGAGCGTAAGGGTCGGCCCGTTGATCATATCTCCGCCCGATTTAATGTGCTGGCAAAGCCGAAGAGTGAGCCCGACCGATGGACAATCAAGGACTACAGCTGGTGGAGCTGAAACCGTATAATTCACAATCATGCCACCAGCCTCGGGGAAGGTCATCTGTTGGACGACCCCGTTGACGTGCAAAATCTTCGCAACATCGCCGACGATTATAGCCCAGGTGCGAGACCTGATTTCGCTCTCATCCTGAAAGTGAGCGCTCTCGAATGCGAGCCTAGCACTGTAGGTGGACAGTCCGCCGACACCGAGTCGCATATTGTGATTCAGACGGAACAGATCGGTTAACGTGAAATAGCCGGTGTTACTTCTGAATCGAATGATATCAATGCTCTCTGGCATCGTATGTGCCTGATTGGTGCTTGCGATATCTAGCGTAACGCGTCCCGGCTCAAGAGTGAGAGTGGCGCCGAGCTCGGTGTCACCGAGTTCCACGTGGCCGCGATGGACAATGCTGGTCATTGCTTGCAGATGGAGCGGGAAGTGGGACAAAGCAAGGTGGCCTGCTGCCGGATTGGTGGACGCCGAGATGAGTTCAGTCAGGCTGCCCCCCAGACCATTGAAACGTTAAGAGATGAATTAGGCCAACGTGTTACATAGAACGGTGCACGATATCGGAGCGAAGAGTTTCTCGTCGCGCCGGACCACGAATGTAAAATGGGCCATGACACGAACTCTGCACGCCGCTTTGGCAAAACGCTATTTCCTGGAGGACCTCCCCGGCGCGGCTCAGTTGGGCGCCCGGTTGAATGGGATTCTTCTGAAAATTGAGGCTGGGGAGCAGGTGACGGCCTTGCAGCGAGAATATCTCGCCGCGACGGGCTTGCATGCACTCGTCAATTGGGCCGAAGGTAAGGCAACCTTGGCAGAATTTCGGGCCCAAGCCGGAGCGGAACAGGCAGCGCGCATTGAGGAGGCTTCGGCCAAGGCCGTGAAGGATGCGGCAGAATTGGCGGAACGCACTGAGGCCAGGGCGGCAGCAGTTAAGGCGACCTTTGCCGCCATGGCGAACGATCCGGCACTCCGTCGAAAGCGAGAGGCCAAGGAGCTGCGACAGCGCTTCGGCGTGGGATATATCGAAAGCGAAGATTATCCGCGCGCAATGGCTCTTCTAAGGCAAGTCGCCAATGGCCAACGCCTCGAAGCCAAGGACCTCGCATGGCTCAAGGCAAAGGCCGATTACTGCTGGACCGACGAGCTGCAGAGAGCTTGGCATGCATTGGAAGCCGCAGCCCTGACCAAAGCTTGGGAAGACAGTGGTGATACGTGGAATGCCGTGAATGCGAGCGGGCATTGGCGTAAGGCTGGCGAACCGGAGCGAGCCTTACGCCTGACCGATGCGGCATTGGCAAAGGTCGGGTCAAATCCTAAAATCAGGTCGGCCTTGGCAACGACGCGCGGCGGAGCAATGCGTGACCTACGCCGCCTCGACGAGGCCAAGGCGCTCGCCAGCGAAGCGCATCGACTGACCTCAAGCAACTATAGACCGTGCACTTTGCTGGGCGCGGTCCACATCGAGCTTGGAGACCTCGCTGCAGGGCACGAATGGTATGCAAAGGCTGAGAGCCTCGGAGCGTCGCGCCATGCGATCGATGGTGAATTGCGAGGG
Organism: Sphingopyxis granuli NBRC 100800; assembly: GCF_001591045.1. Classification (GTDB taxonomy): domain Bacteria; phylum Pseudomonadota; class Alphaproteobacteria; order Sphingomonadales; family Sphingomonadaceae; genus Sphingopyxis; species Sphingopyxis granuli. Next base: position 23,790 of record NZ_BCUA01000016.1, on the reverse strand, counting down.
TTGCTGATGCACGCTTCCATTCCGGAACAGCAGCGTATTCGTGAATTCCTGCTTCGACAGGATCCCGAACGCTTTGCTTGGCTGCGGCGTTGGCCTGTAAAATCTCCATCCGCGACGCGCTCGAAGCCCGCGCAAACGCCGCAGAATAAGGGTCGCGCCGCAATGGCCCGGGAAGGCCAGCATGATCATCGTTCCCGATGATCCAGGCCCTGCAGGTCCAGATGAGGTGCTGAAGGCAGCCGTCCGAAAGGTCTTCGACGGCGACGGCTTCTTGGCAAACGTCTGGCATCCCTATCGGCAGGCTTGGGTGGAACGCGTTTCCTTCCGCTTTGCGTTTATCGACGCCCCCGAAATGGGGCAACCGTTCGGACCGGAAGCCCGAGATTTTTTGCTAGGCCTTATCGCAAATAAGGAGCTTCGCTTGGACCCAGTTGGCAAAGAGTCGACTGGCTACCGGCCCATCGATCCTTACAAGCGGATTTTGTGCATGGCATTTCTGACCGAGCAAATGGATGTCGGCACGGTCGACTATTATCACGCAGGCAAGCGGGGCGGTGGTTCAGTCAAGCGCGCGCGCCCTGTCACGCGCAATATCGAGCTCGAGATGATCGTGAACGGGTGGGCTTGGGTGACCGAGCAATATGCGTTTGATCGCGAGGCCGAATATTTCGCGGCGCAAGACGATGCCCGGCGTGACCGGCGAGGGTTGTGGGCAATGGACAATCCGGAGCCGCCTTGGCTCTTCAAGCACCGTCAAAAACGGGGACGCAAAGATTCGGAAGGGCAGCCCCGACTTATCTAAGTCATCCCCTGCGCCGGGAACGAAAATTGGGCGGTTAAGGCGCGCGATTCGTCTAACACTGGACTATCACACAACTGTATGGCACAAACGGCCCCAGGCCGCAGAAAATCTTGGTTTTTCTGGACTTTGCAATCTCTAAAGAAACTGGTCGGGGAGAGAGGATTCGAACCTCCGGCCCCTGCCTCCCGAAGACAGTGCTCTACCAGGCTGAGCTACTCCCCGACCGATCTCCAGCGCCGACGAAGCGGCGCGAAGGCAGGGCGGTCCTCTAGACGCGCCGCCCAGGAACTGCAAGCGGCAATCGCACCAGAATCGGCACCTACAGCAGGTGCGCGCGGCGAAAGCTGAAATGACCGCTGTCGACGAAGATCAGATGGTCGAACAGATCGATCCCCATCGGACGAAGGAGCCGCGAAACCGCGCGGGTGCAGGCGAGGTCGCCTTCGCTGGGCCAGGCGACGCCCGAGGGATGGTTGTGCGCCATCAGCACGCCGGTCACCGCCGGGCCGAGCAGCCTTCGCCAACGCATCGGGGGAATGGTGCAGCGCCCCGACAGTGTCGCTTCGATCCGTTCGGCGGAAATCAGCCGCGCATGGCCATCGAAGGCCAGCAACTGGACGGTTTCGCCGTCGCTGCTGAAGGACGGGCGCAGCAGGTGGCGCGCGACATCGTCCTCGTCCGCGCATTGCACGAAGCCGGTCGCGGCCATGTCGGCCCCGTTGCCAAGCGGATCGGAGAGATTCATCGCGCCGTCTATGCGGCGCGGCGTCCGGCGCTCCAATCGGCATCTGCGCCGTAACGGAGGGTCATGGCTGCTGCCGCCCTTGCCGTCCCCCCGTCGGGCGCTTAGCACTGGAGCCCGCAACACAGGAGCAGGTCTTGCCCGATTCCATCCATTATGAACTGCAATATCTCGACCTGATGCGCCGAATCTGGGTCGAAGGCGACGAGCGGGTCGACCGCACCGGCGTCGGCACGCGCTCGCTGTTCGGCGAGACGATGCGATTCTCGCTCGCCGACGATGCGATCCCGCTGCTCACCACCAAGCGGGTCTATTGGAAAACCGCGCTGCGCGAGATGCTGTGGTTCCTGACCGGCGACACCAACATCCGCCCGCTGGTCGCGCAGGGGGTGCGGATCTGGACCGACTGGCCGCTCGATCGCTATCGCCGCGAGACCGGCGAAGATATCGGCGCGGAGGATTTCGAAGCGCGCATCCTTTCGGATTCCGATTTCGCGGCGGCGTGGGGCGACCTCGGTCCCGTCTACGGCCATCAATGGGTGAACTGGCCGCGCTACGAGCCCGCGGGGGATGGTCTGTTCCGCCGGGCCGAAAAGGGGCACGACCAGATTGCGGCGCTGATCGATTCGCTGCGCAGCAATCCCGGGTCGCGGCGGCACATCTTCACCGGCTGGAACGTCGCCGACCTCGATCGCATGGCCTTGCCGCCGTGCCACATGACCTATCAGTTCCATGTGCGCAGCGACGGCGGATTATCGTGCCTGCTGTTCCAGCGCTCGTGCGACCTGGGGCTCGGCTTCGCGTTCAACATATTCGAGGCGGCGCTGCTGACGCGGATGATCGCGCAGCAATGCGACCTGCACGCGCACGAACTGGTGTGGACCGGCGGCGACGTGCATCTCTATCTCAACCACGCCGCACTCGTCGAAGAGCAGTTACGGCGGACCCCGGCCGGCGCGCCGAAGCTGCGCATCCTGCGGCGGCCGGAAAGCATCTTCGCCTATCGCTTCGAGGATTTCGCGGTCGAGGCCTATGCGCCGCAGGCGCATATTCCGGCGCCCGTCGCGGTCTGATCGCAGGCATTGCAATGGATCGGCGACAGTAATAATATGTCGCCGCATTGAAATATAACTAAAAGGCGCGTGATTCGCGTCGAAGGGAAGAAGACATGCCTGAGACGCCTCGGCGCCCGGCGGGCAATCTGCCGCCGCTGTCGCTCCATATTCCCGAACCGTGCTATCGCCCCGGCGATACCCCCGACTTCAGCGACGTTCCGGTTCCTGCCGTCGATGCCACGCCGCGCCCCGGCGAGGCGACGAAACCCGACGCGATGCGCGACCTGTGTTACGGCCTGGTGCGCGTGCTCGACTTCGACGGGCAGGCGAAAGGACCGTGGGATCCGAAGCTGGCGCCCGAGCGGCTGCGCACGATGCTGCGCTACATGATGACGGTGCGGGCGTTCGACGACCGCATGTTCCGCGCGCAGCGGCAGGGCAAGACCAGCTTCTACATGAAATCGACCGGCGAAGAGGCGACCTCGGTGGCCTCGACGATGGCGATCGACCGCGCCGACATGGTGTTCCCCAGCTATCGCCAGCAGGGCATATTGATCGCGCGCGACTATCCGCTGGTCCAGATGATGAACCAGATTTATTCGAATCGCGGCGACCATCTGCTCGGGCGCCAGCTTCCGATCATGTATTCGGCGCCCGACTACGGCTTCTTCAGCGTCTCGGGCAATCTGGCGACCCAATATCCGCAGGCGGTGGGCTGGGCGATGGCGTCCGCCTCGAAGGGCGACAGCCGCATCGCGACGACATGGTGCGGCGAGGGATCGTCGGCCGAGGGCGACTTCCACTCGGCGCTGACCTTCGCGACCGTCTACAATGCGCCGGTCATCTTCAACGTCGTCAACAATCAGTGGGCGATCTCCAGCTTTTCGGGTTTCGCCGGCGGTGAGCGCACCACCTTCGCGGCGCGCGCGGTCGGCTATGGCATCGCCGGACTGCGTGTCGACGGCAACGATCCGCTCGCGGTCTATGCCGCGACCCAGTGGGCCGCGGACCGCGCGCGGACGAACAACGGCCCGACGCTGATCGAACATTTCACCTATCGCGCCGAGGGGCACAGCACCTCCGACGACCCGAATGCCTATCGCGCGGCGCAGGAGGCCAGCGCCTGGCCGTTCGGCGATCCGATCATGCGGTTGCGCCAGCATCTCGAAACGCTCGGCGAATGGGACGGCGAGCGTCACGAAGCGTTGAAGCAGGAACTCGACGATCTGATAAAGACGTCCCAGAAACAGTCTGAAAAACTTGGAATTTTGGGGCACGGCATGCACCAGCCCTTCGAAACCATGTTCGAGGATGTGTTCGAGCACATGCCCTGGCATCTTCAGGAACAATGCGAACAGATGCTTGCCGAACAACGGGCCAAGTTCGGCCCCGACTGGAAGCCCGAGTGATGAGCGCGCCCGTGAAGACCATGAACATGATCGAAGCGATCAACAGCGCCATGGACATCATGCTCGAACGTGACCCCGCCACCGTCGTGATGGGCGAGGACGTCGGCTATTTCGGCGGCGTCTTCCGCGCCACCGCGGGGCTGCAGAAAAAGCATGGCCGGACCCGCGTCTTCGACACGCCGATCAACGAATGCGGCATCATCGGAGTCGCGGTCGGCATGGGCGCCTATGGCCTGCGGCCGGTGCCGGAGATTCAGTTCGCCGACTATATCTACCCCGGTCTCGACCAGCTGGTCAGCGAGGCGGCGCGCCTGCGCTACCGGTCTGCCAACGACTATATCTGCCCGATGACGGTGCGCACGCCGTTCGGCGGCGGCATCTTCGGCGGGCAGACGCACAGCCAGTCGCCCGAAAGCATCATGACGCATATCTGCGGCGTGAAGACGGTGATTCCGTCCAATCCCTATGATGCGAAGGGGCTGCTGATCGCGGCGATCGAGGATAACGACCCCGTCGTCTTCCTCGAACCCAAGCGCATCTACAACGGGCCGTTCAGCGGCTATTACGACCGCCCGGTCGAACCCTGGTCGAAGCATGCGGCGAGCGCGGTTCCCGAGGATTATTACCGCATCGAACTCGGCAAGGCCGCGACGGTACGCGAGGGCGAGGCGGTGACGGTGCTCGTCTATGGCGCGATGGTCCATGTCGCGAAGACGATCATCGAGGAGATCGGGGTCGACGCCGAGATCATCGACCTGCGCACGCTGCTGCCACTCGACATCGAGGCGGTCGAGGCGTCGGTGAAGAAGACCGGACGCTGCCTGATCATCCACGAGGCGACGCGCACGTCGGGCTTCGGCGCCGAACTCGCCGCGCTGGTGCAGGAACGCTGCTTCTATCATCTCGAGGCGCCGGTCGAGCGCGTGACGGGTTTCGACACGCCCTATCCGCACAGCCTCGAATGGGCCTATTTCCCCGGCCCGGTGCGCATCGCGACCGCGCTCGACAAGTTGATGAAGGACTGACCGCCATGGCCCGCTATTCGTTCCGCCTGCCCGATATCGGCGAAGGGATCGCCGAGGCTGAGATCGTCGCCTGGCACGTCGGTGTCGGCGACCGCATCGAAGAAGATGCGCAGCTTGCCGACATGATGACCGACAAGGCGACCGTCGAAATGGAATCGCCGGTGTCGGGCGTGATCGTCGAACTGGCGGGCGAGGTCGGCGACATGGTGCCGATCGGATCGACGCTCGCGGTTATCGAAACCGATGCCGACGCGGAAGCGTCCGATACGCCGGCGGATGGTTCAAGTAGCGAATCGACCGATGAAGTTGCGGTTTTAGAAGAAGTTGCAGAGACTTTCGAAGATTCTGTCGAGGATTCGGCCGAAGCACCCCCCGCCGTTGCCGAAGCAAGTCCGCCCGCGGCCACTCCCGCGGGCGGGAAAGAGGACAGGGCGGTGCTGGCGTCTCCCGCCGTTCGCGCACGCGCGCGCGATCTCGGCGTCGACCTGTCGCAGGTCCAGGCCGAGGGCGACCGCATCCGCCACGCCGACCTCGACGCCTATCTGCGCTATGGCGCGGGGCAGGGCTATCAGGCGCCGGGCGCATCGCGCGCCCGCGCCGACGAACCGATCAAGGTCATCGGCATGCGCCGCAAGATCGCCGAGAATATGGCCGCCGCGAAGCGCGCGATTCCGCATTTCACCTATGTCGAGGAAATGGACGTCACCGCGCTCGAGGCGATGCGCGCCGATCTGAACGCAAATCGCGGAAATCGGCCGAAGTTGACGATGTTACCTTTCCTGATCGTCGCGATCTGCCGCACGATTCCCGAATTTCCGATGATCAACGCGCGCTACGACGACGAAGCGGGCGTGGTGACGCGGCACGGCGCCGTGCATCTGGGCATGGCAACGCAGACCGACGCCGGGCTGATGGTCCCGGTGATCCGTGACGCGCAGGACAAGAATGTCTGGCAATTGGCGTCGGAAATCAGCCGCCTGGCCGAAGCCGCGCGTACCGGCAAGGCGAAGGTCGACGAACTCACCGGCGGCACGCTGACCGTCACCTCGCTCGGCCCGCTCGGCGGCATCGCGACGACGCCGGTGATCAACCGGCCCGAGGTCGCGATCATCGGCCCCAACAAGATCGTCGAGCGCCCGGTGTTCGCCAAAAATCCTCAAGGGGGCGACGACATCCGCCGCGCCAAGCTGATGAACCTGTCGATCAGCTGCGATCACCGCGTCGTCGACGGCTGGGACGCCGCGAGCTTCGTCCAGGCGCTCAAGCGGCTGGTCGAAACGCCAGTGCTGCTGTTCGCCGACTGATAGGCTTGCCCTACAGGCCGAGCCCCGCGAAGCTCGTCTGGTCGAATTTCAGCCGGAAGGTCGCATAGGCGCCCGAGCGGGCGAAGCGCGCTTCCTCGAAATTGCGGTCGTGAAAGCCCGCGAAATTATAGCCGAGGGTAATGTTGACATTGTCAACCGGCGCAATCGTCAGCGTCGGACCGCCGGCCCAGGCGACGGTATTGGCGTCGGTGCCGACGCGCAACGTGCCCGAAGCGCCGATCGCGGCCCGCGTGCCGAGGTTGAGGCGCAGGTCGGCGCCGAACAGGTTCGACCAGCCCTTCACATCGTCGGCGCCGAACCGGTCGAAATTGTAGCGCGTGCCCCAGAAGAAGCCGAATTCGCCGCGTTCGTACCACATACGGTCGTCGGCCTGCCGTGCGTCGCGAGCGGCAAGCGGCTTCCAGTTCACCGACAGGCTGTTGAGCAGCCGGCGGCTCGTCACGTCGCCGCTGACGATCAGCGGCGCGCTGCCCACGGGGCCGGGCTGGCCCGCGACGGCGCCGCGCACCTGATCCGACCGATATTCGGCCTTGTCGAGCCACGACACGCGCGAATGCGCGGGGCGATGCGCCCAGCTCGCCTCGAACTGCATCGTTTCGGTATTCGGCATCGCGCCGCTGCCGCTCGCCCGCGTCCAGCTGAGCAGCGCGCCGAGCGCCCGGCCTTCGCCGAGCTGGCGGAGACCGCCGAGCGTCAGGCCATAGCGGTTGGCCAGTTCGCCGTCGCGATATTCGGCGCGGCTGGTCAGCGTCCAGCGGTCGGCGCGATAGGTGGCGCCGCTGCTGATCGCGACGAAATCCTCGGTCAGCGTGCCTGGATTGCCGAGGAAACCGCCCGAGGCGACCGGGGTGTTTACATTGATAACATCGCGCGCTCGGATACCGCCGAGCGTCCGGTTGCCGTCGACGGCCATGTCGACCGACCAGCGCTCACCGAGCCGCAGCGACTGCGACAGACCATAGGCGGCGAAACTGCGCGGGCCATATTCGCTGATCTGCTGCTGGTTGGCGGCGGCGAGCAGGCGAGCGCCGGCCCACGGCGTCAGATCGAAGCCGAGGCGGGCCGTGCGCGCCTTCACCGTGTCGCCGTCGGCAATCTCGTAGCTGCCGACCAGATTGACGTCGCGCGTCACCGCGAAGCGTGCGCCGAGGCGGTGTCGGCTCGGGAAATCGACGCTCGCATCCCGGCCGCCGAGCGCGAATTCGGTCTGGGCGTCGAGTTCAAGCCGCTTTTCGAACAGGCGCTGCGTCGCACCCAACTGGACGATGTCCGAACGGTTGCGCGTGCCGTCGCTCAGCCGGTCGTCGGCATGGGTCAGGCCGGCGCGCGCGACGGTCGTTCTCCCGCCCGCGCTCCGATCATATTCGACCAGCGCGCGCGCGGCGCGGCGGCGGGTGCCGGCGTCGAGGAAGCTTTCCTGCCACGCGCTTCCCGTCATCGACAGCGCCGAACCGACGCGCAGACGGGCATCGACTCCGATCTTGCGCGTGCCGTCCTCTCCGCCGCTGAGTTGGCCGGTGCCGAATCCCGCCTCGCGCTCGCGGGCGTAGGCGAGCAGGTCGGCGCGGCTGCTGTGATACTCGGCCTCGACCAGCCACGCGCGGGCCGTGCCGCGAGCGGCCTTGCCGCCCGCGCGGGTGCTGGCGTCGCTCAGGGCGAGTTCGGCGCGGATCTCGGTATCGGCGCCGGGGCGATAGCGCGCATCGACGCCGCCGAGGTCGGTGCGGGCGTCGCTATCCTCGTCGTGGATGAAGGTTGCGCCGACGCGCAGCTTTTCGTCGCGCGACCGATAGCTGACGCGGCCGCCCGCGTTGAGCACGCGCTCGCCGACGCCGTCGACCTCATATTCGGCGACGATATATTGGGGATCGAGGTTCGACGAGCGGCTGAGAATGGGGGAACGGAACCGCAGCGTTCCAGCCAGATAATCGATATCGTAATCGACGTGGCGGGTCATGGTAACACTGTCAACAATGCGCTCGCTATGCAGGCGGTCGCGCGTTTCGATCGTGATCCGCTCGCTGTTCGGCAGGATATCGCGGGCGCCGAGCGGGTAGGGGCCGGTAAGGCCGTTGCCCTGGATCTCGTCGCGGCGAAAGCGGTAGGGGGTGTCGGCGACGAAAGCGGTCGCGGCAAGCGTGCGGCCGCGATACTCGGCCTTGCCGCCGTTCAGCGCCCGATTGTAGCGCGCGAGCTGCGGATCGGAGATGCCGGTCTCGAAATCGCCGAACATCGCATAGAATTGCGGCCGTTCGAGCCGCAGATAGAGCTTGCGTACCGACGCCGCATCATGGCGCATCTCGTTGCGGTCGGCGTAGACGGTGTAATAGGCGCGCGGGTCGATCACGCCGCCGAAGCGCGCGTCGTCCTGCTCCTTGTCGCTGTCATAGGCGAGCGTCATCAGCCATTTGCCGCGCACCCGCCCCTTGGCATAGAGTGCGAGCCGCGCGTCGGTGTGAAGGTCGTCGAGCGTTTCGGCCACCGATTCCATGCGGTCGTCGAGCGTATTGTAGCCGAGCGTTCCGGCGGCGAAGCCGACTACGGTCCACGGGCGGTCGCCGGGGTCGAGCCACATGTCGAGCGTCTGCCTGCGCTCGACCTTGTCGTCGCGAAAGGCGAAATCGATCGTCAGCGTGCTCGAGGCGGTGGTGGGTTCGAGCTCGATATAGGCGATGCCGTCGTCGCCCGCGGTTTTCCACAGCGGGCGCGCCCGTTCGAGCCCGGCCAGCTGGCGGGCCTGCTGCGCATCGGCCTCGACAGCGGGATAATAGGGGGCAGGGACGCTGAAATCGCCCGTCAGCCCCTTGCGGATCGGCTTGCCGTCGCGGTCGGTCAGCCGCACCGCGATGACGGGACGGGTGACGCCGTCGGCGACGAGGACCGACCGTTCGCGCACCAGCGTCGCGCGCATCGGGGTAATCGAATAATGGACCTTGCGCTCGATCCTTTCGATGATGACACCGTCAACACCGCGGATTTCCGCGGTCAGGCTGTTGTCGCCTTCGCGAATCTCGATCCCGCGCCAGACGCTGACCGCGATCCGGCCGTCGGCGGACTTTGTCATGCCGTCGAAGGCGAGCGGGTCGACGGGCTTGCCGTTGATGCGGAGCGCGACGCTCTGGCCGGGCAGGTGCTTGATCGCCGCCCGCACCGACTTGGCGCGCGGATTGTGATCGGGGGCGGGAAAGAGCCACGCGATGCCCGGTTCCTGGCCAGCCAGCCAGTCGCGATGCGCGCCCGCAGCCTCTGCATCGCCGGGTATCGCTGTCGCTTCGGGGGCCGTGGTCCGGGGAGCGATCCACGGGGCGGCGGGAGCGGCGCGGAAGTCGGCGCGCTTCAGCGACCCGCCGCGCCCCTCGACGAAGCGCGAGATGGGGCTGCCGGCGCTTTGCGTCGAGCGCGCGCAATCGACGGCTTCGCGATCGAGCGGCAGCGTCGACGGGTCGATCTGGACGACGTGAAGGCCGGGGCGTACGCCCTCGAAATGATAGCGGCCGTCCTCGTCGGTGACGGTATAGCTGCCGTCCTGCAGCATCACGCGCACGCCGGCGACGCCGGCCGCCTTGCCCGGATCGACGCCGCAGCCGCCATCGGCGATGCGGCCGATGATCGTCATTCGATCGCCCAGCCGGTCGCGCTTGATCGCAATCGCGGCCTCCGCGACATTGCTCGCCGACCCGCGGTTGTCGGACGCCGATGCCCGATTGAGCGCCCGTCCCGGCTGCGCCGAGACGATCACCTCGGCCAGATAGGTCAGCAGCACCGAACGGCCGGGCGCGACGCCGGGCAGCGTGACCGCGAAGTCGCGGCCGTTCGCCGCAACCTGTGCCTCGACGCGTTCACCGTCGGCGCGGACGTTATCGGTCCGCAGGCGCATGCCGGCGGGCAGCGTGTCGCGGACCGTCACCGCGCCCGTGGTGCGCCGCGCGTCGCCATTGGCGACCTCTATGCGATACTGGACGATGTCGCCGGGAACCGCGACTTCGGTCGAGGTCGTCTTGCGCAGCGCCAGCGGCAGGCCGGGCTTGTCCACCGGAATATCGACCCGGACCGGCGCGGGGCTGGCGAGGATGAAGGCCCGGCCATAGCTGGCATCGCCGATCGTGAAGGGGCGATCCGCATCGGGACGGCGGAGACCGGCCAGTTCGGCAGGACTCGAAGCCGAGGGGGCTGCGTAGGGCGCCGGCGGCTCGACGACCAGGCGATAACGGCCGGGCGCGAGGAAGGGAAAGCGATAGTCGCCTTCGGGAAAGCGATAGACGGTGCCGCCCGCGTCGGTCACCGACTGGCCGGTGACAACCGACGAGGGATAGGCGGACACGCCGTCGTCGCCGAACACCGGCGCCGGATTGCCGGTCGTCGCATCGACGATCGTCACGCGGGCGCCCGCAACGGGGGCGCCGTCGCCGCTGTCGAACACGATGCCGAAGGGATCGACGAGGAAATCGATTGTCGCGAGCGCGGTCATTCCCGCGCCGGCCTGGTCGGATATGTGCAGCGTCATCGTGGCGCCGGGCGCGACCGACAGGCGGCAGTCGCCCGCCGCAATCGCCGGCGGCGTGCCGATGGTGTTGATGAAACCGACGAACTCGCCGCTGTCCGGCGCCGTTTCGGTGAGGGTGATGCGCTCGCTGTCGCCGTTTTCCAGCGCCAGGACGACGGGGAGCGTATCGCGTCGCGCCGGATCGCGATTGGCCGAAGCGAGCGTCACGCCGACCACCAGCAATTCGCCGGCGCGGAAGGTGCCGCTCTGTTCGAGCGCCGCGGGATCGGTCGAAAGGCCGGCATAGGCGCCCGCGACCTGGATCAGATGCGCACCGCCTCGCGCGGCGGAGGCTCCGTTGGAAGCGCCGCCGTCGCACGGCGTCGGCATCAGCGGCATCGATCTGCCGCCACCGCCATCGGTCAGGCGATAGGTGGCGATCGTCGGCTTTTCGGGGGAACGCGGCCGGACTGCGATATCGACCCGGTTCGACGAGATCCGTGCGGAATCGCCGATGCCATCATGCCATTGGGCGGAAGCCGTGTTCGAGATGATTCTCGGGGCATCCTGCGCGCGCGCCGACGGGGCCGCGCACAGCATGGCTGCTGCGGCGAGAGCGCCCGCAAGGCTCAGGGATTTCGCGATCGATGTCATCGGCGGTGCGTAGGGAAGGCAGGGGCGCCGGACGCGCCGGCACCCCTGCGCCCCCTCTGCTTTCGTCAGTTGACCGTGGCGCGGAAGACGAGCGTGCGGGTGTCGCCCGCCGCGATCGTCGGGATCGTTCCGGTCACGTTCGGTTCCGAATAGCCGCCGCTCGCGTTGCCGTCGGCATTGCAGACGCCGCCGCTGACCGTGCCGTCGAGCCGGATCGAATCGGCGACGAAGGTCAGTTGCGTCGGAACGGGATCGGTGATCGCCACCGATGTCGCCTCCGCACCGCCCGGCGCGTTGGCGACTGCGATGCAGTATTCGACCGTCGCCCCCGGGATCAGCTTCGGATTCGTCCCGTGATTATAGGGGTCGGATATGACGCGGCTCGATTTGGTGACGGTCAACGTCGCGGTCTTGACCGTATAGTCGTCGGCCGCGCTGTGCGATCCGTCGCGGCTGCCGTCGATGACGCCGCTGGTATCGGCGAACACCGTGTCCTTGGCCGCGGTGTTGGCTCCGGTCGTCTGGCTGATCGCGCCGCCCTGCGTGCCGGGCGTATTGCCCTCGAACGCGGTAGCCTGCAACTGCACGACCGCCTTGGCGCCCGTCGCAAGCCCGGCGGGGATGTCCGCGACGACGAACAGCGTGATCGGCGTATCGGTCGCGAGTTCGTCGATATAGGTGACGAGCGTATCCGACGGATCGAAGGCGCCGACGGTTCCACCGGCGCTGTCGCGATAGATGCGGACATTGGTCGCGTTGAACGAATCGGTGCCGCCGTGCGGCGCCGACCCGCCGGCCGGCTGCGTCACCGTCAGGCCGAAGTCGAGCACCTCGTTCGATGAATTGGTGAGCTGAAAGGTGGTGACGGCACTGGTCGTTCCCGGCGCAACTTCGGTCGTCGCATTGCCGGCCTCTTCGACGAGCAGGTTGATCTTGCGGTCGACGACGAACTCGTCCGACGCGGTCGTGGTGCCCTGATCGACGCCCCCCACCTGATATTGGACGCTTGCGATATTGGTAATCGGGGTGCCCGCGGTCGTGCCGGCCGCAAGGGCCGGCGTGGCGGCGATGCTTGCGATCGCCGCGAAACCGAAGGCGCCCGTGGTCGTCAGCTTGCTGGTCATAGCTGAACTCCTAGGCCTTGATTGGTCGCTGTCCCCACCGCCGCGACCGTTAAGCGGTTTGTTTCAGGGGGTTATTTGACAACCCCCCGGAACATGAGCTTGCCGCCGCCACCGGCCGGAATGGGTTTCTGAAAGGCCCAGCGGATGTGCGTGACATCGGCGGGCTGAGCGGCGCGCCGGCTGCCGTCGGGCAGCGCGACCGTCAGATCGGCGAGCAGTCCCCAGTTCCGGCCGCCGTCGACCGAAACGAGCGGGCTGCTTGCGGCGTCGGTGAAACTGATCGCATCGGGGAGCGGATTGGTGACGACGAAGCGCTCGGCCGGGCGCGCGCTGGCGTTGCGATAGTCGAGCACGAAGACGAGCCGGTCGCCGGGCGTGACGACCTTGGGCTCCTCCAGCGAGACGCGCTGCTTGCCGGCGGCATCGGTGGTCACCCGTTCGACGAACACGCTGTTGGCCAGCGCGACCTGGTCGGCGGCGAGCGCCTGGCCCGGCAGGCCCGCGGCGAGCAACAGAAGAATGGCGGTGCGCATGGACTTCTCCATCAGTTGATTTTCGTCTGGAAGGTGACGGTGCGGGTTTCGCCCCCGGCGACGGCGCCCAGCGCCACATGGACCCGCGTTCCGTCATAATCGCCCGCGTCGCCGTCGGCGGCGTCGGACAGCGCGGTGCCGCCCAGCCTGATCGAGCCGGCGACATAGCTGGTGTCCGCCGGGACCGTGTCGGTGATAGCGAGACCGTTGACCGATCCGCTGCCGTTGACCGTGGCGGTGATCGCATAGGTGATGGTGGCGCCGGGAACCGGTTCACTGCCGCCGAAGGGGTCCGCGACGGTGGCGACCTTCACCAGCGCCACGGTGGCGGACGAGACCTTGAACGCGCCGGCATCCTGCCCGTCGGCGCCGGTCGATCCGACGACCGCGTCGCCGCCGCCTTCGCCCAGGCCGGCGAAGCTGGTGCCGGGCGCGCCGGTTCCGGTCTTGGCGGCCGCGGTCAGGCTGACGATGCCGCGATGGCCATCGCTGACGGTGCCCGGCGTCGTTGCGAGCACGAAGACGATGACGCTCTCGTCGGGGTCGAGCAGCGGTTCGTTCGCGCCCGGCGTATAGAGCGTATCGGTGCCGGCATCGAAGACGCCGTCGCCATTGTCGATGTAGATCTGGGTGACGGCCGGATCATAATCGTCGCCACCGCCGTTGGCGACCGTGCCGAGCACGAAGGCCTCCTCGCCATTGCCGTTGTTCGTCACCGAGAAGGTGAGCCGCTGCTCGGTCGCGCCCGGCGTCGTGACGACGTCGCCCGGGTCGCTCGAATCGACGGTGACGTCGAGCAGTTCGTCGACGCGCAGGTCGACCTTGTTCGAATCGATCGTCTGCGGTCCCCCGCCATTGTCGAAACTGGCGGTCGCGGTGTTGCTGATCGTGGAACCGGCACGGGTGCCGGCGGCCTGGGCCTGCATCGGCACGGCCAGTGCCGCGAGCAGGACGAGGGAATAAGGGAAGGGTGTACGAAGCGGTCGCTGCGCGCCCCCCACAGGCGCTTTTACCATGATATGTGACTCCGAAGGCTGGTCCGTGCCGACGGTCATCGCGGAAAAAGGAAAATTTCTGGTTAAATTGCCGGTAGGGACGCGGCATTCTGGCTCGAAACAGGACAGGATGGTTTTTCGCGTCTCGCCTCAGCGGCCGGCTGGCGCGGTCCGGGAAACTCGCTTAAGACGAAGCGGTTAACCAGGAGGCCCACGTGAGCGAGGACAGGGGGAGGAAGGGCGCGCGCCCGGCGCGCGGCAATCCCCTGCAGCAGATCGAGATCGACGATTTTCGCCGCGATCGGCTGCTCGCGGCGCTGGCGCTGATATTGGGCGCGTCCTTTTGCCTCGGGCTGCCCTTCGCGCTTCAGGCCGGCGCCGAATTCTTCCTGCCGCTGACCGCCGCGATCGTGATCGCCATCGCGCTGGTGCCGCTGCTCGAATGGCTCGAACGGCGCGGCGTGCCTTCGGCGCTCGCGTCCTTCCTGTCGCTGTCGGCTTTCCTGATGCTGGTGAACGCCGCGCTGGCGATCATCGTCGTTCCCGCGACCGGCTGGTTCGCGCGGCTCCCCGAATCGATCCCGCGCATCCAGAGCAATCTCGCGCCGCTGATCGACTTCTATTCGACGTTGCAGAAGTTCGTCGACCGGACGCTGACCTCGGTCGCGAGCGGGACCGAAGCGGCGTCGCAGGCGGTCGCGGCGACCGCGCCGACCTCCGTGGTCGATTATTTCATCTCCGCCGCGCCGTCGGCGGCGATCCAGCTCTTCTTCGCGGTGCTGGTGATCTTTTTCTTCCTCGCCGGCTGGACACGGCTGCGCAAGGGAACGATCCGGCGCCGCGGCAGCTTCGACGGCGCGATGCAGACGGCGCGCGTGATCCAGAATGTCGTCGATGCGACGGCCGACTATCTGGCGACGATCACGATGATCAACGCGATCCTGGGCCTCGTCGTCGCGCTGCTGCTTTGGGCGCTGGGCATGCCGTCGCCCTTCATGTGGGGCGGGATCGTCACGTTGTGCAACTTCGTACCCTATCTGGGCCCGATCGTCGCTGCGACTTTGCTCGGGCTGGGCGGGCTGATGACGTTCGACGCGGTCGGATTCGCGCTGTTGCCCGCGCTGATCTTCGTCGGCGTCCATCTGGTCGAGGCGAATCTGATCACGCCGCTGGTCCTTGGACGGCGGCTGACGGTCAATCCGCTGCTAATCCTCGTCTCGCTCAGCTTCTGGGGCTGGGTCTGGGGGGCGCCGGGCGCGCTACTCGCGGTGCCGCTGCTGCTGATTCTCCAGACGGTACTGCAGTCGACGGGAACCCCCGATCTGGCCGGTTTCCTGTTTGAGCGCGGCACGTTGACGACAGTGGAGGAGATGCGCGACCGGTTAAATCGCACCGAGATGGAAAGCGACGGTTGACAGGTCGGGACGGGGGCCATATTGGCGCGGCTCCCAAGCGCAAGCGGGTGTAGCTCAGTTGGTTAGAGCGCCGGCCTGTCACGCCGGAGGTCGCGGGTTCGAGTCCCGTCACTCGCGCCATTCCCTGCCCAAGGCGGGAAGGCGCCCCTCCCGAAAATATCTGGAAAAACCGTTGCGCTGTCG
The DNA here is from genome assembly GCF_001591045.1 of Sphingopyxis granuli NBRC 100800. Classification (GTDB taxonomy): domain Bacteria; phylum Pseudomonadota; class Alphaproteobacteria; order Sphingomonadales; family Sphingomonadaceae; genus Sphingopyxis; species Sphingopyxis granuli. The sequence continues at coordinate 8,045 of NZ_BCUA01000016.1, read as the reverse complement.
TCGACCGAAGCCGTTCGGCCTCGATCTATCCGCGCCAGCGGCCGAGTTCCATCCAGCGCAGTAGCGGTTTCAGCGGCAGCACCCACACGATCCCCGCCACCAGATAGAACAGGCCCTGCACCAGCACCGGCCAAGTGCCGACCCACGGCGAAAGCGCGACGACGATCGTCGCCCAGGCGACGATCAGCAGCAGGATCAGCGCGATTCCGGCGGGCTTGCGCCAGCTTGGCTGGGGATCGGGGGCAGCGGTCATAGACGGTCTCCACACAGGATGAATTCCTGTTCGGTCCATATGGCATCGAGCGGCGCGTCGAGCGCCGACACGGGAAGCGCGTCCACCTCCTGCACCGACCATCCGACGCCGATGCGGGGGAGGGACGGGTGGTCCGCAAGGAAGCGGTCGTAATGCCCGCCGCCCTGCCCGAGGCGGCCGCCGTGCCGGTCGAAACCGACGAGCGGGACGAACAGGATCGACGGGATCGCGCTTTCGGTGTCGGGGCCCGGTTGCGGTGAGCCCCACGGCCCGCGCACCAGCGCCGCACCCTTCGGACAGTGCCGGAACGCCATGGCGGCGTCGCGCGCCGCATGATGGGGCAGCGCAAGCGCGCCGCGCGCCGCGATGCCGGCCAGCGCGGGCAGGATGTCGGGTTCATCGCCCCACGGCGCATAGCCGCCGACCAGCGGCTCCTCCGCCAGCCGCTCGGCGAGCGGGGCGGGCAGCGCGCGGAAGGCGGCGAGCCGCGCCATCGGATCGAGATTCGCCGCGAAATGCCGGCGCCGGAAACGCAGCCTGTCGCGCAGTTCCTGTTTTCGCTGCGCCAGGTCGGGGGCCGGGTCGGTCATCGCCTGTCGCAGCCTCTCTTGCGCGGTGGGTGGCGGGACCACCGTGGTCGTTTGCCGGAAAATCCTCTGACGCCAGTAACGTCAGGTGGGGGCCATGTACGTCGGACCAGGGTCCGGGCAGGGACAGCTCCCTTGGATGATGTATCGCCTCAGGGATATTCGCAGCGGCTCGTGCCGGGCAGTGCCCGCCGCCCCCTATCTAGGGATGCCGGCGCCCGGTCTCAACCCATTCCGTCAGGGCATCCGCTCGGCCCGGTCGGCGAGCGCTTCGATCCGCTCGGCGATCTGGAGCAGGGCACGGTCGTGGGCGTTGCGCGGCGGCGGCGCTGACGCCTGCCGCGCGGCGTCGAGTTCGGCGCGCAGCGCCTGCTCGCGCGCCTCGGCTTCGCGCAGGGCGTCGCGCGCCGCCGCCTCGCGGCTTTCGGCGAGCGCGACCGCGGCGCGCAGCGAATCGGACTGGGGTTCGGCCTTTTCGGCCTTGGCCCGCGCCTCGTGCGCCTCGTCGGCGAGCAGAAGCGCGGTGAACAGCAGCTGGCGGACCTCGGTTCCACCCTGGATCGTGCGCGCCTTGGTGTCGACGATCCCCGCGAGCTGGTGAAGCCGCTCTTCCTGCCCGTCGGCGCAATGCACGTCATAGGGGCGGCCGGCGATCTGGAGCTTGACGTCAGCCATGTTTCGCCTCGTTGATCAGCCGGTCGAGTTCGCCGATGACCGCCGCAACCTCGGCTTTCAGGGCGCTTTGACTGGCGGTTTCGGACGGTGCGGGGGCGGGGGCCGGTCTGCTTTCGCGATCGGCCAGCGCCTTTTCGATCCGGCTCAGCGCCCGCTCGATGCGGCCGATGGCCAGGCTGGATTCGTCGAGATCGAGTTCCATGACCAAGGGTTAGCAGCGCCGCGAAGGGGGTGCAATCGCCTCTCCACGCCGAAATGCGGGCGAAATTCTGCCGCGAGCGGTTGACTCTGGGCACTGCCCCCGCAAAGGGCTGTCGCGCAACCAGCCTGTCCACTCCGGGGGAATGATGACACTGCCCGAACGTCAGCTCGCCAACGCGATCCGTGCGCTCGCGATGGACGCCGTCCAGGCCGCGAACAGCGGCCATCCGGGCATGCCGATGGGCATGGCCGATGTCGCGACGGTGCTTTATTCGGATTATCTGAAGTTCGATCCCAGCGATCCGGCATGGCCCGATCGCGACCGATTCGTTCTTTCGGCGGGGCATGGCTCGATGCTCGCCTATGCGACGTTGCACCTCGCGGGCTATGCGCACCCGACGATCGACGAAATCCGCGCGTTCCGCCAGCTGCACAGCCCGTGCGCGGGACATCCCGAGAATTTCGAGCTGGCGGGCGTCGAGATGACGACCGGGCCGCTGGGGCAGGGGCTCGCGACCGCGGTCGGCATGGCGATCGCCGAGCGCCATCTGAACGCGATCTACGGCGACGAGCTGGTTGACCACCGCACCTGGGTGATCGCCGGCGACGGCTGCCTGATGGAGGGCATCAACCACGAAGCGATCGGCCTGGCCGGGCATCTGGGGCTCGGCCGCCTGATCGTGCTGTGGGACGACAATCGCATCACCATCGACGGCTCGACCGACCTGTCGACGAGCGAGGATGTTCGGGCGCGCTATGCGGCGACCGGCTGGCACGTCGAAAGCTGCGACGGGCACGATCCCGCCGATATCCGCCGCGCGATCGACGCCGCCATCGCCGACGGCCGCCCGTCGCTGATCGCCTGCCGGACGCTGATCGGTTTCGGCGCCCCGAACAAGCAGGGCACCGCGGCGACGCACGGATCGCCGCTCGGCGCCGACGAGATCGCCGCGGCGCGCGCCAATCTCGGCTGGACGGCCGAGCCCTTCGTGATTCCCGCCGAAATCGCCGAAGCGTGGCGGGGGTTCGGCGCGCGTGGCCGGACGCTTCATGCCGAATGGAATGATCGGCTTGCAACGAACGGGAATAAAAAGGAATTCGAGGATCGTCTGAGCGGCAAGGTCGCGCCGGGCGACGCCTTCCGTACCTATCTCGACTCGCTGGTGGCCGAACCGCCGAAGGTCGCGACGCGCAAGGCGTCGGAAAACGCCCTGACCGCGCTCACCGCCGATATCGCGGCGCTCGTCGGCGGCAGCGCCGACCTGACGGGTTCGAACAATACCAAAACGTCGTCGACCAAGCCGTTGACCAAGGACGATTATTCGGGCCGCTATATCTATTATGGCATCCGCGAATTCGGCATGGCGGCGGCGATGAACGGCATGGCGCTGCACGGCGGCGTCATCCCCTATGGCGGCACCTTCCTGGTGTTTTCGGATTATTGCCGCGGTGCGATCCGCCTGTCGGCGCTCCAGCGCCAGCGCGTCGTCTATGTGATGACGCACGACAGCATCGGACTGGGCGAGGATGGTCCGACACACCAGCCGATCGAGCATCTGCAGTCGCTGCGCGCGATGCCGAATCTGCTCGTCATGCGTCCCGCCGACGCGGTGGAGACCGCCGAATGCTGGGCCATCGCGCTCGCGCAGGACGATCGCCCGACGCTGCTCGCGCTGACCCGCCAGAACCTGCCGCCGTTGCGGCATGACGTCACCGAAAATCTTTGTTTGAAAGGCGCTTACCGTTTGCGCGACGCAGCGGCGGCGCGCCGCGTCGTGCTCGTCGCGACGGGTTCGGAGGTGTCGCTTGCGCTCGACGTTGCCGAGCGGCTCGAAGCGGCGGGGCAGGGCGCCGACGTCGTTTCGATGGTCTCGACCGAATTGTTCGACGAACAGGATGTCGCCTATCGCGCCGACGTCCTGCCGCGCGACGCGCTGATCGTCTCGATCGAGGCGGGCACCACCTTCGGGTGGGAACGCTATACCGGCCGCGACGGTCTGCGCTTCGGCATCGACAGCTTCGGCGCTTCGGCGCCGATCGACGATCTCTACCGGCATTTCGGCCTGACCGCCGATGCTATCGCTCCCCAGATCCTGGCCCGGCTCGGTCAATAAGGACCCGCCCGACCTCTTCCGCAGAAAGGACGTTTCGACATGGCAGTGAAAGTCGCAATCAACGGTTTTGGACGCATCGGCCGCCTGGTGGCCCGCGCGATCCTCGAACGGCCGGACTGCGGCCTCGAACTGGTCGCGATCAACGACCTCGCCGATGCGAAGGCGAATGCGCTGCTGTTCAAGCGCGACAGCGTCCACGGCCCGTTCCCGGGCGATGTCAAGGCCGAAGGCGATCAGATGATCGTCAATGGCAAGGCGATCCGCGTGACCAAGGAACGCGATCCCGCGAACCTGCCGCACGGCGAGCTCGGCGTCGACATCGCGCTCGAATGCACGGGCTTCTTCACCGACGCTGAAAGCGCGGGCAAGCACCTCGCCGCCGGCGCCAAGCGCGTGCTGATCTCGGCCCCCGCCAAGGGCGTCGACCTGACCGTCGTCTATGGCGTCAACCATGACAAGCTGACCGCCGATCACAAGATCGTGTCGAACGCCAGCTGCACCACCAACTGCCTCGCGCCCGTCGCCAAGGTGCTTCACGAGGCGCTGGGGATCGAGCGCGGCCTGATGACCACGGTCCACGCCTATACCAACGACCAGAAGATTCTCGACCAGATCCACAGCGACATGCGCCGCGCTCGCGCCGCCGGCATGTCGATCATCCCGACGACGACCGGCGCCGCGCGCGCGGTTGCTGAGGTGCTGCCCGAGCTCAAGGGCAAGCTCGACGGTTCGGCGATCCGCGTGCCGACCCCGAACGTCAGCCTGGTCGACCTGACCTTCACGCCGGGCCGCGACACGAGCGTCGAGGAAGTGAACAAGATCCTCAAGGATGCGTCGGAAGGCGCGCTGAAGGGCGTCCTCGCCTATTCGGACGAGCCGCTGGTGTCGATTGACTATAATCATTGCCCGGCCAGCTCGACGGTCGACAGCCTCGAAACCTCGGTGCTCGAAGGCAAGCTGGTTCGCGTCGTCAGCTGGTACGACAATGAATGGGGCTTCTCGAACCGCATGGTCGATACTGCGGGCGTGATCGCCGGGCTGCTGTAAGGCAATTCGCATATCGTCATTGCGAGGAGCGCAGCGACGAAGCAATCTCCAGCCATGGCGCATGAGCCACCCGCTGGAGATTGCCGCGGCCCCTTCGGGATCTCGTAACGACGGGATATAGAGACGCGAAGATGCTTCGACGCGATCGGGGCGAATGGAGTTGAATATGGCCGGCTTCAAAACCCTCGACGACATCGGCGACGTTACCGGCAAGAAAGTGCTGGTGCGCGTCGACCTCAACGTCCCGATGTCCGACGGCGCGGTCACCGACGACACGCGCATCCGCGCGGCGATGCCGACGATCCGCGAGCTGTCCGACAAGGGCGCGATCGTGCTGCTGCTCGCGCATTTCGGGCGACCGAAGGGCGCGAAGAATCCCACCCAGTCGCTGAGCCTCGTCATCGACGCGGTGATCGACGTGCTGGGCCATTCGGTGATGTTCATCCCCGACTGCATCGGCGAGGGCGCAAAGGCCGGCGTCGCGGTGCTCGCCCCCGGCGACGTCGCGGTGATGGAGAATACGCGCTTCCACCCCGGCGAGGAGAAGAACGACCCCGCCTTCGCCGACGCGCTGGCCGAAGTGGGCGACCTCTATGTCAACGACGCCTTCTCCGCCGCGCACCGTGCCCATGGCTCGACCGAAGGCATCGCGCATCGCCTGCCGGCCTATGCCGGGCGGGCGATGGAAGCCGAGCTCAAGGCGCTCGACGCGGCGCTCGGCAACCCGGCGCATCCCGTCGCGGCGGTCGTCGGCGGCGCCAAGGTGTCGACCAAGATCGACGTGCTGCGGAACCTTGTCGGCCGGGTCGATCACCTGATCATCGGCGGCGGCATGGCGAATACCTTCCTCGCCGCGCGCGGGGTCGATGTCGGCAAGTCGCTGTGCGAGCACGATCTGGTCGAAACCGCCAACGCCATCTTCGACAGCGCCGACAAGGCCGGATGCACGATCCATCTGCCCTATGACGTGGTGGTCGCGAAGCAGTTCGCGCCCAATCCGCCGACGCGCACCGTCAACGTCCACGAGGTCGCGGCCGACGAGATGATCCTCGACGTCGGCCCGGCGGCGATCGAGGCGCTGGGCGATGTGCTCAAGACCTGCCGCACGCTGGTGTGGAACGGGCCGCTCGGCGCCTTCGAGACGCCGCCTTTCGACACCGCGACGGTCGCGCTCGCCCGAACTGCGGCGGCGCTGACGCGCGAAGGGTCGCTGACCTCGGTCGCCGGCGGCGGCGATACCGTCGCAGCGCTCAATCACGCGGGTGTGGCGGACGACTTCACCTTCGTCTCGACCGCCGGCGGCGCCTTCCTCGAATGGATGGAAGGCAAGCCGCTGCCGGGCGTCGATGCGCTGAGGGTCTGACGCGGCCCTGCGATTTGCTTCCTGTCGGGGCGCGGGCTATCGCTCCCCCAATCTATGCAGCCCAATGGAGATGACATGACTGCCGCCAATGCCGAGATGCTGGACAAGATCAAATCGGGTCAGGGATTCATCGCCGCGCTTGACCAGAGCGGCGGCTCGACGCCCAAGGCCCTGAAGGGCTATGGCATCGACGAAGGGGCCTGGTCGGACGACGAGGAGATGTTCGGGCTGATCCACGCAATGCGCAGCCGCATCGTCACCGCGCCCTGCTTCGGCGGCGGCAAGGTGATCGGCGCGATCCTGTTCGAACGCACGATGGACGGCGAGGCCGGCGGCAAGCCGGTGCCGGCGCTGCTGTGGGAGCGCGGCGTGGTGCCGTTCCTGAAGGTTGACAAGGGACTGGAGGCCGAGGCCGATGGCGTCCAGATGATGAAGCCGATGCCCGATCTCGACGCGCTGTGCCAGCGTGCGGTCGCCAAGGGGGTGTTCGGCACCAAGATGCGCAGCGTCATCAACCTCGCCAACCCGGCGGGCGTCAAGGCGATCGTCGAGCAGCAGTTCGCCGAGGCAAAGCGCATCGCGGCGCACGGCCTGGTTCCGATCATCGAGCCCGAAGTGAACATCAAGAGCGCCGAGCGTGCCGCGGCGGATCGCCTGCTGCTTCAGGAAACGCTTGCGGCGCTCGATGCTTGGGACGGCGCGCCGGTGATGCTGAAGCTGTCGCTGCCGACCGAGCCCGGCCTGTTCCAGCCGCTCGTCGACCATCCCAAGGTGCTGCGCGTCGTCGCGCTGTCGGGCGGCTACAAGCGCCCCGAAGCCTGCGTCGAACTGGCGAAGAACCCCGGCATCATCGCGAGCTTCAGCCGCGCGCTGCTCGAAGACCTGCGCGCCTCGATGGACGACGCGGCGTTCGACGCCTCGCTGGGCGGAGCGATCGACGAAATCCACGCCGCCTCGGTGGCTTGATGAGCGACAGCTGGCGAGCCGTCGATGCCTATATCGCCGGGAAACTGCTCGGCGATGACGACGCGCTCGCCGCTGCGCTTGCGAACAACGAGGCCAATGGCCTGCCGCCGATCGACGTTTCGGCGGCGCAGGGCAAGATGCTGTTCCTGCTCGCGCAGATCGCGGGCGCCCGCCGCATCCTCGAAATCGGGACGCTCGGCGGCTATTCGACGATCTGGCTCGCGCGCGCGCTGCCCGAAGACGGCGAGCTGGTGACGCTGGAGATCGAGGAGGCGCACGCCCGCGTCGCGCGCGCAAATCTCGATCGTGCGGGGGTGTCGGATCGGGTCGATATCCGCGTCGGGCCGGCGAGCGACAGTCTCGCCGCGATGACCGGCGCGGCGCCGTTCGACTTCGTCTTCATCGACGCCGACAAGCAGGGCAACGCCCATTATGTCGCCGAAGCGATCCGGCTCGGCCGCAGCGGTACCACGATCGTCGTCGACAATGTCGTGCGCGAAGGCGGTGTGCTCGATCCGGACAGCGGCGATCCGCGGATCGACGGCACGCGGGCGCTGTTCGACATGCTGAACGCCGACGCGCGCATCGACGCGACCGCGGTGCAGACGGTCGGCGTCAAGAAATGGGACGGGTTCATCCTGGCGAGGGTGCGCTGACGTCTCGCCGGAGCAGGCGAGGGCCCGGGCGCGCTGATGCCGCTTGGCAACTCTCCCCTTTCGGCAACTCATCGTTCCCCGGCGAAAGCCGGGGTCCACGCGAGGTAGGGCTATGCCATCTGGACCCCGGCTTTCGCCGGGGAACGAGCGCCGACGTTCCGACCGATTGCCTGCGTGGGAACG
>NZ_BCUA01000015.1 GCF_001591045.1 Sphingopyxis granuli NBRC 100800 | reverse complement strand
GGGGACGGTGCGGAAGGACGCGAGGTGGCGACCCCTCCGTCAGCCCTGCGGGCTGCCACCTCCCCGTTCCGGGGAGGACTATACGCATGATCTCCGTCGGCCATTATCTTGCCGTTTCGGCGGTGCTGTTCACGCTCGGCGTGCTCGGCATCTTCATCAACCGCAAGAACATCATCGTCATCCTGATGGCAATCGAACTGATCCTGCTCGCGGTGAACATCAATCTCGTCGCGTTCAGCGCCGCGCTCGGTGATCTGGTCGGGCAGGTCTTCGCGATGTTCGTGCTGACCGTCGCCGCGGGCGAAGCCGCGATCGGGCTCGCGATCATCGTCATCTATTTCCGCGGCCGCGGCACCATTGCCGTCGACGATGCCAACCGGATGAAGGGGTAAGCCGGTGATCCAGGCTATCGTTTTCCTGCCGCTGCTCGCGGCTCTCGTCGCAGGGCTGGGCCAGCGCGTGATCGGCAATGTGCCGTCGAAAATCATCACGACGGGCGCGCTGTTCGCGAGCTGCGCGCTCAGCTGGCCGATCTTCCTCTCCTTCGTCGCGGGAACGGGCGAGGCGAGCGTGACGCCGGTGCTGCACTGGGTCCAGTCGGGCGCGCTCCAGTTCAACTGGGAATTGCGCGTCGACACGCTGACCGCGGTGATGCTGGTGGTGGTGACGACCGTGTCGGCGCTCGTCCATCTTTACAGCTGGGGCTATATGGCCGAGGACCCGGACCAGCCGCGCTTCTTCGCCTACCTGTCGCTGTTCACCTTCGCGATGCTGATGCTGGTGACCGCGAACAACCTCGTCCAGATGTTCTTCGGCTGGGAGGGCGTCGGTCTCGCCTCCTATCTGCTGATCGGCTTCTGGTACAAGAAGCCGAGCGCCAACGCCGCGGCGATCAAGGCGTTCGTCGTCAACCGCGTCGGCGACCTCGGTTTCATGCTCGGCATCTTCGGCACCTTCCTGGTGTTCGGCACCGTGTCGATCCCCGCGATCCTCGACGCCGCGCCGGGCATGGCGGGCACGACGATCGGTTTCCTCGGCATGCGGCTCGACACGATGACCGTGCTCTGCCTGCTGCTGTTCATCGGCGCGATGGGCAAGTCGGCGCAGCTCGGGCTGCACACCTGGCTTCCCGACGCGATGGAGGGCCCGACCCCGGTGTCGGCGCTGATCCACGCCGCGACGATGGTCACGGCGGGCGTGTTCATGGTGTGCCGCCTGTCGCCGATGTTCGAGGCGGCGCCGGTCGCGCTTGGCGTCGTGACCTTCGTCGGTGCCGCGACCTGCCTGTTCGCCGCGACGGTCGGCACGACGCAATGGGACATCAAGCGCGTCATCGCCTATTCGACCTGTTCGCAGCTCGGCTACATGTTCTTCGCGGCGGGCGTCGGCGCCTATGGCGCTGCGATGTTCCACCTGTTCACGCACGCCTTCTTTAAGGCGCTGCTGTTCCTGGGCGCGGGCAGCGTCATCCACGCGATGCACCACGAACAGGACATGCGCTATTACGGCGCGCTCCGTAAGCATATCCCGCTCACCTATTGGGCGATGATGGCGGGGACGCTGGCGATCACCGGCGTCGGCATCGCGGGCGTCGCGGGCTTCGCCGGCTTCTATTCGAAGGACGGTATCCTCGAGGCGGCCTTCGCGTCGGGCGGCGGCGGCGTCATCGCCTTCTGGGTCGGCATCTTCGCCGCGCTGCTCACCAGCTTCTATTCGTGGCGGCTCGTCTTCCTGACCTTTCACGGCAAGCCGCGCTGGGAGCAGAGCGAGCATATCCAGCACGCGGTGCATGACGATCATGGCCACGGCCACGACGATCACGCGCATCATCATCAAGCGCACGGCGACGGCACCGCGGGTTATCATCCGCACGAAAGCCCGCTGTCGATGCTGATCCCGCTGGTGGTGCTGTCGCTCGGCGCGGTGTTCGCCGGCATCCTTTTCCACCACCAGTTCATCTATCCGGAGGAAGGTGCGGCCTTCTGGAAGGGCAGCCTGTTCTTCGACGAGCATCTGATGCACGCCGCGCACGAGGTGCCGCTGTGGGTCAAGTGGATGCCGTTCACGGTGATGGCGATCGGCCTGTTCCTCGCGTGGAACAGCTATATCCGCGACACCAGCCTGCCGGCGAAGTTCGTGGCGCAGTTCAAGCTGCTGCACCGCTTCCTGTACAACAAATGGTATTTCGACGAGCTTTACGACATCCTGTTCGTGAAGCCCGCCTTCGCGATCGGCCGCTTCTTCTGGAAGCGGGGAGATGAGGGCACCATCGACCGCTTCGGTCCCGATGGCGCCGCGGCGCTCGTCGAGGGGGGCACGCGGCTCGCGGTCCGGCTGCAATCGGGTTATGTTTATGGATATGCGTTCGTGATGCTGCTCGGTCTTGTCGGCCTCGCCAGCTGGGCCATGGTGAATTTCCTGTGAGCGGGCTTCCCATCCTGTCGCTGATGCTGGCGATCCCCATGGTCGCCGCCATCCTCTGCCTGTTCCTGGAAGCGCGGCCCGCGCGCCAGGTCGCGCTCGCGGCGACGCTGCTCGACTTCGCGCTCGCGGTGCTGATGTGGACGCAGTTCGACATCGGCGGTGCGCAGTGGCAGTTCGTCGAGCGCGCCGACCTGTTCGGCCGCTTCCAGTGGGCGCTCGGCGTCGATGGCGTCGCGATGATGCTGGTCGTGCTCAGCGCCTTCCTGATGCCGCTGTGCATCCTCGCGAGCTGGGAATCGGTCAAGGAGCGCGTCGGACTCTACATGGCGATGTTCCTGATCATGGAAGTGATCATGATCGGCGTCTTCGTGGCGCAGGACCTGCTGCTCTTCTACATCTTCTTCGAAGGCGTGCTGATCCCGATGTATCTGATCATCGGCATCTGGGGCGGCGCGAACCGCCGTTACGCGGCTTACAAATTCTTCCTCTACACGCTGCTCGGGTCGGTGCTGATGCTGCTCGCGATGATCGCGATGATCCGCGAGGCGGGGACGACCGAAATCCCGGTGCTGCTCAACTACGACTTCCCGCCGGAGATGCAGACCTGGCTGTGGCTCGCCTTCTTCGCAAGCATGGCTGTCAAGATGCCCATGTGGCCGGTTCACACCTGGTTGCCCGACGCGCACGTCCAGGCACCGACGGCGGGGTCGATGATCCTGGCGGGCGTGCTGCTGAAGATGGGCAGCTATGGCTTCCTGCGCTTCATGATGCCGATGTTCCCCGACGCCTCGGCGCAGTTCATGTGGCTGATCTTCGGGCTTTCGATGGTCGCGGTGATCTACACCAGCCTCGTCGCGCTGGTGCAGAGCGACATGAAGAAGCTGATCGCCTATTCGTCGGTCGCGCACATGGCGATCGTCACCGCTGGCCTCTACGCCTTCAACCAGCAGGGGATCGAGGGTGCGCTGATCGTCATGCTCAGCCACGGCGTCGTGTCGGCCGCGCTCTTCTTCTGCGTCGGCGTCATCTATGACCGGCTGCACACGCGCGAGATCGACCGCTACGGCGGGCTTGCGGTGAACATGCCGGCCTATGCGCTGTTCTTTCTGCTGTTCACCATGGCGTCGATCGGCCTGCCGGGCACCAGCGGCTTCGTCGGCGAATTCCTGAGCCTTGCCGGCCTCTATGAGGCGTCGAGCTGGGCCGCGCTGGCGTGCACCACGGGCATCATCCTCGGCGCCGCCTATATGCTTTACCTCTACCGCCGCGTCGTGTTCGGCGAACTGACCAAGGACGATGTGAAGGCGATGCCCGACCTCAATCCGCGCGAATGGGCGATCTTCGTGCCGCTGGCCGCGGTGACGCTATGGATGGGCGTCTATCCCGAAAGCTTCCTCGCGCCGATGCGTGGCGACGTGACGACGGTGGTCGCGCGGCTGGCCCCGACCAAGCCCGCGGGCGACGCGCAGCTTGCCGCCGCCAGGCCGAAAGCCGCCGCAACGGGCGACGCACACCATGCGGGAGGCGTGCAATGACCGCCGATCTCGCTCTCATCTGGCCCGAGCTGATCCTGACGATCGGCGGGCTGGTCACGCTGCTGCTCGGCACGTTCGGCGGCGACCGCCGGGTCGGGCTCTACCAGTTCGCGTCGCTGCTGACGCTGGCCGTCGGCGCGGCCGCGGTCGTGGCGCTGTTCGGCACCCAGGCCTCGGTCTTTTCGGGAACCCTCGCGGTCGACGATTTCGGCGGTTTCGCCAAGCTGATCATCTATGCCGCGAGCTTCGTCTGCATCGCGATCGCGCCGCGCTATTTCGGCGAGGGCATGCGCGCCGAATATTCGGCGCTGATCGTCTTCGCGACGCTCGGCATGGGGATCATGGCCGCGTCGCGCGACCTGATGACGCTCTATATCGGTCTCGAACTCAACAGCCTCGGCTCCTATGTGCTCGCCAGCTTCATGCGCGGCGACGACCGGTCGAGCGAGGCGGGGCTCAAATATTTCGTTCTCGGCGCGCTGGCGTCGGGCTTCCTGCTGTTCGGCATCTCGCTGCTCTACGGCTTTTCGGGCACGACCGATTTCGCCGGCATCGCGCGCGCGATGGGCGGCGGGATCAACATCGGGCTGCTGTTCGGCATCGTCTTCGTGATCGCGGGGCTCGCGTTCAAGATCAGCGCCGTGCCGTTCCACATGTGGACGCCCGACGTCTACGAAGGCGCGCCGACCCCGGTGACGACGCTGTTCGCCAGCGCACCCAAGGTGGCGGCGATGGCGCTGCTCGTGCGCGTCGTGATCGACGCGATGGGATCGGCCGGCCCGGCGCTCGCCGCGTGGCAGCAGATCATCATCTTCCTGTCGCTCGCTTCGATCATCCTCGGCGCGGTCGGCGCGATCGGGCAGAAGAATATCAAGCGCCTGCTTGCCTATTCGTCGATCAACAACGTCGGCTTCATGCTGATCGGCCTTGCCGCCGGGACGCAGCAGGGGGTCGAGGCGGTGCTGACCTATCTGCTCGTCTATGTCGTCACCACGATCGGGGCGTTCCTGTTCGTGATGCAGCTTCGCGACGCCGATGGGCGCATGGTGGAAAGCATTCCCGCCTACGCCGGCCTGTCGAAGCGCCAGCCGGGGCTCGCCGCGGCGATGGCGGTGTTCCTGTTCAGCCTCGCTGCGATCCCGCCGCTGTTCGGATTCTGGCCGAAGTATCTGGTGTTCGAGGCCGCGGTGAACGCCGGGCTCGTCCCGCTGGCGGTGGCCGGGGTGGTCGTGTCGGTGATCGGCGCCTTCTATTATATTGCGATCGTCAAGACGATGTTCTTCGACGACGAGGCCGATGCGGTGATCCGCAACGACGGATCGCGGATCGAGGGCGCGGTGATCGGCGTCAGCGCGCTGTGGCTGTCGGTGATCGGCTATCTGTTCATCCCGATGCTGGCGGTGGCTGCGGCGGGCGCCGCATCGGTGCTGTTCTGATCCCGCCGATCGAGCGGATCGCGCAGACAGGTTCGACCAATGCCGACCTGCTGGCGCGGCTGGCAGGCGGCGAGCATGTCGGCGAAGGCCATTGGCTGGTCGCCGATCGCCAGACCGCTGGACACGGGCGGCTCGGCCGTCCGTGGGGCGATGGGCTCGGCAATTTCATGGGCTCGACCGTGGTGCGGCTGACCGCCGCCGATCCGCCGGCCTCTACGCTGGCGCTGGTCGCCGCGGTCGCGCTGGCGCGGGCCCTCGCGGCCTTTGCGCCGCAGGTCCCGATCCAGGTCAAATGGCCGAACGATCTGCTCGTCGACGGCGCGAAATGTTCGGGAATCCTGCTCGAAAGGGCGGGCGATACCGTGGTGATCGGCATCGGCGTCAATCTGGCCGTCGCGCCCGATCTGCCCGATCGCCCGACCTTTTCCTTTGCAAGCCGCGGCGTCGCCATCGACCGCGACCGTTTTTCCGACGCGCTGGCGGTGGCGCTGATGGACACGCTGTGGACGTGGCGGCAGGAAGGCGTCGCCAGCATCGTGCGCGCCTGGCTGCCGCTCGGCCATCCGGTCGGAACGCCGCTCCATGTGTCGGAACAGGGCATCGACGGGACGTTCGACGGCCTCGCGCCCGACGGAGCGCTGCGCTTGCGCGGCGCGGACGGGACGGTCATGCTGATCCATGCGGGCGATGTCGAGCTTCGCCGCCCGGTCAGGGAAGGGGAGTAAGCGATGCTGCTCGCAATCGACGTCGGCAACACCAACGCCAAGTTCGCGCTGTACGACGGCGCGGCGGGGCAGCCGCTTGCGCGCTGGCGGATCGCGACCGACGATCGCCGCACCGCCGACGAATATATGGTCTGGTTCGACCAGTTGCTGCGCATCGAGGGCCACGACCGGCGCGCCATCGACGCGGTCATCATCTCGACCGTCGTGCCGCGCGCGCTTCACAATCTACGCCTGCTCGCGCAGAAATATTTCGGGGTCGAAGCGCTGATCGCCGGGCGCGATCCGGTGAGCTGGGGCATCGCGCTCAGGGTCGACGAGCCGCAATCGGTCGGGGCCGACCGCGCCTGCAACGCCATCGCGGCGCAGGCCATCGCGCCGGGGCGGGACAAGCTGGTCGTCAGCTTCGGCACCGCGACCACATTCGACCATATAGGGGCGGAGGGCGCCTATATGGGCGGAATCATCGCGCCCGGCGTCAACCTGTCGCTGGAGGCGCTGGTCGCCGCGGCGGCCAAGCTGCCGCGCATCGCGATCGAGGCGCCGGCCAGCGCCAGCGTCATCGGCCGCACGACCGAAAGCCAGATGCTGATCGGCGTCTATTGGGGCTATGTCGCGATGATCGAAGGCCTGATCGCGCGCATGAAGGCGGAGGTCGGCGCGCCGATGACCGTCATCGCGACCGGCGGACTCGCGCCGCTGTTCGAACAACACGCGCATCTGTTCGACCATATCGAGTCCGACCTGACGCTGAATGGCCTGATGCACCTCTATCACCAGCGAGGACAGGACGCATGACGACCCCCGGCAAGGAACTGCTCTTCGTCGCGCTCGGCGGATCGGGCGAGATCGGCATGAACGCCAACCTTTATGGCTGCGACGGCAAGTGGATCATGCTCGACCTCGGCGTGACCTTCGGGTCGCACGATTATCCGGGTATCGACATCGTCATGCCCGATCTCGAATTCATCGAAGATCGCAAGGCCGACCTGCTCGGCATCGTGCTGACGCACGGGCACGAGGATCATATCGGCGCGCTTCCCTATCTCGCCGCCGACCTCGGCGTGCCGCTCTATGCCAATCGCTTCACCGCCGGACTGATCGCGCACAAGCTGGCCGAGGAAGGGTTGGAAAAGGAGGTCGAGATTCGTACCGTCGACCTCGACGCGCAATTCCGGCTCGGCCCCTTCGGCATCCGCCTGATGCCCCTCGCGCATTCGATCCTCGAGATGAGCGCGGCGGTGATCGACACGCCCTACGGCCGCATCTTTCACACCGGCGACTGGAAGCTCGACGACGATCCGGTGCTCGGCACGCCGTCGAGCGCCGCCGCGCTGACCGCGGTCGGCGACGAGGGCGTCGACGTGCTCGTCTGCGATTCGACCAACGTCTTCAATGCGCAAGCATCGGGAAGCGAAGGGGCGTTGCACGACGGCCTGCTCGAAGCGGTGGGTTCGGCGCGCGGCCGCGTGGTCGTCACGACCTTCGCGTCCAACGCCGCGCGGCTCAAGACGCTGGGCGATGTCGCGCGGGCAACGGGGCGCAGCCTGTGCGTCGCAGGGCGCTCGCTCGACCGCATCCTCGGCGTCGCCCGGGCGGTCGGCTATCTCAAGGATTTCCCGCCGACTGTCGATTTCGACGAGGCGATGCGGCTGCCGCGCGACAAGCTGATGGTGATCGCGACCGGCGGGCAGGGCGAGCCGCGCGCGGCGCTCGCGCGCATGGCGGGCGACGGTCACCAGATCAAGCTCGAAGTGGGCGACACGGTCGTCTTCTCCTCGAAGCAGATTCCGGGCAACGAAATCGCCATCGGGCGGATCATGAACCAGCTCGCGGCAAAGGACGTGCTGACCGTCACCGAGAAACAGGCGCATATCCATGTCAGCGGCCACCCCGGCCAGCCCGAACTCGCGGCGCTTTATGGCTGGCTGCGCCCGAAGCTGATCGTGCCGGTGCACGGCGAAATCCGCCATATGCACGAACAGGCGCGTTTCGCGCGCGAGCGCGGCGTTCCCGACGCGCTGGTGCAGGAAAATGGCGACCTCGTGCGGCTGGCGCCGGGGCCGGCGCGGATCGTCGAGCGCGTGCGCGCGGGGCGGCTGATCCTCGACGGCGACGTGATCCTGCCCGCCGATGGCGAGACGATCAACGAACGGCGCAAGCTCGCGATCAACGGCCAGATTTCGGTCGCGGTCGTGTTCAACGGCGGGCGCTTCGCCGACAGCCGCATCCACTATCGCGGCGTGCCGGTCGAGGACGAGCGTGACGCCTTCCTCGACGAAATGAACGACGCGGCTGAGCAGGCCGCGACCGGTCCGGCACGGAGCCCGGATGCGCTCAGGGAAGCGATCCGCCTCGCCGTGCGCCGCGTCGCGACCGACTGGACCGGAAAGAAGCCGATCGTCGACGTGCTGGTCATCGATCTGTGATGGGGAAGACGACGCGATGAAGTGGACTTCGGCCCTCGCCATCTATTTTCTGCTGTGGATCTTCAGCGCTTTCTTCGTGCTGCCGTTTCACGGGCGGCGGGCCGATGACGACGCCGTGCCGCTGGTCAGGGGACAGGAACCGGGTGCGCCGGCGCATTTCCGGCCGCTGCGCGTGCTGGCCCAGATGACGATGCTGAGCGCCGCCATCTTCCTCGCCTTCTACATCGCGTACAAGCAGGGCTGGGTCGATCCCGACGTGATCGCAGGCCGCGCCTGACGCGCCGCCCGCGAGGCGCTCCAGCGATCGGCAGACCGCTTTTCAATAAATAAAGTGAATATGCCGTGTCCCCGCGAAGGCGGGGACCCAGAGCGGCAAAACGCCAAACTTGGCTTTAGAGCGGCGTGCCATAAACCTGCAACGCCCCTTATCCGTTCGTGTCGAGCGAAGTCGAGACATCCATCGGCCTTGCGCCACACAGATGGGTGTCTCGACACGAACGGGACGATCGGTCAGATTTAAGGCTCGATGCTATAGCCGCTCTGGGCTCCCGCCTACGCGGGAGCACACGCTCTCTTCGAGCCGCGCCATTACCCAAACGACGCGAGTTCAGCCCCGCAGCCGGTCGATCGCCTGCGCAAGCGCGACATAGAGCTTGCCGATGTCGGACGAGAGCAAGGTAACGCTGATCGCCGATCCGTCGCGCGCGCCGAGCAGCAGGCGGAGCATCGCCTCGAAATCGTGGATGAACTGGTTCACCGCTGCGTGGAACCCGTCGTCGTTCTGGTAAAGGCGAAGGATTTCCTTCGCTTCGCTATTCTCGACCAGCTTGACCGCGCGCCGGGCGAAGACGCCGCGGTCGCCCTTCAGATAGGCGTCCCAGGCCGTGTCGCTGACTTCGGTCGACAAGATCTTGGTGACGTCGATCGCGGTCGATTTCAGCGCCTCGGTCAGCACGCCGACCTGTTTGGCGAGCGAATCGCGGTCGGAGGCGGCAATCGCCTGTTCGGCCTCGACGGCGCGCTGCTCGACGCTGGCGCTGGTGTCCATGATCGTGATGAGCTGTCGCATCAGCCGGTCGGCGGCGCCGTTCGCCGCCGATACCGCGCGGGCCGAAGCCTCCTCGATCGCGGAGAGCTGTTGCAACACCTCGGTCTTGAACGCGGCATCGATTGCGCCCGTCGCGGTCGCCGCCATCGTTTCGCGGGCGCCGGCGACGAGCGCGTCGAGCGTCCGGCGTGCATCGGCGGCCGCGGCTTCGGCAGTGGTCCGCACCTCGTCGAGCGTTGCGGTCATCCGGGCGCCACCCTGTTCGGCGAATGCGTCAGCGCCGGCGCGCAGCCGCGCGAGCGCATCGTCGGCTTCCGCCAGCGCGGCGTTGATCCGCCCGGCGAGCGCTTCCTGGCTTTCGGCCTGGCCCGCCATCCGCTCCTCGGTCGTCGCGAGCGCCGACTGGACGGCGTTGACGTGCGACAGCGTCGACTGCGCCACCATTTCGGAGGCTTCGAGCATCGGGCGCATCTGCGCCAGCGTCGCCTGCGTCGTCTTGCCGTGCGACCCCAGGCGGTCGAGGGCGTGCGGCAGAGTCTCGTCGAGTTCGCGCGTGACGGCATCGAGCGCGAGCAGCAGCGATTCGGCATGCGCGATAAGCTGGTGCGCCGATCCGTTGCCGCTTTCGACCGTGGCCATGAAGGTCGCGAGCTGCCCCTTCGTGTCGTCGATCGCGCGGCCGATCACGCCCGTGCTGGCCGAGACGCTGATATCGAGCACCTCGAGCTGCTGACCGATCTCGGTCACATGCGCCTTGACCCGCGCGGCCAGCGCCTCGCTGGCCTCGCCATGCGCGGCGAGCTGCGCGCCCATCGCATCGCCGGCATCGCGGGCTGCCGAAAGGCGCTCGTCCATCTGCTGCCCGGCGGCGGCGAGTCTGTCGCGGAACCCGTCCCACGTCTCGGCCATCCGCGCGCCCATCGTGCCGACCGCCGTCTCCAGCGCCGTCTGCGCCGCCGCGCTTCCGTCGGTCATCCGGGCCAGGGCAGCGTCCTGCGCTTCGGTGACCCGCACCGACGCCGACAGCAGCTTCGCCTCGGTCTCTTTCGTTTGTGCCTGCAAGGCGCCGATCGTTTCGTGGAAGCTGGCGGCGGCCGCTTCGCCGACCTGCGCCGCATGGGCGCTTTCCTCGCTCAGCGCGGCAAGCCGCGCTTCGAGGTTGGCGCCCTGCTGGTGCGCGACGAGGCCGGCTTCGCGGAAATTCACCGCGAGCCGCTGCGCCACATCATCGATTCGCGGCAGGCCCGCGAGCAGTCCGTCCATGCGCTGCATCGCGACGTCGCCCGAGCGGGCAAGCTGGTCGTGCGCGTTGGCGATCACCGAGGCGTTGCTCGCCAGCCGGTCGCTGCTTTCGTGCAGCCGCGCGACGGTATCGAGTCCGAGCTGCTGCACGGTGCGCGCCTGATCCGAAAGCTGTTGCTGGGCGTCGGCAAGATGCCGGGCCAGCGCCTGCATCGAATCGTTGAGCGCCCGGTTTTCCTCGCGCAGCGCGGCCGCGACACGCGCGAAGCGCGCCTGTTCGGAGCGTCCCGAGCGAAGCCAGGCCATCCACAAGATGCCGAGCAGCGCCAGCGGCATCGCGATGGTGGCGATCAGCGCGGGCCATTCGGCAAAGGCCGGCGCGCGCGCGAAACCATCGGTCGCGGCGGCCGCGGCGAAGATCGCCCAGCCGAGGCCCGTCGCCCACAGCAGCGCGGGGACGAAGCGGTCGCGCCGGCGCGCGCCGGATTCATGATCGGAGGTTTCGTCCATCGTCTCGCTGTCGATCAGCGCCGACCGGTCGAGCCAGTCGCGCTCGGCCGGCATTTCGTCCTGCGGCGGCGCCGCATCGGGCGCGGCGGCGGCGTCCGGCGCGGCCGGCTTTTCGGTGCCGCCTGCCGGATTTTCCGCGGAATCCCGCCAAAGCCCTACGATCTTCTTTTCCCCTGCCATCCCTCCATCTTAGCAGCAAATGGCGACCATGAAACGGAAACTTAACCATGGCGTGACAGGGCTGTGGAATGTCGTTCGATAGCGGCCCCCTCGATCGGTACCTGATGGCCGCAGTCGGCGACGACGCGGCGATGATGATGGATCTGCGCCAGGCCTTCACCGGCAGCGCGCGCGACCTTGCCGACCTGATGCGCCGCGCCCGCTGCGACGCCAACTGGCACGTCGCGGCGTTGCGGCTCAAGGGGCTGGCGGCGACCTTCGGCATCGTTCCCCTGATCGAGCTCGCCGAAGAGGCGATGGCCGGCGTGCCCGGCGACCCCGCCGTGCTGCGGCGCATCCACGGCGCGATCGACGGCATCGGCTGATCGGTGGACCGGGTTCAAACCCCGTTCAGCCGCCGTCCTCCACTGCAAATATCGATGCTGGCGTCTTGCCTTGGCAACGCAGGGGGTTTAGCCGCGTTATCGAACCGCGGCCTGCCCCCGCTACGCCCGGGATCATCGGCCAGGCAGCCGATTCAGAGGAGAGATCTTGATGTTCAACCGTTTCCGCTCGATGCCCGCAACGGCGATCGCCGCTGTCCTGGGCTGCGCGCTGATGACGACCGCCCCCCTTCCTGCCGCGGCCAAGGAAAAGCCGAAGAAGGAGACGAAGGGGACCAGCATTTCCGCGAGCAAGGGCTTCACGCCCTCGGTCAAGAAGATGATGGATGCCGCCGCCGCCAAGGATGCCGCCGCGCTGCAGGCGGCGCTGACCGAGGGACAGGGCACCGCTTCGACAAACGAGGACCGCTATTGGCTGGCCTATTATCAATTGCAGCTCGGCATCCTGAACAAGGACCAGTCGCTCCAGCGGCAGGGGCTCGACGCGATGCTCGATTCGGGCATCACCCCGCCCGAGAGCCTTGCCGCCTATAATTTCTTCGCCGGCAACTTCGCCTATGGCGCAAAGGATTATCCGAAGGCCGTCCAGCGGCTCGAGGCTGCCCGCGCCGCGGGTTCGACCGAGCCGCAGCTCGGCCTGCTGCTGATGGACAGCTATCTGAACGCCGGACAGGTCGATCAGGGCGTCGCGACCGCCAAGGCGACGATCGAGGCCGCCCGTGCCGCCGGACAGCAGCCGTCGGACGAGCTTTATGTGCGGCCGATCAAGGCGCTCCAGGCCGCGAAGCGCGACGCCGAGGCCAACGAGATGCTGGCGCTCCGCCTCCGCGACTATAGCGCACCCGAAGTGTGGCGGCAGACGCTGTTCGTGCTGTTGCAGCAGCAGGGCATGACCAAGGATGTGACGCTCGACACGCTGCGCCTGATGCGCGCCAGCAAGGCGATGCTCCAGCGCGCCGAATATCTCGAATATACGGCGCTGGCGACCGAAGCGGCGCTTCCGGGCGAGGTCGTTTCGCTGATCAAGGAGGGCCGGGCGAGCAAGGTGATCCCGACCCCCGACGCCAATTTCGACGAGGCTTTCAAGGCCCAGAAGGACCGGATCGGCGACGAGGAATCGACCCTCGCGGCCTATGCGCAGAAGCCGTCGACGCTGTCCAACCCGAAGGTGGCGGGCGCCACCGGCGATGCGATGGTCGGCTACGGCCGCTATGCCGAGGCGATCCCGCTCTACAAGGCGGCGCTCAACGGCGGCGACAAGGATCTGTGGACCTATCGCCTGGGCGTCGCGCAGGCCCTGTCGGGCGACACGGCGGGCGCGCAGGCAAGCTTCACGCAGGTTGCCGGCTCGCGCAAGCCGCTCGCCAACCTGTGGCTGATCAAGCTGGGCAACGGCGCGGCCCCGGCCGCGGCTCCCGCCACCGGCGACTGAGCTACGCGGTTCGCGAACGAACGAAGAAGGGCGCCACCTCGCGGCTGGCGCCCTTTTTCATGTCCGAGTCGATTTGTCCCGCAATCAGGAGTCGACGGGAATGCCCGCCAGCTGCTTCGCGGTGCGAATCGTCAGCGACGTCTTGACGCTCGTCACGTTTGGCGCCGACGTCAGGTGCGCGGTGAGGAACGACTGGAAGCTCTGAAGGTCGCGTGCGACGACCTTGAGCAGGAAGTCGATCTCACCGTTGAGCATATAGCATTCGCGGACCTCGGCGAGCTGGCCGACATAGTCCTCGAACGCCTTCAAATCGGCCTCGGCCTGACTGCGCAGGCTGACCATCGCAAAGACGGTGATGCCATAGCCGAGCTTCGCGGGATCGAGGTCGGCGTGATAGGATCGGATGACCCCCGCTTCCTCGAGCGCACGGACGCGGCGCAGGCAGGGCGGGGCCGTGAGCCCCACCATCTGCGCCAACTCGACATTCGTCATCCGCCCATTTTTCTGCAGTTCACCGAGAATTTGCAGATCGATTTGATCGAACTTCTGGATCGCCATCTTGTAACTTCCGCTTTCCAAGCTTGCGGCGACCATAATATTATTTCAGCCGAATGCAATTGTCCCACAATGCGACGCGGGGTTCCAAGCCTCTTTCATGGCCGGTGGATTCACGCTAGCCGCTAAGAAAATGCTAACCAACGAAATGAGTGTGGGGCGGGTTCGACGTGACGGCTGACTCGATGATCGCGACCATATTGCGTCAGGCGCCATCGAGCCGTCGGGCCGGCATCGCGGCCTGGCGTCAGCTCTCCGATATTCTCGCGCAGCGCGGCAATCAACTCCCCGAATCCGATGTGCGCCGCGCGCTCCACGCGCTCGCGGTACTGCGGCCGCAGGTGCCGGAAAAGATTCGCCGCGACTGCGCGAAGGCGATCGCGCGCCACGGCCGCTTCGCGCCCCTCGTTGCGCTCTACGCGCACGACGTTCCCGCCGTGTCCGCCGCGATGCTGCGCGGTGCGCGGCTGACCGAAGCCGACTGGCTGGCGCTTTTGCCGGCGACCGACGCGACCGCGCGTTCGATCCTGGCGGGGCGCACCGACCTGCCGCAGGCGGCGCGGCGGGCGCTCGCCGCTCTCGGCAGCGCATCGATCGCCCTGCCGCGGCCCGAGGGGGGCGTCGCCGAGTCCATTGCCGCAATGCCCGAAACGGTGTCTGATAATGCGCCGTCGTCCGAATCGCAGCCCGAATCCCGCGAAGAACCCGTCGTCAACGTCGCACCCAGCCAGATCAGCGAGTTGGTGCGCCGGATCGACCGCTTTCAGGCGGCGCGCCATCAGGCGGCGCCGAAGCCTCCGCGCACGCGCTTCCTGTTCGAGACCGGACCCGACGGGCTGATCCATTGGGTCGACGGAGTCACGCGCGGCGCGGTGGTCGGGCTTTCGATCGCCGAGGCGGCCTTTGGCGGCGAACCCGGGACCGACGGCCTCGCCGCCGGGGCCTTTCGCCAGCGTGCCGAGATCGTCAATGCGCGCATGATGCTGGAAGGGACGCGCGAAGAGGCCGGCGAGTGGCGCTTTTCGGCCTTGCCCTGGTTCGATCCGGCGACCGGCCAGTTCCGCGGCTATCGCGGCACCGCCCGCCGCCCACACCGCAACGAGACGCCCTATGGTGCGCCGGAATCGGATGGCGCGGGCGACTCGATCCGTCAGCTCATCCACGAATTGCGCAGCCCGCTCAATGCGATCTCGGGCTTTGCTCAGATCATCTCGGGGCAGATGTTCGGCCCGGTCAGCCAATCCTATCGCGCGATGGCCGACCAGATCGTCGCCGACTCCGCGGCGGTGCAGGCGATCATCGACGATCTCGAAGCCGCGGCGCGCGCCGGGCAGGCGCCGGCGCTGCCCGCACCGGGCGACATCGCCGACCTCAACAGCATTCTGGTTCAGGTCGAAAGCGATCTGGCCGCTTTGCTCGCGCAGCAGCGGGTCGAACTCAGCCTGTCGCGCGTCGGGCGCTCGTTCGCCGCGCGCGCCGTCGATGCGAATGCGCGCCGGATGATCGGGCGGCTGCTGACCGCGCTGGTCGATATATCGGGTCCAGGGGCCGCGCTCGTCGGTCAGCTCGTTGCGGAAGCGGCGCCCGGCGACATGGTGCAGTTGCGTGTCGTGCGCCCCGCCGCGATCCGGTTCGCCTCCGCGGCCGAGCTTCTCGATCCCGGCTTCAGCCCCGAAGGCGAGGCGCCGGGCGCGGCGATCCTCAGCCTCGGCTTCTCGCTGCGGCTAGTCGACAGTCTCGCACACGGCGCGGGCGGACGTCTCGAGATCGGAGACAATGCCTTGACCTTGCACCTGCCGTCGGCCAACCCGTTGCACGAAGCCGATCGCGCCGCTCCGGGGGGAGAGTGATCGGGCCTTCGATCGACGCGCGTTGAAGGGGGAGAGGGGCGTTTGCAGCGGACGGCGGATTTGCTGGCCTATCCGGCCGCAAAGGATCGCATCGACCTGGCGGAAGGCGACCATCCCGTCTTCTGGGTCACGATAGATACCGAGGAGGATTTCGACTGGGGCGCGCCCTTCGCGCGAACCGGTTATCGCCTCGATTCGGTGCCGGCGCTCGCCGATTGTCAGCATTATTTCGAGCGCGCCGGCGTCTGTCCCATCTATCTGGTCGATTGGCCGATCGTCGCCGACGACCGCGCGCTCGCGATCCTCGGCCCGGCGCAGGCCGCGGGGCACTGCGACATCGGCGCCCAGCTTCACCCATGGGTGACGCCGCCGCACGACGAAGAGGTGAACGAGCGCAACAGCTACACCGGCAATCTGCCGCTCGCGCTCCAGCGCGCCAAGATGACGGCGCTGCGCGACGCGATCCGCGATCGCTTCGGCACCGCGCCGACGGTCTATCGCGCCGGGCGCTACGGCCTGGGGGGCGAGACCGCGACCATGCTGGCCGAACTGGGCTTCCGGTGCGACACGTCGGTGCGATCCGCCTTCGACTATCGGGCGGGGCAGGGGCCTGATTATCGCAAGGCGCCGCTCCACCCCTGGCGGCTGGAGACGCCGGCAGGCCCGCTCGTCGAGGTGCCGGTGACGACGGTGTTCGCCGGGCTGCTGGGCCGTGCGGGACCGGCGCTCTATCGCGGCGCCGCCCGCGTGGGGCGTCGCGCCGGGGCGGGGCTGGCCCGGCTCGGCCTCGTCGAGCGGATCGCCCTGACGCCCGAAGGCATTCCCGCCGACCGCGCGTGCCGGGCGATCGACGTCGCGATCGGGCGGCGATTGCCCATCCTGACCTTCTCCTTCCATTCGCCGTCGCTCCAGCCGGGCAACACGCCCTATGTCCGCACCGATCGCGATCTGGCGGATTTCTATCGCTGGTGGGACGTCGTCCTCACGCATCTCGACCGCCGCGGCGTGCGCCCCGCTGGCACCGCCGACATATTGGCGCGGTGCGCGCGATGAGCGATGCCGCTTGCCAAGCGCGCGGCGGCTCCGCTATCGCGCGCTGATCCCCTCGGGGGCCTGTAGCTCAATGGTTAGAGCTGGCCGCTCATAACGGCTAGGTTGCGGGTTCGAGTCCTGCCGGGCCCACCATTTCCCTTGCAAATTGCAACTCATGGCGCTCCATAGAAGCCTCGACAACATGGGGAGGGGATCATGGCGCAACGCCGCACGATTTTTCTGGGCGGCCTTGCCGTCGTCGCGGTCGTGGCAGGCGCCGTGGCGGTCCGCACCGCGACCTTCGCGCCAAAGGATATCGCCGACGGCAGCGACGTCCGGCTCGCCGCGGTTCCATCCTACGATCTCGACGCGGCGGTCGCGCATCTGAGCGCCGCGGCGCAGATTCCGACGATTTCGTATCAGGATCCGGCCGATAACGACGTCGCGCAATGGGATCGGCTGCATACGTGGCTCGCCGCCACCTATCCCGCGGTTCATGGTGCGATGACGCGCACGGTGCTGCCCAACCGGACGCTCATCTATCACTGGCCGGGCAGCGACGCGGCGCTCGCGCCGATCATCGTCATGGCGCATCAGGACGTGGTGCCGGTGACCCCCGGAACCGAGGGCGAGTGGAAATACCCGCCCTTTTCGGGCCAGATCGCCGAACAGGCGGTCTGGGGCCGTGGGACGGTCGACGACAAGGGATCGCTGATCGGGCTGTTCGAGGCGCTCGAAGCGCTGGCGAACGCGGGCTTCCAACCAAAGCGCGGCATCTATCTCGTTTCGGGCCATGACGAGGAAGCAGGCGGATCTGGCGCGATCGCCGCGGCCGCGAAGCTCAAGGCCGACGGGGTGAAGGCGATCTTCACGATTGACGAGGGCAGCCTCGTCCTCACCGATACGCCCGTCATCAATGGCCCGGCGATCATGATCGGCATCGCCGAAAAGGGCTATGCGACGCTCAAGGTCACGGCGAACGCGCCGGGCGGGCACAGCTCGATGCCCCCGACCGAAACCGGGGTCCAGACGCTTGCCCAGGCGATCCTCGACATCAGCGGCGATCCATTCCCCTACGAAGTCCGGGGTCCGGGCGCGTCGATGCTCGAGGCGCTGGCTGCGGCAAAGGGCGGTACGACCCGGATGGCGGTCGCCAATCAATGGCTTTTTGGCCCGCTGCTCAAGCGCCAGATCGCGGCCGTCCCGTCGACCGCTGCTGCCTTCCACACCACCATTGCCCCGACGATGCTGGAGGGCAGCCCGAAGGAGAATGTTCTGCCGCAGACCGCCTCCGCGCTGATCAACTATCGCATCGCGCCGTGGAACCGCTCGGCCGACATCATGGCGCGCGCCAAATCAGCGGTGGGCGACGCGAAGGTCGAACTGAGCTGGGTCAAGCCGCCGCGCGAACCGTCGCGCGTGTCGTCGACCAGTTCGCAGGGATGGAAATGGATCGCCGCCGCCGCGCGTGCCGACGCACCGGGCGCCGTGCTCTCGCCGATCCTTGTCGTCGCGGGCACCGACAGCCGCAGCATGGAGCCGGTGTCGGAGGACGTCTACCGCTTCATGCCGATGCATTTCTCACTGAAGGAATCGGCGATGATCCACGGCACCAACGAACATATGCGCGTCGACAGCTTCAAGCGGATGATCGACTTCTACGCGCGGCTGGTCGCGACCGCGGCGGGATAGACTCGCGCGCCCGGCGCGGCTAAGGCGCGGGGCCGGTCGGGGAGTAGCGCAGCCCGGTAGCGCGCCTGCTTTGGGAGCAGGATGTCGCAGGTTCGAATCCTGTCTCCCCGACCAATTCTCTCCCAGATGCTGCCTGTCCTTCTGGACGCCTTCCTGTTTTCGCCGTCCCGGCGCGCAGCCGTGGCGTGCTTGCGACGGGGTGCGGAACATCGGCGCCCCGCATCCGTTGCTTGGAAAGGTGGCGGTGCCGCCAGCCATGCGTCGCCGCTTCCTCCCCCCGAAAAGGAGAAGGAACCATGGCCGACACTATCGAAAGAAACGAAACCGACCGCCTGATCGCGTCCGACAAGGTCGAGGGCACGACGGTCTACAACCCGCAGGACGAGCGGCTCGGGACGATCCGGAATGTGATGATCGACAAGCGCTCGGGCAAGAGCGAATATGCCGTTCTCGAATTCGGCGGCCTCTTCGGCCTCGGCAGCGATCATTACCCCATTCCGTGGGAGATGCTGACCTATGACACCGACAAGGGCGGTTATGTCGTCAACCTGACCAAGGACCAGGTCGAAGGGGCGCCGCGCTATCGCAGCGAGGAAACGCCGGAATACAACGATACCTACGGCCGTACCGTCTATGAATATTACGGCCTCGGCTATCCGATGCTCTGACGATGGCGCATCCGACCGAACCCCTGCATCGGGCGCGGGATGTGCGCGGCGGCGAGATTATCCTGCGGACCCGGCGCCGCCGCCTGATCTTCGCGGCGGGGCTGGCGGCCTTCGTGCTGGTCGCGCTGGTCGCCGCGATCCTCGCTCCGCATTGACCGGCCCGCTTTGTGCCAAAGAAAAAGGCGGCCTTCCCATCGGGAAGACCG
Organism: Sphingopyxis granuli NBRC 100800; assembly: GCF_001591045.1. Classification (GTDB taxonomy): domain Bacteria; phylum Pseudomonadota; class Alphaproteobacteria; order Sphingomonadales; family Sphingomonadaceae; genus Sphingopyxis; species Sphingopyxis granuli. Next base: position 44,183 of record NZ_BCUA01000015.1, on the reverse strand, counting down.
CCTCTTTTCTTTCGGTCGATGCCCCGAAGGGCTGCGACTTACTTCTTCTCTTCGGCCGGAGCAGCAGCGGCGTCGGCGGCCGGAGCAGCAGCGGCGGTCGCAGCGTCGGCGCCAGCGGCAGCAGCGTCGGCACCGGCAGCGGCGGCTTCCGCACCGGCGGCGGCAGCGTCGGCGCCTTCGGCGGTCGCGGCAGCGCCGTCTTCGGCAACCGCGTCAGCGGCCGGAGCTTCGGTGGTGGCGGCGTCGTCAGCGGCCTTCTCACCGCAAGCGGCGAGGGCGAACATGCTGGCAGCAACGGCGATAGCAGCAAACTTCTTCATGATGTGTGGGCTCCCTAAAATGCCTTTCCGCGCTGGGGAAACTTTCCCTTCCCGCGAGCCGCGGGATTTAGTCTTTCCGTACCAATCGTCAACAAAAATAATTGAGATGGGGCGAAGCGGCAGAAAAGGTTCACTTTACCGTAACAATCATGGCAGCTCGGTATCGCTGCTTTCGGCGAGACTCGCGACGGTTGCGGTCCAGACGGCGACATTCTGGCGAAGCTGGACCGGATCGACCTTGTCGAGCGTGTCGTCTGGCGTGTGGTGCCAGTCGAAATAGCGGGTGCCGTCCTGCTGCAGGTCGATCGCCGGAACGCCCGCCGCGACCAGCGCGCCGATGTCGGCGCCGCCGCCGGCCCGATCGCGGCCGCGCGTCACCCCCAGCGGCGCGAGCGCGGCGGCGATGCGATCGGCGAGCGGCTTCGCGCTGTCGGGCAGGCCGAAATCGACGCGCCAGATGCGGTCGGCGCCGAAGTCGGATTCCAGCGCGACCGCATGGCGCTCTTTGCCGTGCGCATCGAAATAGGCCTGGCCGCCGAAGGCGCCGACTTCCTCGGCCCCCGCCCACAGCAGACGGATCGACCGCCGCGGCTGGCCTGCCGCCATCACGTGGCGCGCCGCAGCGGTGATGATGCCGCATCCCGCCGCGTCGTCGATCGCGCCGGTCGCGAGGTCCCAGCTGTCGAGGTGGCAGGCGAGGATCACCGGGCTGGCGTGCGGGTCGCTGCCCGGCACCTCGGCGATGACGTTGCCCGATTTCTGCCGCCCCAGGTCGCGCGGCGTGAGGAGCAGCTTCATGCGCAGCGCCGCCGGCGCCGCGGCACCGGCCTCGATGCGCCGGAGCTGGCCGACGAGCAGGTCGGCGTCGGGGTTCGAGATCGCACCGGCGGGGATCGGCTTCACCCCGTCGTCGAAATTGGTGACGCCGGCATGCGGATTGCGATGGTTGTCGGTCCCGATCGAGCGGATGACGATCGCGCGCGCGCCTTTCTTCGCCGCGACATTCGGCCCCTGAAAGCGCCCGCGGCCATAATAGCCATAGCCGCTGCCGTCCTGCGTCGGCTTCATCTGATTGTCGATGAAGACGATCTTGCCCTTCACCGCGGCGTCGGGCGCCGCCTGCAACGCGTCGAAGCCGGCGAAGTAAACGACATCCCCCTCGAAACCGGCGGCGCCGGTCGAACCGCTGTTGCCGAGCGCGGTGATCGCGAGGCTTTGCGGCAGGAAGGGGGCGGTCAGCCAGGCCTTCTCCTCACCGCGCACCCAGGTCCGCATGTCATAGGTCTCTTCGCGCACATTGGCGAAGCCCATCGCCTTCAGCCGCGCGACCGCCCAGCGCCGCGCTGCGGCCTCGCGTTCGGTGCCGGCGGGGCGCGGACCGATTTCGGTCGTCAGGTCGGCGGTGATCGACCAGGCCGGGTCCTCGCCGTGCAGCGCGAGATCGAGCGCGCTCGGCGCCGCGGTCTGGAGGGCGAGCGCCGGGGCGGCGACCAGAGTGAAGGCAAGGGCGGCGAGGCCCGCGGCGCGGGCAGGGACGGGGTGTTTCTGCATGGCGCCGTCCTAACCGCCGCCTCGGGGCGGGAGCAAGCGCCGATTGCCAATCCGCCGCCCATTCGCTAACCGGCCCCCGACTTCCTTTCCTCTCCCGGCCGCACCCAGCGGCCCAGCCAGTTTCGGAGCGTTTCGATGGCCGCCCAATATAGTTTCGTGATGAAGGGTCTGACCAAGACCTATCCCGGCGCGCAAAAGCCGGTGCTCAACGGCATCCACCTGCAATTCTATTCGGATGCGAAGATCGGCATCGTCGGGCCCAACGGCACCGGCAAGTCGACGCTGATGAAGATCATGGCGGGCATCGACACCGATTTCACCGGCGAGGCGTGGCCGGGCGAGGGGATCACCCTCGGCTATCTGGCGCAGGAGCCCGAGCTCGATCCGGCGAAGACGGTGAAGGAAAACGTCATGGACGGCGTCCGCCCGGTCGCCGACATGATGGACCGCTTCAACGAGATCAGCACGCTGATGGCCGACCCGCCCGAGGATGCCGATTTCGACGCGCTGATGACCGAGATGGGCGAGCTTCAGGAAAAGATCGACGCGGTCGACGGCTGGACGCTCGACAACCAGCTCGAAATCGCGATGGAGGCCCTGCGCTGCCCGCCGGGCGATTCGAGCGTCGCAAATCTGTCGGGTGGTGAAAAGCGCCGGATCGCGCTGACCCGCCTGCTGCTCGAAAAACCGTCGATCCTGCTGCTCGACGAGCCGACCAACCACCTCGACGCCGAAAGCGTCGCCTGGCTCGAAAAGCATCTCGTCGACTATCCGGGCAACGTCATCCTCGTCACCCACGACCGCTATTTCCTCGACAATGTCGTGAACTGGATTCTCGAACTCGATCGCGGCCGCTATTTCCCCTACGAGGGCAATTATTCGACCTATCTCGAGAAGAAGGCGAAGCGCCTCGAACAGGAATCGCGCGAGGAAGCCGGCCGCCAGAAGGCGATCCGCGACGAACTCGAATGGATCCGGCAGTCGCCGAAGGCGCGCCAGGCCAAGTCGAAGGCGCGTATTAAAAGCTTCGACCAGCTCGTCGAGGCGCAGGAAAATCGCGCCCCCGGCAAGGCCCAGATCGTCATCCAGGTGCCCGAACGTCTCGGCGGCAAGGTGATCGAGGTCGAAGGCATCTCGAAGGCCTTCGGCGACAAGCTGCTGTTCGAGGATCTGTCCTTCACGCTGCCCCCCGGCGGCATCGTTGGCGTCATCGGTCCGAACGGCGCCGGCAAGTCGACGCTGTTCAAGCTGATCACCGGGCAGGAAACGCCCGACGACGGCCGCATCACGATCGGCGATACCGTGCGCCTCGGCTATGTCGACCAGAGCCGCGACGCGCTCGACCCGAACAAGAATGTCTGGGAGGAAATCTCGGGCGGGCACGAGCTGATGACGATCGGCAAGCACCAGATGCAGACGCGCGCCTATGTCGGCGCCTTCAACTTCAAGGGCACCGACCAGCAGAAGAAGGTCGGCATGCTGTCGGGCGGCGAGCGCAACCGCGTCCACCTGGCCAAGATGCTGAAGGAGGGCGGAAACGTCTTGCTGCTCGACGAACCGACCAACGACCTCGACACCGAAACGCTCGCGGCGCTCGAAGAGGCGCTGGAGAATTTCGCCGGCTGCGCAGTGGTCATCAGCCACGACCGCTTCTTCCTCGACCGTCTCGCGACGCATATCCTGGCCTTTGAGGGCGACAGCCACGTCGAATGGTTCGAAGGCAATTTCGAGGCCTATGAGGAGGACAAGATCCGCCGCCTCGGCGACGAGGCGACGCGGCCGACGCGCGTCGCCTACAAGAAGCTGACGCGCTGACCGGCATGATGGGGGAACCGGCATGAAGGGGGAAGCGGCGCCCGCCGCAGCGCCGATTTCATCGCACGCGATCCGCATGGACGCGGCGGCGCTCAACGCCTTCATGGCGGAGGCTTTCCCGCATTCGCGCCCCGGTTCGCGCGGGCATGTCGTGTCCGCCGCGCCGGGGCATGTGCAGGCGCGGCTCGACCCCAATGAACAGGCGCTGCGTCCGGGCGGGCTGGTGTCCGGCCCGACCCAGATGGGGCTCGCCGACATGGCCGCCTATGCACTCGTCCTCGCGCATATCGGCCCCGTCGCGATGGCGGTGACGAGCGCGCTCAACTATCAGTTCCTGCGCCCGTGCCGCCCCGGCCCGGTGATGGCCGACGCGCACATGCTGCGGCTCGGCAAGCGGCTGGCGGTCATGGACGTGCGATTGTGGACCGAAGACCCCGAACGGCCGATCGGGCAGGCGAACGTGACCTACGCGATTCCGTGAGCAGCGGGAACGCCGCGACAAACGGCTTTCCTACATTGCTCCGCCATGCCAGCATGATGATGACTTTACATCGACCCCCTTGCGTCGTTGCGAGCGAAGCGAAGCAATCTCCAGCTATCGTCCTGCGATCCCGATAGCTGGAGATTGCTTCGTCGCTACGCTCCTCGCAATGACGGGGCGGATCGATCCGATGTCCTCGAGCTCTCTAATCCGCCGCCGCAACCGGCACCGGGCTGAATTCTCCGGTCGTCTCGTCGAGCAGGTGGAGGATGCCGTCGCTGACCGCGAACAGCGCGCCGCGCAGCTTCAGCGTGCCGCGCTCCTCCTTCTGGCTGATGCAGGGGAAGGTGCGCAGATTGTCGAGGCTGACCTTCACCGCCGAAAATTCCATGTCGCGCCGCGCGCCGTTGCTGTGCAGGTCGTCGTGGCGCGCGCGCACCGCCGCGCTCGCCTCGTCGAGCATCGAGATCCAGTCGGCGATGAAGCCGCCATGCCCGGGCTCGGTGCCTTCCATCGTCCGGTGCAGCGCGGCATGGCAGCCGCCGCAAAGCCCGTGGCCGAGAACGACGATCTCCTCGACATGCAATATCTGGACGGCGAATTCGAGTGCGGAGGACACGCCGTGGCGGCCCGGCGTGGTTTCGAAGGGCGGCACCAGCGCGCCGACGTTGCGGACGACGAAAATCTCGCCGGGGTGGGTGTCGAAGATCTGCGCGGGTTCGACCCGGCTGTCCGAACAGGCGATGACCATCACCTTGGGCGATTGCCCCTCGGCCAGCTGCTCCCATCGCTCTCGTTGCTCTTTCCACCCTGTAGCGCGGAACCGGGCATAGCCATCGAGCAAATCGGCAAAGTGAGTCATGGGCGCGCCTTAAACCGAAGATGCGGAGTTGAGAAGAGCGCGCCACGCGATTATGTGAGCGCGATGACCGCACCCGCACAGCCCGCTCGCCCCTCGACCCTGCGCCCGCGCAAGCCCGACTGGATTCGTGTCAAGGCGCCGACCAGCCCCGGCTATGCCGAGACGCGGCGCCTGATGCGCGACCTCAACCTCAACACGGTATGCGAGGAAGCGGCCTGCCCGAACATCGGCGAATGTTGGACCAAGCGCCATGCGACGGTGATGATCCTCGGCGACACCTGCACGCGCGCCTGCGCCTTCTGCAACGTCAAGACCGGCATGCCGCGCGCGGTCGATCCGTTCGAGCCCGAACATGTCGCGATCGCCGCGGCGAAGATGGGGCTGACGCACATCGTCATCACCTCGGTCGACCGCGACGACCTGCCCGATGGCGGCGCGAGCCAGTTCGTCAAGGTGATCGAGGCGCTGCGCCGCGAAACGCCGACGACGACGATCGAGATTCTCACCCCCGATTTCCGCAACAAGCCCGACAGCGCGGTCGCGGCGATCGTCGACGCGCGTCCTGACGTCTACAACCACAATCTCGAAACCGTCCCGCGGCTTTACCCGACGATCCGCCCCGGCGCGCGCTATTACGCCTCGCTGCGCCTGCTCGAAAGCGTCAAGCGCCGCGACCCGTCGATCTTCACCAAGTCGGGCGTCATGCTCGGCCTCGGCGAGGAAAGGATGGAGGTTCATCAGGTGATGGACGACATGCGCAGCGCCGATATCGACTTCATGACGATGGGCCAGTATCTTCAGCCGACCCCGCGCCATACGAAGGTGATCGACTTCGTGACGCCGCAGGCGTTCGACGCCTATGCCCAGATCGCCCGCGCCAAGGGGTTCCTCCAGGTCGCCTCGTCGCCGCTCACCAGGTCGAGCTATCACGCCGGCGACGATTTCGAGCGCATGCGTGCGGCGCGCGAGGCGCAACTGGCGCGTGCGGCCGCCGACTGACCTTGCCCCGGCACCACGAAACCCGCGAACTGCCCTACAGCGCCGAACAGATGTTCGCGCTCGTCACCGATATCGCGCGTTACCCCGAATTTCTGCCATGGGTCGTCGCCCTGCGCGTACGCAGTCAGGACGAGCACGCGGCGCTCGCCGACATGATCGTCGGCTTCAAGGGGCTGCGCGAGAGTTTTTCGTGCCGGGTCGAAAAGCATCGGCCGACCCATGTCGCGGTCCATTATATCGACGGACCGATGCGCCATCTCGACAATGAATGGCATTTCGCGCCGCTCGACGGCGGCGGCTGTCGCGTCGATTTCCTCGTCGATTTCTCGTTCCGCAACCGCGTCTTCGAAACGCTGGCGGGACAGATGTTCGACAAGGCGCTGCGCCGCATGATCGCGGCGTTCGAGGACCGCGCGGCGGTCCTTTACGGCGCGGGAAGCTCGATGTCGTCGGACGACGGTCGCAGCGAGTCCTTCTCGGGCTGAAGCAGGTCGAGCGCGAACAGCGTCGCCGCGTGGCGGATCGCGGCGCGTTCGGTCGACTGGAAACGCACGACCTGCGAGAAATAGTCGTCGGGGTCCTGCCCGCGCAGCGCGCGCGCGAACACGACCTGTCCGACCGGCTTCTTCTCCGACCCGCCGCCGGGGCCCGCGATGCCGGTGATTGCCACCGCGACGTCAGCGTCGCTATTGGCGAGCGCGCCCGCCGCCATCGCCCACGCGGTCGCGAGCGACACCTCGCCGAAGGTTTCGAGGATTTCGCTGCTGACGTCGAGCTGGCGCTGCTTGGCATCGCCCGAATAGGTGATGAAGCCCGCGGAGAACACGTCGCTGCTCCCCGCGATATCGGTCAGCGCCGCGCACACCATGCCGCCGGTGCAGCTTTCGGCGACCGCGACCCGGCGCTCCGCCGCGCGATTGGCGGCCAGAACCGACGCGGCGACCTCTTCACGCGCGACTCGGCGCGTTTCATCGACAGGCTGCAAGATCAATTCTCCGGAAGTTGTAACGTAGCGACGGCCTGCGCGGCGATCCCCTCTCGGCGGCCCGCAAAACCCAGCCGCTCGGTCGTTGTCGCCTTCACACTAACGCGATCGGGCGAAACCGCAAGGATTTCCGCGATCCGTTCGCGCATCGCGGCGCGGTGCGGGCCGATCCGCGGCGCCTCGGCGATGATCGTCAGGTCGGCGTGCGACACCCGGCCGCCGCGCGCCGCGACGCGCTCGGCGGCAAAGGCCAGGAAGCGCGACGAGGCGGCTCCGCGCCATTGCGGGTCGCTCGGCGGGAAATGATCGCCGATGTCGCCTTCGCCCAGCGCGCCGAAGATGGCATCGGTGAGCGCGTGGAGCGCGACGTCGGCATCGCTGTGCCCTTCGAGCCCGTGGCTGTGCGCGATTTCGATGCCGCCGATCCACAGTGGCTTGCCCGCCGTCAGCCGGTGCACGTCATACCCCATTCCGACCGCGGTCCGCATACGCCCCTCCGTTTCCAGCAGCCCCGACAGGATCGTCAGATCGGCGGCATAGGTCAGCTTGTGCAGCCGCGCATCGCCCTCGACCGTTGCAACGCGGAGCCCGAGCCGCCGTACGAGTTGCGCATCGTCGGTCGCGTCGTTCGCCGCCGCGGCGACATGCGCGCGGCGCAGGGTGCCGAGCCGAAAGGCCTGCGGTGTCTGGACCCGGGCGAGCGCGCTGCGGTCGACGGTCGCGCCCGCTTCGCTCCCGCCATGTTCGACCAGCGTGTCGGGGACCGGCAGCGTCGGGATCGCGGCTTCGGCCGTATCGAGCGCGGTCAGCAGCCGGTCGATCACGCCGGCCTCGACCCCCGGCCGCGCCGCGTCATGGACCAGCAGCGGCGTCTCGTCGGGCTCGTCCGCCAGCGCCGCCAGCGCGTTCGCGACCGAATCCTGCCGTTCGGCGCCCGGCGCGGCGATCGTCCAGCCGCGGGGCAGGTCGCCCGCCGCTGCGGCGACGGCACCGCTCGCCACCAGCACGCCCTCCGCTATGGCCGGATGTGCGGCGAAGGCGTCGAGGCTCCAGCGTAGCACCGGCTTGCCGCCCAGCGTCTGCATCTGCTTCGGCTGGTCGAATCCGGCGCGGGCGCCCTGGCCGCCGGCCAGCAGGATCGCGACGGCGCGCGGCGCGGGAAGGGGAGCCGACTCGGTCATGACGCGCGCCGGTTAGCGCAGCCGCCGCTTGCGGGAAAGCCGCTAAGCGTGTAGGTGGCGTGCTCATTTTTTAGGCAATTCGACGAAAGCATCCGCCATGGCGCCGTTGCGGCCCATCCAGATCGGCCCGATCCGCATCGAGGACCCCGTGATCCTCGCGCCGATGACCGGCGTCACCGACCGGCCGTTCCGCACGCTGGTGCGCCGTTACGGCTCGGGGCTCAACGTCACCGAGATGATCGCGAGCCAGGCGGCGATCCGCGAGACGCGCCAGTCGATCCAGAAAGCCGCTTGGGACCCGGTCGAAGAGCCGGTGTCGATGCAACTCGTCGGCTGCACGCCTTATGAGATGGGCGAGGCGGCAAAGCTGGCCGAGGATCGCGGCGCGGCGATCATCGACATCAATATGGGCTGCCCGGTGCGCAAAGTCACCAACGGCGACGCAGGATCGGCGCTGATGCGCGAACCGAAACTCGCCGCCGCGCTGATCGAATCCTGCGTGCGGGCGGTGAAGGTTCCGGTTACCGTCAAGATGCGCATGGGCTGGTGCCATGACAGCCTGAACGCGCCCGAACTTGCGCATATCGCGGAGGATATTGGCGCGCAGATGATCACCGTCCACGGCCGCACGCGCAACCAGATGTACAAGGGCACCGCCGACTGGAGCTTCGTCCGCAAGGTCAAGGATGCGGTGTCGGTCCCCGTTATCGTCAACGGCGACATCTGTTCGGTCGCCGACGCGCGCGCGGCGCTAGCGCAGAGCGGCGCCGACGGGGTGATGATCGGCCGCGGCGCCTATGGCCGCCCGTGGCTGCTCGGCCAGGTGATGACGGCGCTGCGCGGCGAGGGCGAGCGCTCTGATCCCGGCATCGACGAACAATATGCCGTCATTACATCGCACTATCGCGCGATGCTCGACCATTATGGCGAGACGACGGGTGTCAATATCGCGCGCAAGCACCTCGGCTGGTATGTCAAGGGGCTGCCCGGTTCGGCCGAGTTCCGCAACAAGGTCAATCAGATTCCCGACAGCCGCGGCGTCCTCGACGCGCTCGCCGCCTTCTATGGCCCCTTCCTCAGCAAGGCGGCGGCGTGACCGCGCTCACGTCGAGCATCCCCAGCTTCGATCATGACGAATTCATCCAGTCGCACCCGGTCGCGACCCTGCTGATCGACCGCGGCGGTGTGGTGCTGTTCGTCAACGCCGCCGCCGAACAGCTTTGCAATACTGGGCGGTCGGCGATGGTCGGGCGCCGCATCCATGACGTCATCGCCCTCGACCGCGGCTATCGGCAGCGGATGAACGACCCCGCGACCGCGGCGCTGTTCGCGCACCGGGCCGAGATCGCGGTCGGTGGGCGCCGGACGATCGTCGTCGACATGCAGATGGTGCCCTATGGCACAGCGGGGCACCGCATCCTGGCGCTCATTCCTTCGGACAGCGAGGCCGAACTGATGGGCGGCGCGATCGGCCGTTCGGGCCGCGCCGCGGGCGCCGCTGCCGCGATGCTCGCGCACGAGGTCAAGAACCCGCTCGCCGGCATCAAGGGCGCGGCGCAGCTTCTCGCGCGGCAGGTCGATGCGGGCGGCGAACGTTTCACGACGCTGATCTGCGCCGAGGTCGACCGGATCGCGACATTGATCGACCAGATGGAACATATCTCGCGCGGCGGACCGCTCGCCTGTTCGGCGATCAACCTCTATCCGCCGATCCATCAGGCGATGGAAACCGCGCGCGCCCGGCAATTCCCCGGCGTTCGCTTCACCGAGGATTTCGACCCGTCGCTGCCGCTGGTGCTCGGTAATCATGACGCCATGGTTCAGATATTGCTCAACCTCGTCACCAACGCGTGCGAGGCGCTGGCGGGGCGCGACGACGGGGTGGTGCGCATCGCCACCGCCTATCGCCACGGCCTGTCGATCGACAATGGCGACGGGCGCGGGCGCATCGCGCTGCCGATCGAACTCAGCGTCAGCGACAATGGCCCCGGCGTGCCGATGGACATGCGCGGCGACCTGTTCGCGCCCTTCGTGACCACCAAGCGCGATGGGCGCGGCCTCGGCCTCGCGCTTGTTGCCAAGCTGGCGCGCGACATGGGCGGGACGGTGCAGCATGTCCGCGACGGCGACTGGACGCGCTTCCGCGTCCATCTGCCGGCGGCCGGGCGGAAAGGGACGCCATGACGCAGGCACGCACGGCGGGCGGCAAGACGATCCTGCTGGTCGAGGACGATCCGGCGATCGCGTTGATCGTGCGCGAGACGCTGGCCGGGGAGTGCGCCCATTTCGCATCGGTGACCGGCATCGCCGAGCGCAACGCATGGCTGGCCGAGAACCGCCCCGACCTCATCATCACCGACGTGGTGCTGCCCGATGGCGACGGCATCGATTCGCTGCCCGGCGCCGGGGTCGACCCGCTGACGCCGGTGATCGTGCTGTCGGCGCGCAACACGCTCGACACTGCGGTGCGCGCGACGGGGATCGGCAGCTACGACTATCTGCCCAAGCCTTTCGATCTCGACGAACTGACCGCCAGCGTGCGCGCCGCGCTCCAGCGGCGCGTGCTGCCCAGCGAGCGCGTCGAGCCGGCGACCGACGACAGCCACGGCCTCGTCGGCCGCGCCCCGGCGATGCAGGCGGTCTATCGCACCATCGCGCGGCTCGCGACCAACGACCTCGCCGTGCTGATCCTCGGCGAATCCGGGACCGGCAAGGAGGTCGTCGCGCGCGCGATCCATGCCACCGGGCTGCGGCGCAAGGGCCCGTTCGTCGCGATCAACATGGCGGCGATCCCGCGCGAGCTGATCGAGGCCGATCTGTTCGGCCACGAAAAGGGCGCCTTCACCGGCGCGACCAGCCGCAGCGCCGGGCGGTTCGAGCAAGCGGCGGGCGGCACGTTGTTCCTCGACGAGATCGGCGACATGCCGATCGAGGCGCAGACGCGGCTGTTGCGCGTCCTCCAGACGAGCGAATATTCAACTGTCGGCGGCAGCCAGGCGCTTCGGGCCGATGTGCGCGTCGTCGCCGCGACCCACCGCGACATGCGCGCGCTCGTCGCCGACGGACGGTTCCGCGAGGATTTGTTCTACCGGCTCAATGTCATCCCGGTGACCCTGCCGCCGCTGCGCGAACGGCGCAGCGACATCGCCGCGCTCGTCCGCCATTTCGTCGAGGCGGGGCGTCATGCCGGACTGCCCGACCGCCAGTTCGCGCCCGCCGCGATGCAGTTGCTCGAACGCCACGACTGGCCGGGCAATGTCCGCGAGCTCGGCAATGTCGTGCAGCGCCTCGCGGTGCTGTCGCGCGACACGGTCGTCACCGCGCACGACGTCACGTCGGTGCTCCGCGACGACGGGGAGGAAGCGGACGCGGGCACGGCGGAATCGATCGCACGCGCGGTCGACGACTGGGCGCGCGAACAGCTCGCCGATGCGGGCGCGGAGGGCGATCTGCACGCGCGGCTGCTGGCGATCGTCGAGGCCGCGCTGCTCCGCCGCACGCTGCGCGCGGCACGCGGCAACCAGCTCGAGGCGGCGCGCCGCCTCGGCATCAACCGCAACACGCTGCGCAAGCGGCTCGGCCAGCTCGCGATCGACCCCACGCATCCCTGAGCGGGCGCCGCAGCCACAAAATCCCGCGCCGGACCGGGCGGCGGGCGCGCCGGTCGGCAAAAATAACGCAGTTTGTGTGTTCTCTATGCAACAGCTTTGTCGTATCGACGCAACATATGGTGCAGCCGGCCCGCCTCGCCCTCGATATCGATTCGGACGATGCGGCCGCTCGCTCGGGGATCTGGCGCTTTGCCGCGCCCGAATATTACACGCTGGCGGTGATCGCCAGCGTTGCGATCGCGACCTATATCTTCGTCACCGGCGACGCGCAGAGCGAGCGGCTGCTGACCCCGGCGCTGGTCGCGGCGATCATGGTCGCCAACCTTGTGCCGGCGATGGCGCTGATCGTGCTGGTCGGCAGCCGCATCGCCCGGGCGCGCGCGACGCGGTCGATGGGTGGCGGCAACGGTCGCCTCCACGTCCGCCTCGTCGCGCTGTTCTCCCTGATCGCGGCGGTCCCGACGCTGCTTGTCGTGATCTTCGCCTCTTTGCTGTTCCAATATGGCGTCGATTTCTGGTTCTCCGACCGCTCGCGCGGCATGTTCGAAAATGCCGCCAGCCTTGCCGAAGGCTATTATCAGGAGAACCAGCGCGAAGTCGCGGCGAACACCGGCGCGATGGCGAAGGACCTCGGCGCCTTTCTCCAGCGCGCTTCGACCGACGATCCCGGTTTCTCCAACTATTATTTCCAGCAGGTCGTCGTCCGAAACCTGAATGAATCGGCGATCATCGAGATCGGGGTCGACAATGTCGCGCGCACCGCGGCGGCGATCAATCCCGACGACCGCGAGGCGGAGAACCGGCTTTCACCGGCGATCCTTGCCCGGCTCGACGCCGGCGAGGACGTCGTCGTCGTCCGCCAGCCCGACCGGATCGAGGCGGCGACGCGATTGCCGGGGACGCGGCGCGCCTATCTCTACGCATCGCGCGACTTCAACGTGCCCGGGTTCCAGCAATCGCTCCGCGCCAGCAACGTCCTCGCCGACTATAACGACCTGTTCGAACGATCGCAGCAGTTGCAGTTGCAGTTCAACGGCGCGCTCTATCTCGGATCGCTGCTGCTGCTCGCGCTGGCGGTGATCGCGGCGATCGTCGTCGCCGACCGCATCGTCCGGCCGCTCGGCACGCTGATCGGCGCCACTCGCACCGCGGCGGGCGGCGATCTGTCGGTCCGCGTCTCGCCGCCGCGCCGCGACGACGAGATCGCGGTGCTGACCCGCGCCTTCAACCGCATGACCGAGCAGCTCGAAGGCCAGACGAGCGCCCTTGTCAACGTCAACGAACAGCTCGAGGCACGGCGGAGCTTCATCGAAGCGGTGCTGAGCGGCGTGTCGTCGGCTGTGATTTCGGTCGATACCGATCACCGCATCCTGCTCGCCAACGCGGCCGCGGAGCGGCTGATCGAACCCGATGGCGACGGGCTGACCGGCCGCCCGCTCGCCGAGGTGGCCCCCGAACTCGCGCGCCTGCTCGACAGCGAGGAGCATGAGGCGATCGTCCAGCTTGCGCGCAAGGATGCCGAGCCCGCGACGCTCGCCGCCAAGGCGGTTGCGCAGGGCGATGGCTTCGTCCTCAGCTTCGAAGACATCACCCAGCAGCTTCTCGACCAGCGCCGCGCTGCCTGGTCCGACGTCGCGCGGCGCATCGCGCACGAGATCAAGAATCCGCTGACCCCGATCCAGCTCGCCGCCGAACGCCTCCAGCGCCGTTTCGGCGACAAGGTCGAGGGCGACACCGCGACCTTCCGCAAGCTGACCGACACGGTGATCCGGCAGGTGCACGACATGCGCCGGATGGTCGACGAATTCTCCAGCTTCGCGCGCATGCCCAAGCCGACATTTGGGGTCGAGGACCCCCGCGACATCCTGCGCCAGGCCGTCTTCCTGTTCGAGGTCGCCAAGCCCGACATCGCCTTTCGCATCCGTACGCCGGGCGAGATAGACCCGCTGGTGTGCGACCGGCGCCTGCTGTCGCAAGCCTTGACGAATATCGTCAAGAACGCGGTCGAAGCTATTGAAGAGAAATACAAGGATTCGACCGAACCGGCGGTGGGCCGGGTCGAGGCGAGCCTTGAGACGACCGACGACGGAGCGGTGCGCATTACCGTCGCCGATGACGGCATCGGCCTGCCGGAGGCGCGCGACGCCATCGCCGAACCCTATATGACGACGCGGCGGGGCGGCACCGGGCTGGGGCTCGCGATCGTCAAGAAGATCGTCGAACAACATTATGGCGAGCTGGAATTCACCGACAATCCGGCGGGACAGGGGACTTGCGTCACGCTGACGCTGCATCCCGACCGGCTGCGCCCGCTGGCCGGAAAAGGGGGAGGGGGATCGACAGGACAGGCGGAATCGGTTCCGGGCCGCATCCGCACCCGACAGGATAGAGAAGATCATGGCGCTTGATATTTTGATCGTCGACGACGAACGCGACATCTGCGAGCTGGTGGCCGGGGTCATGGAGGACGAGGGCTATGAGGCGCGCACCGCGTCGGACAGCGACGCCGCGCTCGAAGCCGTCCGCCAGCGCCGCCCGTCGCTCGCGCTGATCGACGTCTGGCTCCAGGGATCACGGCTCGACGGGCTCGGGCTGGTCGAGGCGATCAAGGCGTTCGACCCGACGCTGCCGATCATCGTGATTTCGGGCCATGGCGGGCTCGATACCGCGGTGGCGGCGATCCGCCGCGGTGCCTTCGATTTCATCGAAAAGCCGTTCGAGGCCGAGCGCCTGCTGCATCTTGTCGCGCGCGCCACCGAAAGCGAGCGGCTGAAGTTCGAATATGAGCAGCTTCGCGAAAAGGCTGGCCCGGCCGACGAACTGACCGGCACCAGCGCCGCGATCAACAATGTCCGTGCGACGCTGAAGCGCGTGGCGGGGACCGGCAGCCGCGTCCTCATCACCGGCGCGCCGGGAGTGGGGAAGGAGGTTGCCGCGCGCGTCCTGCACGGCTGGAGCGGGCGGCAGACCGCGCCCTTCCGCGTGATTTCGTCGGCACGCATGGACCCCGAGACGGTGGAGGCAGAGCTTTTCGGGACCGAATCGGACGATGGCTCGATCCGTGTCGGCCTGCTCGAACAGGCGCACGGTGGCACTCTGTTCCTCGACGAGGTCGCCGACATGCCGCTGACCACGCAGGGCAAGATCCTGCGCGTGCTGACCGACCAGAGCTTCAACCGCGTCGGCGGACGCACGATGATCCGCGTCGATGTCCGCATCATTTCGGGGTCGGCGCGCGACCTGAAGATCGAGATCGCCGAGGGACGGTTTCGCGAGGACCTCTATTATCGGCTCAACGTCGTGCCGGTGCATATCCCGCCGCTGCGGGAACGGCGCGACGACATCGCCAGCCTGTCCGATCATTTCGTGCGGCGCTACGCCGCCGACCGCCGCGTCCCGCCGCCGGAGATCAGCGCAGAGGCGATGGCGGCGCTCCAGGCGCACGACTGGCCGGGCAATGTGCGCGAACTGCGCAACGTGATCGAACGCGTGATGATCCTCGCGCCCAGCGACCGGCTGGCGCGGATCGACGCCGACATGCTGCCGGCCGAGCTGATGCGGGGCGGCACCGATATCCTGCCGCACGCCGAATCGATCACCGCGATCCCGCTCAAGGAAGCGCGCGAGAATTTCGAGCGCGAATATCTGCGCATCCAGATCAACCGGTTCTCGGGCAATATCTCGCGCACCGCGACCTTCATCGGCATGGAACGCTCCGCGCTGCACCGCAAACTCAAGCTGCTGGGCCTCACCGAGCATCCCGACGGCGACGGCTAGACCCTGATGACTTTGGATTGCCGCGCGGCTTTGCCGCTCGCAATGACGAGTCTTTCTAAAGCATCGAGCCTTAAATCTGACCCCTCGTCCCGTTCGTGTCGAGCGAAGTCGAGACACCCATCAGCATGGCGCAAGGCCGATGGCGTCTCGACTTCGCTCGACACGAATGGAAAAAGGGGCGGTGCAGGTTTATGGCACGCCGCCCTGGGTGGGCGAACGCGCGCCGAGAACCGTCGCCGACCGGTTCGAAATGACACCGGTCGGAGCGGGCTCCGGCGACAAGCGTGCGCTTCGGACCCGCTTCGCGGGAACATCCCGCCTTTTCCATAGTATAGAGTCCACTGGACCTGTGCCGCGCTTTGCCCCATATTGCGCCTGCGAAGATGCAGGCTGCCGGCGCCGCCGGTGTCGCGCTGCGGCTTTTGCCGCCAAGAACAGGAGGCCAATGTGTCCGATAAAACCCAGAATCTTCAAGATCTTTTCCTAAACGCCCTGCGCCGCAGCAAGACCCCGGTGACGATGTTCCTCGTCAAGGGCGTCAAGCTTCAGGGGATCATCACCTGGTTCGACAATTTCTCGCTGCTGCTCCGCCGCGACGGGCAGTCGCAGCTTGTCTACAAGCATGCGATCTCGACGATCATGCCGTCGCACGATTTCGACCTGGCGCTGCTCGGCGACAATGTCCGCGACGCGCCGCCCAGCAAGGGGAAGGCGTTGCAGGACGTGTTCCTGAACGCGGTGCGCCGGTCCGAGGAATCGGTGACGATGTTCCTCGTCAACGGTGTGATGCTGCAGGGCGATATCGTTGCGTTCGACCTGTTCTGCATGCTGCTCGAGCGCGAACGGCAGGTTCAGCTCGTCTACAAGCATGCGATCTCGACGGTGCAGCCGAACGGTCCGATCAATCTGGCCGACAGCGGGGAAGGCGACTCCGGCGACTGATCCAATGGACGACGCCGCACAGGGCGAGGTGACGCGCGGTGCCGCGGCGGTGCTGGTCGTGCCCGAATGGCACGGGCAGGGGCTTTCGCGCGACCTCGACGCGCGCGTTGCCGAAGCGAAAGGGCTCGCGCTGGCCATCGGTCTCGATGTGGTGGCCGTGCATCCGCTACGTCTGCGCCAGACGCGCGCCGCGACGCTGATCGGCGCCGGCCAGATCGAGGCGATCAAGCCCGGCATCGCCGAAAACGCGGCGCAGCTCGTCATCGTCGACGCGGCCCTGACCGCGATCCAGCAACGCAATCTCGAAACCGAGTTCGGCGCCAAGGTGATCGATCGTACCGGGCTGATCCTCGAAATCTTCGGCGAACGCGCCGCGACGGCGGAGGGGCGGCTTCAGGTCGAACTCGCCCACCTCGACTATCAGGCCGGGCGGCTGGTGCGCAGCTGGACCCACCTCGAACGCCAGCGCGGCGGTTTCGGCTTTCTCGGCGGTCCCGGCGAAACGCAGATCGAGGCCGACCGCCGAATGATCCGCAACCGGATGGCGCGCATCCGCCGCCAGCTCGACGATGCGCGCCGCACGCGCCAGCTCCAGCGCGCCAAGCGGCAGCGCGCGCCGTGGCCGGTGATCGCGCTGGTCGGCTACACCAATGCCGGAAAGTCGACCTTTTTCAACCGGCTGACCGGCAGTGACGTCATGGCGGAAGACATGCTCTTCGCGACGCTCGACCCGACGATGCGCGAAATCCGCCTGCCTGGAATCGACAAGGCGATCCTGTCCGACACGGTGGGATTCGTCTCCGACCTCCCGACCGAACTCGTCGCGGCCTTCCGCGCGACGCTGGAGGAGGTCACGACCGCCGACCTGATCGTCCACGTCCGCGACATCGTTCATCCCGACACCGACGCGCAATATGCCGATGTGCGCGCGATTCTCGATTCGCTGGGCGTCAATGAAGCAGGCGGCGGTGAAGGGGATGGCGAAGACCGCGCCCGACCGATCGCGCAGATCGAGATATGGAACAAGATAGACACCGCCGATCCCGAGCGTCGCGCCGAGATCGAGGCGATGGCAGCGCGTCGCCCCGACGTCGCGCCGATCTCCGCGGCGACGGGCGAGGGGGTCGAGGCAGCGCGCGTCCTGATGGCCGCCGAACTGACCGCGCGGCACGAACTGCTGCGTGTGCGCCTGCGCTTCGATCAGGGCGAGGCGATGGCATGGCTGCACGCGCGCGGCGAAGTGCTGGCCGACGAACCGCAGGGCGACGGCCATCTGCTGACCGTGCGGCTCGACCCCGCCGACCGCGCGCGCTTCGAACGGCTGTGGGGGGCATGAAGTCGTCGCGCCGATTGCGCCGTGCGGGGCTGTGCCTCGCGGCCTTGACCCTGCAAGGCTGCGGTGACGATCGGACCGTCCACGACGGCGACGCCGCGACTCGCAACATGAATGAGAGCGTCGAGGAGAAGCCTGCCTGCGTGGAGGCTGTTCATGACTTGATCTCGGGACCATCCGGCTCGATGCGGGAACGCGTTATTCGCGACTATTTTCTCATCGGTGCGCCGCCGCAGCCCGTTTACCTGCCGCCATGCTCGTTTGAAGCGGTCATAATGGCGGCCGACGCCCTGCCGATGGGAGAAACCAGAGTGGAACTCCTTCTGAGGGCGGCGATATGGGATTCTTTGCCGAACAGCACCCCTGATCGCAGGCGAATGGTGGCGGGCCGCCTGCGCGCGCTGCTTCCCAAGCTCGGGGGAGATATGCGGAAGGTGGTTGAAAGCGAACTCGCCGCCTTTAGCTCCGCTCAGCCTTCTTGACCGCCTGCCAATGCGCCTCGAGCGTGTCGAGCGGCAGGTCGCCCATGTCCGGCCCGGCGCGCGCCTCGACGGCTGCAAAGCGCCGGGCGAACTTGTCGTTCGCAGCGCGCAGCGCCTCTTCGGCGTCGATGCCCAGGTGGCGGGCATAGTTGACTGCCGCGAACAGCAGGTCGCCGACCTCCTCGAAGCGCGCGGCATCGCTGTCGGCCGCCATGACTTCGGCCAGTTCCTCGGCGATCTTGGCGCGCGGCCCTTCGGCGTCGGGCCAGTCGAAGCCGACGCGCGCGGCGCGCGCCTGCAATTTCTGCGCACGCAGCAGCGCGGGCAGCGACAGCGCGACGCCGTCGAGCGCGCCCTTGGGTCCATCGGCGGCGCGTTCGGCGGCCTTGATCTGCTCCCATTGCTGGCGGACTTCGCCGGTGCGGGCGTCGCCGAAGATATGCGGATGGCGCCGTTCCATCTTGTCGGCGATCGCGGTGGCGACGTCGTCGAAATCAAACAGGCCCTTGTCGGCCGCGATCTGGCTGTGAAAGACGACCTGAAGCAGCAGGTCGCCGAGTTCGTCGCATATTGCGGCAGGATCGCCGCCGGCGATCGCGTCGGCGACCTCATAGGCTTCCTCGATCGTATAGGGCGCGATCGTCGCGAAATCCTGCGCCAGATCCCATTCGCATCCGCTGTCGGGATCGCGCAACCGCCGCATGACCGCGAGCAGCCGGCCGATGGGGGATGGAAGGGAGTCGGTCGCATCCTGGGGCATATATTTATCCGATAATATATATTATGTTAAATATCATTCGATACGGGAAGGGAGGTGGACCTCACCCCGCGGCGAGCTGATAGGTTCGGATCGCCAGGAACACGAGCGCGAAGATCGCCACCCAGGCGAGCCCCATCTTGATCCAGTCGGCCGCCGGCAGCCGCCGCACGACCAGCGCGCTCAGCACCAACGTGAAGGCCATCGCGAACCACAGGATGTTGGCGCCGGTTTCCATCGTCATAGCTGCACCTCCAACCCGTCATAGCCCGGTTCGACGCCCGGCGGCAATTCGTCCGCCAGTTCGTCATAATCCATGGTGTTGTCCATGTGCGTGATGATCGCGCGCGGATCGCCGACCTTGCTCAGTCCTTCGAGCGTCATCGCCAGATGCGGATGCGTCGGGTGCGGATAGCGGCGCAGCGCATCGATGACGAACAGGTCGACGCCCTGGAAGAAATCGACCATATCGTCGGTAAATCTCGAAAAATCAGTGGCGTAGCCGATCCTGTGCGCACCGTCGCTGAAGATGAGCCCGGTCGCCTTGATTGGCCCGTGCGGCATGTCGATTGCCGACACTTCGATCGGCCCGATCGCCTGATGATCGGCCAGATCGATCGGATCGACCGACGCCGGATAGCCGGCGTTGCCGGCAAAGGCATAGGTGAAGCGCCATTTCAATATGTCGAGCACATTGCCGCGCGCATAGGCCGGCACCGCCGAGCCGCGCAGATGCATGATCTGCCGCAGATCGTCGAGCCCGTGGCAATGGTCAGCATGTTCGTGCGTCCAGATCACCGCATCGACCTCGCCCACCCCCGCGTCGAGCAGCTGGAGCCGCATGTCGGGGCTGGTGTCGACGAGCAGCCGGAACCCACCGAGCGAAACGAGGATCGAGGCACGGCTGCGCAAGTTGCGCGCATTGTCGGGGTCGCAGCGTCCCCAGTCGCCGCCGATGCGCGGTACCCCCGAGGACGTTCCGCAACCCAGAATCCGCAGTTTCATATGCGGTGCGACGTCATGGCTGCGCCTTGTTGAAAAGGCGATAGAAATTTTCGCTGGTCGCGGCCGCGAGCGCGTCGCGGTCCTCGCCGCGCAGTTCGGCGAGAAAGGCCAGCGTGTCGGCGACGAAAGCGGGTTCGCCGGGCTTGCCGCGGTGCGGGACCGGGGCGAGGAAGGGGGCGTCAGTCTCGACGAGCAGCCGCTCCTGCGGCAGCCAGCGCGCCGTTGCCTGCAGGTCGGCGGCGTTGCGGAAGGTCACGATGCCCGAGATCGAGATATAGAGGCCGAGGTCGAGCGCCCCGCGCGCAAAATCGTCGCTCGCGGTGAAGCAGTGGATCACGCCGGCATAGGGCGCCCTGCCCATCTCCTCGCCCAGCAGCGCCAGCGTGTCGGCCTCGGCCTCGCGCGTATGGACGATGATCGGCAGCCCGCTCTGCTGCGCGGCATGGATATGCCGGCGGAAACTGTCGCGCTGCCGCCCCCGGTCGCTCTTGTCGTAATAATAGTCGAGCCCCGTCTCGCCGATGCCGATCACGCGCGGATGCGCGGCGCGCTTGACCAGCTTCGCGGTGTCGACGTCGGGATGGCCGTCGGCATCGTGCGGATGGATTCCGACGCTCGCCCAGACGTCGGCGTTCGCCTCGGCCACCGCGAGCACCGCGTCCCATTCGCTCTCGCGCGTCGCGATGTTGAGCATCGCGGTCACGCCGCCCGCGCGCGCGCGGGCAAGCGCCTCGCCCTGCCGTTCGGCAAGTCCCTTGTAATTGAGGTGGCAATGCGAATCGACGAGCATCAGGCGGCCGCCTCCTCCCCGTCGGGCAGGTCGAGGCGCGGGAAGATCGGCACCGGCTGGCCGACCGCGAAGCCGCTCGCCGCCAGCGCCGCGAACCAGCCGTCGTCGGCGAGCGCCGCGCTGTCGCGCGCGGCGACGCCCATCTGGTCGAGCAGCCGGTCGGCCGAGGCAGGCACCACGGGACGGATCGCGATCGCCAGCGCGCGCACCGCCTGGAACAGCGTCATCAGCACCGCGCGCATCCGCTCGGGATCGGTCTTGCGCAGCGCCCACGGCGCCTGCGTGTCGACATATTGATTGCACGCGAAGACCGCGCGCAGCCAGTCCTCGATGCCCACCGAGAAAGCGAGATCGCCGAACGCACGCGGCAGCCGGTCGCGCGCCATCGCCAGCACGTCGGCCAGCAGCGCCGCATCCTCGGGCGCCTCCTGATAATCCGACGAAACGTCGCCGTCCAGATTCTTGAAAATCATCGACAAGCTGCGTTGCGCCAGATTACCGAAGCTGTTCGCCAGGTCGGCATTGGCGGTGCGCACGATCGCCTCGGCCGAATAGCTGCCGTCGTGGCCGAAGCTCACCTCGCGCAGCAGATAATAGCGCAGCGTATCGACCCCGAAGCGTTCGGCGAGGTCCATCGGATCGACGACATTGCCGAGCGATTTCGACATCTTCTCGCCGCGATTGAGCAGAAAGCCGTGCCCGAACACCTGCTTCGGCAGCGGCAGACCGGCGCTCATCAGGAAAGCCGGCCAGTAAACCGTATGAAAACGCACGATATCCTTGCCGATCATGTGAATGTCGGCGG
Organism: Sphingopyxis granuli NBRC 100800; assembly: GCF_001591045.1. Lineage (GTDB taxonomy): Bacteria > Pseudomonadota > Alphaproteobacteria > Sphingomonadales > Sphingomonadaceae > Sphingopyxis > Sphingopyxis granuli. The sequence continues at coordinate 22,487 of NZ_BCUA01000015.1, read as the reverse complement.
GCCAGAAGCGATCGAATTCGCCGTCGCGGTCGGGATAGCCGATCCCCGACAGATAGGTCGTCAGCGCGTCGACCCACACATACATGACGTGCCCCGGCGAATCCGGCACCGGCACCCCCCAGTCGAAGCTGGTGCGCGAGATCGACAGATCCTTGAGCCCACCCTCGACGAAGCGCAGCACCTCGTTGCGCCGGCTTTCGGGACGGATGAAATCGGGATGATCGCGATACAGCGCGAGCAGCCGGTCCTGATAGGCCGACAGGCGGAAGAACCAGCTTTCCTCGACCGTCCACTCGACCGGCGTGCCCTGCGGCGAAAGGCGGACGCCCCCTTCCCCTTCGGTCAGTTCATCCTCGTCGTAGAAGGCCTCGTCGCGAACCGAATACCAGCCCTCGTAGCGGTCGAGATAAAGGTCGCCGTTCGCCTCCATCGCGCGCCAAATCGCTTGCGACGCCCGGTGGTGCGCAGGGTCCGACGTGCGCATGAAATGATCGTAGCCGATATTCAGTTTGGCGTACATCTCGCGGAAATAACCGGACATTTCATCGGCGAGATCGATCGTCGCGCGGCCCTGATCGCGCGCCGTCTGGAACATCTTCAGCCCATGCTCGTCGGTGCCGGTGACCATCCGCACGTCGCGCCCCTGTGCGCGCTGGAACCGCGCCATGACGTCGGTCGCGATCGCCTCATAGGCATGGCCGATATGCGGGCGACCGTTGGGATAGCTGATCGCGGTGGTGATGTAGAAGGGGATTTTCTCTGCGGACATGCGCGCGCCTTAGCGGCTGCGGCGCCGTTGGGAAAGGGCCGGGCCTTCACAAAGGCTGGAAGCGGATCGATAGCTCTCCTTTCATCATCGTCGTGCTGAAACAAACCGGCATATCTGTCTTCAGGCAAATTAGGGTCCTGACCCTAAGGTTCGTTCCCCGACGAAAGTCGGGGTCCAGATGGTATAGCGCTGTCCCGCGTGGACCCCGGCTTTCGCCGCGGAACGGTTTCTAGCCGGACAGCATCCAAATCCGGCCCCTCACCCCTCGCGCGGCGCCAGTTCCGCCAGGCAATTGCCGATCTCGAACCCGACCATCGCCCCGTCGTAGGATCCGCGCACCGCGTCGCGGACGGTGCGCTGCACGCGGTCCCAACCGGCGAGCACCGGCGCGATCTCGCTCACCGGGCGTTCGCGGGCGAGCCGCGCGAGCAGACCCGGTACGATGTCGATCACCAGTTCCAGCCGCGCCCGATTGCTCGCCCCCCCGACCTCGCGCGCCAGCGCCTCGCGCAGCCGGTTGTCGGGATCGCCGCCCGCCGCGATCGCGAGCAGCTTCTTCTCCATCGCGGCGACGTCGCTGTCGATCAGCGCCAGCGCCTTGCCCGGCACCCCGCCCGACGCCGCGACGATCGCGCGCGCCTCTGCGCGGTCGAGCATCGGGCGCAATTCGTGCAGCCACGCCGTCATGACGTCAGGGTCAAGCGGTTGAAAACGCAGGGTCCGGCACCGCGACCGGATCGTCGGCAGCAAGCGGCCCGGTGAATGGCTGACCAGCAGAAACACCGTCCGCGCCGGCGGCTCTTCCAACGTCTTGAGCAGCGCATTGGCGCCGTCGGTCTCGAGATCGTCGACCGCGTCGATGATCACCACGCGCCAGTGGCCGAGCGACAGCGACAGATACAGGCGCCGGATCATCGTGCGCACCTGATCGATGGTGATGTTGCGCGCGAGCTCCTTGCCCTTCTCCTTGGGCTGGCGTTCCAGCCGGACGATCTCGGGATGATTGCCCGCCTCGACCAGCCGCCCCGCCGCGCCGTCGCCGGGGTCGTCGAGCGCGATCGCCCCACCCTCTCCACCGGCATCGTGGGTGGCAAGGAAGCGCGCGACGCGCGACGCGAAGGCCGCCTTGCCGATGCCCTGCGGCCCGGCGAGCAGCCACGCATGATGCAGGCACCCGGCGCTCCACGCGTCGATGATGGCCTTCTCGGCCTCCTGATGCCCGATCATCACGGCAGCCAGTCCGCAAGGCTGGCCAGGATCGCGGCGGTGACCGCCTCCGCTGGTGCCTCGGCGTCGATAACGCGCCAGCGGTCGGGCTCGGCGGCCGCCATTTCGGCGAAGCGGCGGACGAGCCGCGCCTGATAATCGTCCGGCTTGCTTCCCATGCGGTCGGCGCCGTCGGCATCGCGCACCGCCAGGCGGCGCCTGACCTCCTCGGCGCGCGCGGTCAGCAGGAAGGTCCGGTCGGGCAATAGCCCCAGCGATCCGAAACCGTGGAGCATCAGGATATCGGCGTCGGTGATCCCGCCGCCGCCGCCCTGATAGGCGCGCGACGAATCGACGAAGCGGTCGCACAGCACCCACGCCCCGCGCGCGAGCGCCGGGCGGATCGTGCGCGCGACATGGTCGGCGCGCGCGGCGGCGAACAGCAGTGCCTCGCTGCGCGCGTCCCAGCGGTCGTCGGCACCCTCCATCAGCAGCGCGCGGATCGCCTCGGCGCCGGGGCTGCCCCCCGGCTCGCGCGTGACGAGCGTCTCGAGTCCCCGCGCGGCGAGCGCGGCGGCAAGTGCGCAGATCTGGGTCGACTTGCCGACCCCCTCCCCGCCCTCCAGCGTGACGAAGCGCCCGCTCACCAGCCGGTCAGCCGATAGAGGCCGGTGCGCATGCGCGCCCACCAACCGCCCCGGCCGACGTCGGCGGCGGCCAGCAGCGGGGTGGTTTGCGGCGGCAGGCCGTCGGGCGCGACGACCAGCTCGGCGATCCGGTCGCCGCGCGCGACCGGCGCGGTCAGCGGCGCCGTGGCGCGCATCGTCGCGCGAAATCCGCCCTGATAGCCCCTGGGCACCGTCATGCGCACCGGGATCGCCGCTTCGGCGGCGACCGCCGGGGCTCTCCCCCGCTCGACGGCGAGACGGCCGACGGCAGCGCCGGCGGAGGCGATCTCGCGCCCTTCCCACGCGCCGAAGCCCCAGTTCATCAGCCGTTCGGCCTCGTCGCGGCGTGCTTTTTCGCTGGTCATGCCGGCGACGACCATGATCAGCCGCCGGCCGTCCCGTTTCGCGGAGCCGAGAAAGCAATAGCCCGCCTCGGCCGTGTGTCCGGTCTTGAGCCCGTCGGCACCGGCAAAGCGTCCGAGGATCGGGTTGCGGTTCGGCTGGACGATCGGCGTGCCGTCGGGCGCCTTGCCATGCTGGAGTTTGGGGATCGCGAAATAGCGCGCATAGCCCTTGGGATGGTCGCGGATCAGCCGGTCGGCCAGCGTGATCAGGTCGGCCGCGCTGACCTTGGTGATACCGCCGTCGGGCCAGCCGCTCGGGGTTCCGAATCGGCTCGACGTCATGCCAATCCTGGCCGCCACTACATTCATTCGCTTGACGAAAGCTCCCTCGCTGCCGTCGATGCCGACCGCCAGCGCCGCCGCGGCGTCATTGCCCGAAACGGTGATCAGCCCCTTCAGCAGTTCGTCGACCGAAACCTTCTCTCCCGCGCGCAGGAACATCGTCGATCCGCCGTTGCCGCCGTTCCATTTCCGCCACGTCGCCTCGCTGACGGTGAAGACGGCGTCGCGCGACAGTTTGCCGCTCTCGATCAGGTCGAGCACGACATAGGCGGTCATCACCTTGGCCATCGACGCCGGCGCAAAGCGCTTGTCGGCGCCGCGCTCGAACAGGATGGCGCCCGAATCCATGTCCTTCAGCATCACGATCGGCGCCTGCGTCACATAGAGCGGGCGGCTGACCGGCGCCGCGGGCGGACCGCCGTCGGCGGGCGCCGCGGCCGGCGCCAGCAGCAGCGCCAGCGTCGCGGCCAGCGCGGCGCCACCGCCCTTGGCGATCGGGAAGCGTTGCGACATCATGCGAGGCGCCTCAGCGGTCGCGTATAACGACGGCGTCGCGGAACCCCTTGGCCTTCGCCTTGCCCAGCGCGCCCTGCGCCTCGCCGTCGCTGGCGAAGGGGCCGATCCGCACGCGCCACAGTTTGCCGGCCCGGCTTACCGTGCCGCCGACAGTCTTCGCCGCGGCGGCGGCGCGCGCTTCGGTGCTGAACGCCGCGACCTGCACGACATAGCCGCCGCCGGTCGCTGCCGGCGCCGCCGCGGGCTTTTCCGGTGCCTTGGGCGCGGGCGTTGCAGCGGGCCCCTCGACGATGAAGCGGTCGTCGCCCGGCTTCGCGTGGCCCGACGCGATCGGGGCGGCCGGCTGCGGCGCCGCGACTATGGCGGGCTTGGGTTTCGGCACCTCCTTCAGCTTGGTGCGCAGGATGGCGAGCAGCGAATCGGGAGTGGCCAGCCGCTCGGGCACCGCCCGGCCCGCGCGAAGCTGCGCCCTTTCGGCGGCGGGCGGATTGGTGCGCCGCACGCGCACCGCCGCCACGCCGTCGGTCAGGCCGAGCTGCTGCGCCGCGCCGCGCGACAGGTCGATCAGCCGGTCGTTCGCCATCGGCCCGCGATCGTTGACGCGCACCAGGATCGTGCGTCCGGTATCGAGCGCGGTGACCTCGACATAGCTCGGCAGCGGCAGCGTCTTGTGCGCCGCGCTGATCGCGGCGGGCTCGAAGGTCTCGCCGTTCGCGGTGGGGTTTCCGGCGCGTTCATCGCCATACAGGCCCGCGTAGCCGACCTCGTCATAATCGGGGATATCGGCGGGGGTGTAGGTGACGCCGCCGATCGCATAGGGTTCGCCCAGCATCGCCGGGCCGTCGGCGGTCGCGGGCACCGGAGCGGACCCGCCGCGCGCGCCGCCGAAACCTCCACAGGCCGACAGCAGCAACGCCGCTCCGGCCAGTACCCCGCCCCTAACGATCGATCTCATCGGCCAGCAACCCCACAGACAGCGCATAAAAGTTGGAGCAATTATAGTCGAGTATCGCACGATAATTGCCGGTCAGCAAATAGGCGGTCTTGCCCGGGCCGTCGGGCTCGAGCAGCGTCGCCTGGATCGCGCCGTCGGGCCAGCGGCCGCCGATCGGCTGGAACCCGTCGGCGCGCCATTCGGCCATGCTGCGCCAGCGGCTGTAGCGCGCGAACACTCGCGGACAGCGCGTCGGCTGGAGGCGCGTCGCGAAGCGGACGCGGTCGAAGCCGTCCGGAACGCGCACCGCGACGCCCCACGGCTCGCCCTGCCGCCAGCCGGCGCGGCGCAGATAGGCGCCGATCGATTCGACCGCGTCGGCTTCGCTCGACCAGATGCGCGCGACGCCGTCGCCATCGCCGTCCTCGGCGACCTGCAGATAGACCGACGGCAGGAATTGCGGATAGCCGAAGGCGCCGGCCCAGCTTCCTTTCAGCACGCTGCGCGGCACGCCCTTCTCGACCATTTCCAGCGTCGCGAGGAACTCGGGCTCGAACAGGCTGCGCCGCCGCCCCTCATAGGCGAGCGTCGCGAGCGCTTCGGGCAGGTCGAAATTGCCCGTCACCGCGCCATAGGCGGTTTCGTGGCCGAAGATCGCGATCATGATGCTCGTCGGAACACCCGTGCGCTGCTCGATGCGCGACAGCAGCGGCAGCAGCCGGTCGTGGACGCGCCGCCCGCCGTTGATCCGCGCGGCGTCGACATGCTTGGCCTTGTACGGTGCGAAGGCCGGAATCGGCGTATCGGGCGTCGGCGGACTGCCCAGATTGTCGCGGTCGAGCGCCACCACCCGCGCATTGTAGCGCAGCCCCGCCGTCACGCTGTCGAAGGTCGTTCGCGATACGCCGCGCGCCTGCGCCTTGGGCCACAGCGACTGGACATAGGTATCGAACCCCGCGTCGCCGCTCGCCTGGGCCTGCACCGGCGCCGAAGCGGCCAGCAGCCAAGCCGACAATATCGTGGCCGAAGAACGGAAAAGGCGCCCGAATCCGAATTGCTTGCTGCGTGTCATCGCTTACCCATAGGCAAGGAATGACGCCGATGCACCAGCCTTGAACGCGCGATGCTGCGACGACCCGAGTCAAAGCCGCGCCGGGCCGTGGCGGGATGTTTCGCTTGCCGCGCGTCATCCGCACGCTATGGCGTCCGCAAAGGACAGGTGGCCGAGTGGTTTAAGGCAGCGGTCTTGAAAACCGCCGTGGGTGCAAGCTCACCGTGGGTTCGAATCCCACCCTGTCCGCCAATATGGCACCCCGCTCGGAAGGATCAGCCCCGGCTCGGCCGCGCCCCGCGTATCAGCGCGCGCAGCATGCCGTAGAATGTGATCGTCCACGCGGTCAGGGCGATCCAGAAGAAGGCGCGGGGCAGCGCGAACAGGAAATCGAGCTCCATTGCGCGGTTCATCTGCCATGTGCTGGCCGCGTACATGCCGAGCGGAAACACCGCGCCCCAGTAAAGCGGGTCGTAGCGCAGCGGGAAACGCTCGTAACCGTGGCGCCAGATGCTGAGCAGGACCAGCATCGGGATCCACCAGGTTCCCGTCGCCCAGTAGAACACCGTGAACCCCTTCAGGAACGGCAGCAGCGATGTCAGAAACGGCGCGTGGGGCGCGTTCAGGATGAGCAGCGAGCCGGCCAGCGTCGAGATCGCCATCGCGCCCATGTTGATCCAATAGGGCGGCGCGAGGTCGCCCGGCGAAAAATGAAAGAAGACATAGCGATAGAAGATCAGCGACATCATCCAGATATAGAGCATGCCGCCCCACAGCCACATCGACAGCGCCAGCAGGTTGAACTCGAGCCGGTAGGGCTGGCCGATGCGCGCGGCGAGCAGCGCGCTGGAAACGGAGATCGCCTGCGTCGCCACCACCGCCAGAAGCCAGCTTCCGCTGATCCCCTTGTCGAGCGTCGGCTTGTTGTGCCGCACCGTCAGGGCGGTGAAGATCGTGTAGGTCAGGCAAAGCCAGAGGATGGCGGCGAACAGCCACAGCGCCTTGCCCGCCGCGACATTGCCGTCGAGAATGAGGAACTGGCTCGCCAGAATGCAGGTGCCGGCGACCGCCGTGAAATAGCCCGGCCCGGTCAGATGTTCGACCATATCGCCGAAGAACCGGCGCGGATAGCGCCACGCCCGCGCCGCATACAGCAGGCACAGCACGGCATATTGCACGATATTGAGATAGAACAGCGCGCGGGCGATGTTCGGATGCGCCATCATCGAGGCCGCGAGAGAGACGATGCCGGTGGCCATGACCAGTCCGAAATAGGCCGGCGACAGATCGGCGAGGCTCGTTCGCGACGCCATGGGATCGGATCTGTCGCTTCCCCCCGTCATGCCCCTTCCCCCTCGGAAATGTCCCCGACAAATATGTGGGGCCGCTCAAGGTCGAGGTCGTCCGCCGTTCGCTCGGCCCGCCCCCCGGACAGCCTATAGAGGGGGTATGGGACAGAAAAAGGGCGGCCGGATCGCGCCGGCCGCCCTTCTTCTTTTCCGATCCGGTTGGATCAGGCCTGCGGGCCCGGAGCCGGTGCCGGCTCTTCGGTCGGAGTGGGCGCGGGCTCGTCCGTCGGGGCGGGCGCCGGCTCTTCGGTGGGCTGCGGTGCCGGCGCGGGGGCCGGTTCTTCGGTCGGCGCCGGCGCGGGTTCTTCCGTCGGAGCCGGAGTGTCTGTCGACTGGGCGAACACGGCGACCGGCGAAATGAGGAAACTCGCCGCCACGACGGACATAATCGCATTCTTACGCATGATCTCTCCTTGAATTGACTGCGCGGCGGAGAGAAAAAATGGTCCTCCCCGCGCTCAATCTGCCGTTCCATGCAGATCGAGGAGCGCAACGTGCGCCATTCCGGAATCGTTCCGGAAGGTTGCCGGCTTCGGCATGTCGTCGGGATAGATGCTTGGAATTACGCGATGAACTGTTCCGCGTGATCGGCCCTCCCCCGGCTTTCACCCGGAAAACGCCTGTCCGGAAAATATGTTTCAAGGCCGCGGCGTGGCGGCTCCGTCTTGCGATTGTCCCGGGAGGACATTCCCTGCGATCAAAAGAGGATTTCCATGCGCAAGACCCTGCTGGCATCGACCTGCCTTGCCGCCATGACGGCGGTGCCCGTTCATGCCGAAACGACGATCGGCACCGCCACGACGACCCCGGTGCGGACCTCCACGGTCAACGCCGGCGCAGCCGACGACATCCGGATCGGCAAGGACGGTTCGATCAAGCCGACCGGCGGCACCGCCGTGACCATCGACAGCAACCACAAGGTCGCGAACGAAGGCACGATCGCGATCGGCGACGCCGACGACGCCACCGGAATCTTCGCCGGCGCGGGAACGACGGGTTCGATCACCAACGCGGCGACGGGCAAGATCATCATCGACGAATCCTACGCACCGACCGACATCGACAATGATGGCGACATCGACGGACCCTTCGCCGTCGGCCGCAACCGCACGGGAATCGCGACCGGCGGCGCCTTCACGGGCGATATCGTCAATTCGGGCGCGATCACGATCGAGGGCAATGATTCGGCGGGCATCCGGCTCGGCGGCCCCCTGACCGGCAAGTTCACCAACGACGGTACCGTCACCGTGCTCGGCGACAATGCGCTGGGCGTCGGGTTGCAGGATGTGACGGGCAATGTCCGGCTGGCCGGGACCATTGCCGCGACGGGCCAGAACGCCACCGCGGCGCGATTGGCGGGCGACATCGACGGCGCGCTCGTCGTGCAGGGAAGCCTGACGGCGACCGGCTATCGCACCACGACCCCGCCGGCCGACCCGTCGAAGCTCGATGCCGACGATCTGCTGATTGGCGGTCCGGCGCTGTCGATTGAGGGCGATGTGACCGGCGGCATCATCCTCGCCGTGCCGCCGAAGGACGGCAGCGGAACGGGCACCGACAAGGATAATGACGGCATCGAGGACGCGAAGGAAGGCTCCGCCGCGGTCCGCTCCTATGGATCGGCGCCCGCGATGCGGATCGGCGCGACGGGCCGGGATATCGCGATCGGCGCGGTTGCGGGCACCGGAACCGGCTTCGGGCTGATCATCGACGGCACCGTCACGGGCAACGGGCTCTACGCAGGTATCGACGGGCTCGGCCTGCAGATCGGCGGCATGGGCGGCGCGGTTGACATCGCGGGTGGCATGGGCGTCGCCGGGACGGTCAGCGCGCTGTCGAAGGACAGTTCGGCGACCGCGATCCTGATCGGTGCCGGCGCGACGGTTCCGGAGGTCCGCGTCGCCGGCAAGGTCGAGGCCGCGGGCGGCGGCACGGCGACGGCCATCTCCACCGCGCTGCGCATCGACAGCGGCGCCGATGTGGCGCTGGTCCGCAACAGCGGCACGATCAGCGCGAAGGCGAGCGGCGAGGACGGCACCGCGCGCGCGATCTTCGACGCGTCGGGAGCCGTCGACCTGATCGAAAACAGCGGCACGATCAGCGCCACCGGCGCCGCGGCGGGCTCGGGTCGCAATGTCGCGATCGACCTGTCGGCGAACGGCGCCGGCGCGACCGTGAAGCAGACCGAGGTCGCGGCGGGCGTCGCCGCGCCCTCCATCGTCGGCGACCTGCGCTTCGGCGCCGGCAGCGACATCTTCGATGTCGCCGACGGCACGGTGAAGGGCAACGCCTCTTTCGGCGCCGGCGACAACCAGCTCAAGCTCTCGGGCGACGCGGCCTATACCGGCAACGCCAGCTTCGGCGGCGGCAACGACAGCATGACGCTCGCGGGCACATCGAGTTTCCGGGGCGACGTCGATTTCGGCGGCGGCGCGGATACGCTGTCGATCGCCGGCAAAGCCCTGTTCTCGGGCCGTCTCTCCAATGCGCAGGGGCTGGCGGTGAGCGTCGACGGCGGCACGTTCGACGTGACCGGCGCCGCGACCATTGCGTCGCTTTCGGTCGCGGGGAACGGCGTCCTCGGCGTGACGCTCGACGACGGCGCTGCCGGAACCGCGCTGACGGTGCAGGGCAATGCCGGCTTCGGCGAAGGATCGAAGCTCGCGCTCAAGCTGTCGAGCATCGAAAATGCCGAGGGCGAACATATCGTCGTCACCGCCGGGTCGCTGACCGGCGCCGACAAGCTGACCACCGAAACGACGCTGCTTCCCTTCCTCTACAAGGGCGTGCTGAGTTCGACCGCGACCCAGATCATCGTCGATGTCTCGCGCAAGAGCGTGGCCGAACTCGGCCTCAACCGCTCCGAAGCGGGCGCCTTCGACGCGGTGTTCGAGGCGCTCACCGCCGACGAGGCGATCGAGGGCGCCTTTCTCGGGATCACCGATGGCGAACAGTTCCGCGGCCAGATGCAGCAGATGCTCCCCGAACATGAAGGCGGGGTGTTCGAAACGCTCACTTCGGGCTCGCGCGCGCTGGCGCGCCACCTTCAGGACCCCAACGCACCCTATCAGGACGAGGGGAAATGGGGCTATTGGGTCAACCAGGCAGTCTGGGGCACGTCCAAGGGGCTCGGCAACACCGCGAGCTACGACGTCTCGGGCTGGGGCATTTCGCTCGGGGCGGAGATCGAGACCGGCGTCGGCAATTTCGGCGGGTCGGTCGCCTTCCTCAGCGGCAAGGACAGCAACGGCAGCAACGACAACGAGGTCAGCTCCAGCCAATGGGAGGGCGCGCTCCACTGGCGGCTGCGCTCGAACGGCTGGCTGGCCAACGCCCGCGTGTCGGGCGCCCCGGTCAGCCTGAAGGGCACGCGCGTCTTCCGCACCGAGGTGGACGGCAAGGCGATCGAAAAGACGATGCGCGGCAAATGGGACGCGACGCTGTGGTCGGCTTCGGGTTCGGTCGCGCACGACGGGCGCCTCGGCGGCCTGTCCTTCCGCCCGACGGTCGCGGTCGACTATTACAAGCTGAAGGAGGACGGCTATCAGGAAACGGGCGGCGGCGACGCGCTCGACCTCAACGTCCGCGGCCGCGACAGCGACGAACTGGCGGTGTCGGGCACCGTGGCGCTCGGTCTCGATTTCGGCGGTTCCGACCAATATGACGGCTGGACGCGTTTCGAGATCGAGGGCGGGCGGCGCGAGATCGTCAGCGGGACGCTCGGCACGACGGTCGCTTCGTTCAAGGACGGCACGCCCTTTACCCTGACCCCCGATGCGCGCACCAGCGGCTGGATCGGCCGCATCCGCGGCATCGGCGGCAATTCGGTCTTCCAGGTTGGCGCCGAACTGTCGGCGGAGGAGCAGCAGAGCCACTTCGGCTGGGCATTCCGCGCGAGCTTGCGGGTCGGCCTCTAACCCCCCGAGGCGGCCTCGCGGCAAGGGGGAAGCGCCCCTCCTCACCCATGCTTCCCCCTTGCCAACCGGCCACCGCCAGACGCCCATCGGACAATAGCCATGACCGCCCTCACCCTTCCCCGCCCGACCTCGATGCCGCCCGGCATCGCCGCGTCACGGTTGCGGATGTCGCGGGCGGCGCTATATCACGGCGCCATCAGGGGACCGGAGGACCGGGCCGGCGGCGTGGGCGCCGGCTCACTGCAGGCGACGTTCCGAACCAGGTATTTCATGACCCAGGCGACCGATCGAGACGAGGCCGCGCACGGCATCGAGGGCGTATTGCTCGCTCACCGGGCGCAGGTCGTCCGTTTCCTCGAACTGCGCGGCGCGGGCGACCAGGCGGAGGATCTGTTTCAGGACCTGTGGATGCGGTTGACCGAACGGCCGACCGGGCCGATCGCGAACCCGTTGTCCTATGTGATGCGATCGGCCAACAATCTGATGCTCGACCGCTATCGCGCCGCGCGCCAACGCGCGCTGCGCGACCGGGCGTGGAGCGAGACGGCGGCGGCCGAGCCTCCGTCGGCCGAGCGCGCGCTGATCTCGCGCGAGCAACTTGCGATCGTCGAACGCACGATCGCGGCGACCGGCGAGCGCTCCGCGCACATCTTTCGCCGTTTCCGGGTCGACGGCGTCCAGCAGCGCGATATAGCCGCCGAGATGGGGGTGAGCCTCAGCACGGTCGAAGCCGACCTGCGCAAGGTCTATGCCGCGCTCGCGGCGGCAAGGAGGCAATTCGATGCGCCCTGATCGCGATACCGCCATCGAGGCGCAGGCGATCGACTGGGTCGTGCGCCAGCGCGATCCCGGCTTTGCCGAATGGGATGCGTTTGCCGACTGGCTCGCGGCCGATCCGGGGCACGGCGCGGCCTATGACGCCATTGCCGGCCTCGATGCCGATCTCGACGCCCTGCCCCCCACCCGGCGATCCGAGCCGTCCGTGCGGCGCGGCCCGTCGCGGCGGGCGTGGTTCGGCGGCGCGGTCGCAGCGGCGCTGGTCGGGGCCATCAGCCTCTCGAGCCTCGGCCTGTTCGACGGCGCCAGCCGTATCGAGACCGCGGCGGGCGAGCATCGCACCCTTGCGCTGACCGACGGATCGCGGATCGAGGTCAACGGCGCCTCCCTCCTCATCCTCGACGACGATCGCCCCCGGTTCGCGCGGCTCGAACGCGGCGAAGCGATGTTCCATGTCGTCCACCGTGCGGACGAACCCTTCGTCGTCGAAGCGGGCGGTGCCGAACTCGTCGACCTCGGCACCGCCTTCAACGTCGTACGCGCGAACGGCCGCACCGCGGTGGCGGTGTCGGAGGGTGCGGTCGCCTACAACCCCCGGCGCGAGAACGTCCGCGTCGTCGCCGGACAGGGGCTGGAGGCCCGCGACGGCGACCGCGCGGCACCGGCGCCGCACGCGATCGACGTCGCCAACGTCGGCGGCTGGCGCACCGGGCTGCTCGTCTACAACGACACGCCGCTGACCGACGTGGCGGAAGACCTGCGGCGCACCGCGGGCATCGACCTGCGGATCGCCCCCAACGCCGCCGACACCCGCTTCCGCGGCGCATTGATCCTCGCAAAACACCCCGCCCGCACCGTAACAGACCTCGCTGCGCTGTCGGGGACGCGCGCCGAGCGGCAGGGCGATGGCTGGGTGCTGTCGCGCTGACGATGCGGTTCCGGCTCTCCCCCCTCCTGTTTAACCCCCTTCTTGTCACTGGCGCAGCCTTGGCGCTGGTCGCGCCGGCGCAGGCGGCCGAGGAGTGCATGTTCGATGTCCCGAAGGGCAATCTGTCGGCGGCCCTTCCGCTGCTCAGCCGGCAGGCCGGGGTCAGCATCAGCGTCGCCGACGCCGAACTGTGGAAAAGCCGCGTCCGCCCGGTGCGCGGGCGGATGAGCGTCGATGCGGCGATCCGGCGGATGCTCGACGGAACGCAGGCGCGCGCCGTGCGCGTCAGCGACACGAGCTGGCGGATCGAGCGCCGGCTGGTTCAGCGGATCGCACGGCGGTCAACCTCGCCACCGCGCACAACGCCGCCGCCGCGGGCGCAGGTGCCCGATCATCTCGTCGCCCGGCCCGAGGACGAGATCATCGTCACGGCGAGCAAGGCCGACACCCCCTATTCGCGTTTCGCGGGCGTCGCCACGATCCTCGATGGCGGCGATCTGGCGTTCGGGGGCGAGCGCGGGATGGATTCGATCCTCTCGCGCGTAGCGACGGTGTCCTCGACCCACCTTGGCTCGGGGCGCAACAAGCTGTTCATCCGCGGCATCGCCGATTCGAGCTTTACCGGGCCGACGCAGGCGACCGTGGGGCAATATCTGGGCGACATCCGTCTCAGCTACAACGCGCCCGATCCCGACCTGCGCCTGTACGACGTTGACGCGGTGGAGGTGCTCGAGGGGCCTCAGGGCACCCTCTATGGCGCGGGGTCGCTCGGCGGCATCATCCGCGTCGTGCCGAAGGCGCCGAATCCAGGCGCCATGGAGCTGCAGGCGATCGCGGGCGCCTCGATCACCCAGCATGGCGATCCGGGCGGCGACATCGCCGCCATCGCCAACCTGCCGGTCGGGGACGATGGCCACGCGCTGCGCCTCGTCGGCTACATGCTCACCGACGGCGGCTATATCGACAATCCGCTGCGCGGGCAGAAGGACATCAACCGCGTCCATGTGCGCGGCGGCCGTGCGACCTTCCGCTTCGATGCGGGCGACGCGTGGACGATCAACCTCGGCGGCGTCTATCAGGCGATCGTCTCCGACGATGCGCAATATGCCGACCGCGACGCGCCACCGCTCACCCGCAATTCGCTCGTCGAACAAAATGCTAAGGCCCGCTACGGGCTCGGCACGATCGTCATTGCCAAGGATTGGGACGGGCTGCATTTCCAGTCGTCGAACGCCTTCATCCGTCATCGCCTCTACGAGCGCTTCGACGCGACCAGCGAGCAGAACCCCTCGCAGGTGCTCGACCAATATAACGCCTTCATCCGTCATCGCCTCTACGAACGCTTCGACGCAACCGGCGAGCAGAACGCCTCGCAGGTGCTCGACCAATATAGTGCAACGCGCATGCTCGTCAGCGAGAGCCGGTTGTCGCGCCCCTTTCACGCCGGGCTCGGCTGGGTCGTCGGCGCGAGTGTCATCGACAATCGGACCCGGCAGCGCCGCGAATATGGCGCTACGGTGCTGCGCGCGCCGCTGACCGGAGTCACCAACCGGATCACCGAGTTCACCGGCTATGGCGAAGCGACGCTCGAACTGCTTCCGCGCCTCGTTGCGACCGCCGGGCTGCGCTTGTCGCACGCCCGGCTGGGCGGCAGCGGCGAGGACGTGCCCTTCGTCATCGCGATGGCGGGCCGCGCGATCACCGCGCAACGGACCGAAACCGATCTCCTGCCCTCTGCCTCTCTGCTCGCTTCGCCCTTCGCCAATCTGACACTCTATGCGCGCTATCAGGAGGGATTCCGCCCCGGCGGGCTCGCGATCGACAGCCATTTCGTCCGCCGCTTCCGCAACGACCAGGTGCGGACATGGGAAGCCGGCGTGCGCTTCGGCGAACGGGGGACCAGCCCCTTCGACGCCAATATCTCGCTATCCTACAGCCGCTGGCGCGACATCCAGGCTGATTTCATCGACGCAAGCGGCTTTCCGACCACCGCCAATATCGGCAACGGCCGGATTACCAGCGTTTCAGGCGCGCTCGCCTGGCAGCCGGGTCCGGCGCTGTCATTCGAACTCGGCGCCGTCTACAACCACAGCCGGGTCGACGAACTGTCGTCGCTGATCGCGCCGATCGCGATGGCGGCGCCGGCGCGACTCGGCCGCATCCCCAATGTCGCCAGCCACGCGGTGCGCGGCGCGGTCCATTATGTCGCGCCGGTCGGCGACGAGGAATTGCGCGTTGGCGGCTGGGCCAACTATGTCGGTCCGTCGCGCCTCGGTATCGGTCCGGTGCTGGGCGAGGGTCAGGGCGACTATGTCGACACCGGTCTCGCGATGCGGTTCGGCAACGCCAGGCGCGGGCTGTCGCTGACCCTCACCAACCTTTTCGACGCCCGCGGCAATCGCTTTTCGCTCGGCACGCCGTTCGTCGAGGACGGGCCCGGCTACGCGACCCCGCTTCGCCCCCGCACGCTGCGGATCGCGGTGGATGTCGCCTATTAGAACTGATGCATTGGGCGAATTCCCCATTGCGGGCGGCGAAGCCGCACTATCCAGAGCGCGGGCAACTGCGCTGGGTTACATAATGACGGAACGGATCAGCCCAAAATTATCGGGAATCTAGCGGCACCTTCGCCCTATCGTTCCGGTTCGAGCCGACAAGCGCTTTCCTACAGTATCGCCGCCTGCCAGCCCCTGCGTATGACTCCTTCGCTGCGTGAATACGGCCGGCTTCCTGTCAACGGGAAGACTTTCTCGGTGGCAACATGCCGGGCGTTTCGTGCGCGGGGGATCAAACAGGGGATACGTAGCGTGGCCCGTGGCGGGCGGCCCGCATCGCCTCTCCCCCAAAGAAGGAGAAGCGATTCGATTCCAAATAAAAAGCCCGAAGAGCAGGCCTGGCTGCTTACTCCGCCAGCACGAGCCGCTCGTAGCGCTCCATATGATAGTCGGCGCTGCCGAACTGGCCTTCGATCATCGTCGCGCGCTTGAAATAATGGCCGATCGCCAGTTCCTGCGTGATACCGATGCCGCCGTGGGTCTGGATTGCGTTCTGCCCGACAAACTTCGCGCCGCGGCTAACCTTGTTCTTCGCCGCTGACACCGCCGCCATGCGCGCCGCCGCGGGCATATCGAGCTTCAGCGTCCCCATGATCGTCATCGAACGGGCTTGTTCGACCTCCATGAACATGTCGACCATGCGATGCTGGAGCACCTGGAACTTGGCGATCGGCACGCCGAACTGCTTGCGCTGCTGGGTATATTCGAGCGTGCCTTCGTGCAACTTCTGCATCACGCCGGTCGCCTCGGCGCATACCGCGACCGTGGCTTCGTCGATGATCTGCTCGATCAGCGGCAGGCCGTCCCCTTCCTGTCCGAGCAGCGCGTCGCCGGGAATCGCGACATTCTCGAAATAGATTTCGGACGCACGGTTGCCGTCGACCGTGGGATAGTCGCGGCGGACAATGCCGGGCAGCTTCGCGTCGATCAGGAACAGCGATACGCCGTCGTGGCCGCGCTGGCCGCCGCCGGTGCGCACGGTGACGAGCAGGTGCGTGGCCCACGGCGCAGCATAAACGACGCCCTTGTGCCCGTTCAACACCCAGCCTACGCCATCCTTCTTGGCGCTGGTCTTCAGGTTCGCAAGGTCATAGCGGCTCTGCGGCTCGGCATAGGCGAAGGCAACGATGGCGTTGCCCGCGATGATCTCGGGGATCAGCGCGTTGGCCTGTGCTCCGCCCACCGCCTTCAGGGCGCCGCCCGCGATGACGACGGTCGGAAGATAGGGCTCGATCGCGATGACTTTGCCCAGTTCTTCCATGATGATCGCATTTTCCAGCGCGCCGCCCCCCAGGCCGCCATGCTCCTCGGCAAAGGAGGCGCCGAGCATGCCGAGTTCCTGAGCGAGCGCAGTCCAGATCGCCGGGTCGCGGCCCGCGTCGCTGGCAATGAACTTCTGGCGCGTCTCGAAACCGTAGGTGTCGGCCAGAAAACGCGACAGCGTGTCGCGGATCATGTCCTGCGTTTCAGTGTAAGTGAAATCCATTTTTTTATCCCCGTCGCCCCCGCGAAGGCGGGGGCCGCTGTAGGTTCACATTGCGGCGCCCAAACGGGGCGAATGCTGCCCCCGCTCTAGCGAGGGCGCCGCGGTCACAATCCCAGAACCATCTTCGCGATGATGTTGCGCTGAATCTCGTTCGACCCGCCATAGATCGTCGTCTTGCGCATGTTGAAATAGGTCGGCGCAGCGCGATGCGCATAGTCCGGCCCGATCGGATGCTCGTTGTCGCCTTCTCCGAAGCCTCGGAAATAGGGCGCGCCGTAATGGCCGACCGCTTCGAGCGTCAGTTCGGTCAGGCGCTGCTGGATTTCCGAACCCTTGATCTTGAGCAGGCTCGACTCCGGTCCCGGCCCCTTGCCGGCGTTCGGACCGGCAAGTCCGCGCAACTCGGTGAATTCGAGCGCGGTCAGGTCGATCTCCAGTTCGGCGAGTTTGCGTTTGAAGAATGGGTTGGCAAGCAGCGGCTGATCGCCGTCGAGTTCGGTACGCGCGATGGCCTTGACGCGCTCGACGCCGCGCTTCGACGATGCGACCCCGGCGATGCCAGTACGCTCGTGCGCGAGCAGAAACTTGGCGCAGGTCCAGCCCTTGTTCTCTTCATAGACGCGCTGGTCGACGGGAACACGGACGTCCTCGAGGAACACCTCGTTCACCTCATGCTCGCCGCCGAGCGTGATGATTGGGCGCACGGTAATGCCGGGCGACTTCATGTCGATGAGCAGGAAGGAAATGCCCTCCTGCTGCTTGGCGTCCTTGTCGGTGCGGACGAGGAAGAAACCCCAGTCTGCATATTGTGCCATCGTCGTCCAGGTCTTCTGGCCGTTGACGACATATTGGTTGCCATCGCGCACCGCCACGGTGCGCAGGCTAGCGAGGTCGGACCCCGACCCCGGCTCCGAATAACCCTGACACCACCAGTCCTCGCCCGATAGGATACGCGGCAGGAAGCGCGCTTTCTGCTCCGGCGTGCCGAAGGTGTAGATGACCGGGCCGACCATCGCGAGGCCAAACGGCATCAGACGGATGCAGTCGGCACGGGCGGTTTCCTCGGAAAAGATGAAGCGCTGCGTCGGCGTCCAGCCGGTGCCGCCATATTCGACCGGCCACGCGGGCGCCACCCAGCCTTTCTTGTAGAGAATCCGATGCCAGGCGAGGAAATCCTCCTTGGTGAGTTCATCGCCCTCGTCCTGCTTGCCGCGCAGATCGGCGGGATAGTTTTCGGCGATGAAGTCGCGCACTTCCTTCTGGAAGGCGAGGTCTTCGGGGCTGAACTCCATGTCCATCTTCTGATTCTCCCTTGGGCAGTGGCCCTTTTAACGGGTGCTCACCTTTACGTAAACGGCAAGTTGCGGCTCGCAACCTTCACCGCTGTGAACAGGGCGCAGGTTGCGCCAAACGGCGTGGCTTGTCCAGCGGCCCTCCGTGCCGCATGAAGGGGGAAACAAGTGGGGATATGATGACAAGAGGCAGGCGTGCGGCGCTTTGGGCGCTGCTGATCGTAGGTGTGACCGCAGCGGCGGCTTTTCTGTTCCAGCGGCCGATCGGACGGTGGCTATTCGCGCGCGGGGTCGAGCAGGCGGCCGGACGCGATCGGCTGGCGGGTCTGCCCGACGGCCTGCATGTCGCTTTATGCGGCACTGGATCGCCCTTACCCGATCGCCGCCGCGCCGGATCATGCACCGTTGTGATCGCCGGCAAGGCGATGTTCGTGGTCGACGCGGGCGAAGGAGGCGCGCGCAACATCTCGTTGATGGGGCTGCCCAATCCCCGGCTTCGCGGCCTGTTCCTCACCCATTTTCACTCCGACCATATCGACGGCATGGGGCCGATGATGCTGCTGCGCTGGACCGCGAGCGGCAACGAAAGCCCCCTCCCCGTCCACGGCCCCGAAGGCGTCGAGGCGGTGATCGCCGGCTTCAACGCCGCTTATGCCGCCGACAATGGCTATCGCACCGCGCACCACGGCGCCACGATCACGCCGCCGGCGGCGGCGGGCGCCGTCGCGATGCCCTTCGCGATGCCGGACGCGCCGACCGTCGTCCATCAGGTGGACGGGCTGCGGGTCACGGCCTTTCCCGTCGACCATCGCCCGGTGCGGCCCGCGGTCGGCTATCGCTTCGACTACAAGGGACGCAGCGTCGTGATCAGTGGCGACACCGCGCCGTCGCCTTCGCTCGAAGCCGCGGCGAAGGGTGCCGACCTGCTGATCCACGAGGCGCTCCAGCCGGCCATGGTGCAGACGCTCTCCGATCGCCTGACGGCCGCGAGACGGCCGCAGACGGGCCGGATCATGCACGACATCCTCGACTATCATGCCAGCCCCGCGCAGGCGGCCGACAGTGCACGCCGCGCTGGCGTCCGGATGCTCGTCCTCAGCCACATCGTCCCGCCCCTGCCATCGCGCTATTTCAACGCGGCGCTGCTCGACGGCGCCGACAGTCGCTTCGACGGCCCGATCATCGTCGGCGAGGACGGGCAATATTTCTCCCTGCCCGCCGGCAGCCGGGCGATCGACTGGGGAAGCTGGTTCTAGCGGCGCACCGCCAGGATCATCGCGCCGTCGCTCGCATAGGCCGATCGCCGCTCGACCATGGCGAGCGTGACCGGCACGACGCCGCCGCCGCGCGTCACCAGTTCCGACGCGATGCGAACGGGGTCGCCTTTACGGAACAGGCCTTCGAAAGCCTCGATGAAAGCGTGCCGCTGCCCGGCCGCGAGCAACGCTGAGAAGCGGAGGTGGGGGATTGCGGACTGTTTTGCGCCGATCATGGCGGCGAGCGCCGGGTTGGCCGCCTCGATCGCCTCGCGCACCGAGACGCGGGCGACCCCGATCGTCCCGTCGATCTCGACCGCGTCGGCGAGCGCGCGCCGGGCGTCCTGTTCGGCGCGCGTCCCCCACGCGTCGCTGATGTCGCGGAGCACCATCGCCCCGCCGATCGGCAGCGGGACGAGGTCGACGCGCAGCCAGCGCTGCGGCTCGATCAGCCCCGGCACCTCGCCGGAGAAACGCTCGCGATGGTCGAGCATCCGCAGGAAATGCGCGAACAGCACCGAGCGCGCGAACCCCGGCAGGACGTCGGGCAAGGGCCGGCCGATCAGCGCCGCCGCCGCCCGTTCGAGCAGATCGGCGGCCGCCGGATTGACCCCCGCGACACGGCCTGTGCGGTCGACGAGGATCACCGCGTCGCGGATCGCCTCGATCAGCGCCGCCTGCGATGCCGCCAACGCGTCGCGCCCTTCCGCCTCCCCCTTGCCGTCGAGGCGGCGATAGTCGGCGAGCGAGATCAGCACATGCGCATCCTTGCCGTGATGCGTGACCATGACCGGCTTGCGCGACGCCTGCAGGCGCCAGTTCGCGAAACCGCGAATGAATTCGGCAGCGGGCACGCGCTGCGGTTCCCTGACCGTCTCCATATCCGTCTCCCCGGATCGAGCCTTTCCCTCGCATTATGGCATGCCGGTGCGGCATTTGGCTCGAAACCCGACGCAAAAACGCGGATTCGCGTCCGGAACGGCGCCGGATCGGTCCTCACACCAGCCGGGTCCGTCCGCAACGCAGCGCGTTGACCCGCGCGTCGGCCTCACCCAGGTGGAGGCCCAGCACGCCCGTCAGCCCCTCGATCACCCCGTCGAGCGCCGGCGCCGCGGCGCCCACGGTTTCGCCGACCAGCGATGTCAGCGCGCCGGCATTGAGCCCGAGGCCCAGCAGGTTGACCCGCAGATCCATGTCGCGGGCCAGCGAGCGCGCCACCCCGCCGGCAACGCCGCTGCTCTCGACCGTCTTGACCGTGCCCGCCGCGATCTCGGCGCGCGAGAAGGCGAGCGATTTTTCGGATTGGTCCGCGAGCGTCAGTTGCGCCCGGGCATCGACGCTGGCGAGCGGCAGGCGCAGCACGCGCGCCATCTGGGGCGCGAGCGGGCGCTGCATGTTCGCGAAATCGCCGTTGCTGACCGTCCCGATCGCGAACGTCGCGGGCGAGGTTGTGACGGCCAGCGTCACGCCTTGATCGCTGCCGCCGCAATCCATGTCCGAAATCCGCGCCACCGCCGATCCCAGTTCGGCGACGATCGGCAGTTCGACGCTCGTCAGCAGCGGCGTCGCGATCCGGCTGACGATCTTCAGCCGCACCTGCGCCGTGCGGACGACCACGTCCTGATCGTCGGTCACCGCGATCAGCGGCGATTGCGCCGGCGGCTCGCCGATCAGCAGCGCGACGTCGATCGCCGAGCCGCCCGGCAGGTCGCTGGCCAGCGCGAGTTCGAGTTGGCGGTTGGCATTGCCGAGCGCCAGCATCGCCTGCATCAGGCTCATCAGGTTCACGTCGACCCGGTCGGCGGCATCGGCGCGGATGCTCGACGCGCGCGGGCCGAGGTCGATCGCGCGCGACGGGATCAGGGCGCGCGGCAGCGCCTTGTCGGCAATCGCCTCCAGCGTATCGGCGACCTGCCCGTCGCTCGCGCGCGCCAGCGCCGACAGCACCTGCGGCAACGTCGCCTGCATGTCCAGCGTCTCGCCGAACGTCAGCGCGTCGGCGCGCAGTTCGGTCCGCAACGCTTCGGAAAAGGCGAGCAGATCGACATCGGCGCTCGCCAGCGCCTGATAGTCCATCAGCGACAGTTCGACGCGGCTTCCGGTCAGCGCGGAGAGCAGCGCGTTGGGAACGCCGCCGCGCAGCGCCTCGACGCGCGAGCCCAGCGAAAAGGCCGCATAGCCGCGCCGCGCGCCCGTGGCGGTGACCGCGACGACGCTATGGCTCCGGCCGGTCAGGAAACCGCCGAAATAGAGCGGGCTCGGCCGCGTCAGGCGGATGCGGACGGCGTTGGGCGATACGCCCCCGGCGACGAAGCGCTGTTCCGCCGCGACGGCGGAGTCGGGCGTATAACGTCCGGGCTGGAGCGCGGCGATCGCTATGCCGCAATCGCAGTTCGCGGCGATGATCCGCTCGGCCGCCGCGCGCTCGGTGCCCGGATGCGCGGCGGCGGCGAGCGCCGCGGCGTCGGCAATCCCCTGAAGCTGGCGGCGGTCGAGATAGAGCGAGCCGATATCGACCGCGAAGGCGGCGGAGCCGATCAGCATCGTCATCGCAAAGGCGGTCAGGACGCTGACGCCGCCGCGCCGGTCGCAAGGTAAAGCGGAAAGGCGATATGTCTGGAGCATGGTCAATCCACCGGCAGTTCGAAGGTCGCGCTCGACCGGATCGGGCCGGCGGGCGACGGGACGAGCGAGGAACGCAGGAAGCTGTCTTCGGGCACGCTGAAACTGACGGCGACGGTCAGCGCGTCGGCGGTTTCGGTCACGGCGACCGTGCGCGCCTGGGCGGAGAAACCCGCGATGCCGCTAAGGCTGCGGTCGACCGCTCGCTCCGCGATGCCGCGCCGGTCCGCCGCGTCGAGCCCGACGATCGCGGCGCGGGCGCCGTCGTTGGCGGCCTGCTGCACCGAATGCGCGAGCAGGAAATATTGGCCATAGACCAGCACGCCCATCAGCAGCGCGATGAACAGCGGCAGGACGAGCGCCATTTCGATCACCGCCGCGCCCCGGTCGCATCGGGCAAGCGCATGATGACATCGAATGGACCCGTCATTGCGACCCCGGATCAGGTCGGCAATTATCCCTTTTCGACAGGTGA
>NZ_BCUA01000014.1 GCF_001591045.1 Sphingopyxis granuli NBRC 100800 | reverse complement strand
TTGCAAGATGAATCCCCACACGCCCTAGAGCACTGAACGATTCAATCTAATCGTTCAGTGCTCTAGGGCGCGAGATTGTCCGTCCCGCCGCACCCGTTTGGAAAGCTCGATCATCATGACCCCCATTTCGCCTTCGCTCCGTAAGACAATGACGATGCTCTGCGGGGCGGCGGCCTTGACGATGGTGGCTGGCTGCGCCGGCGACAACGAGATCGACGTGTCGGCCGGCGTCGGCATCACCGCGACGCGCTCGACATGTCCGGCGGTGGCGGTGCCGCTCCATACCGGCGACATCACCCTGTTCGACCCGACGACCAGCCGCGACGCCAGCGCGATCGACGTCGTCGCCTCGATCACCAATCTCGCGCCGCAGTGCAACGAGGGCGGTGAGAAGGTGTTCCAGCTCGCGTCGTTCGACGTCGTCGCGACGCGCCGCGACGCGGGGGCGGAACGCACGGTGACGCTCCCCTATTTCGCGACCGTCGTGCAGGGCGGCACCGCGATCGTCGCCAAGCGGCTGGGCCAGGTCAGCGTGACCTTCCCCGCCGGTCAGACGCGCGCGGTCGGCCACGGCCAGGCGTCGGCCTATGTCGACCGGGCCGCCGCGACCCTGCCCGCCGACATTCAGGAACGCATCACCCGCAAGCGCAAGGCGGGCGATCAGGACGCCGCGATCGACCCGCTCAGCCAGCCCGAGGTGCGCGCCGCCGTCCAGCGTTCGAGCTTCGAACTGCTCGTCGGCTTCCAGCTCACGCAGGACCAGCTCGAATACAACGTCCGACGATAGGGCGCGCGCCGCCGCCGCGGCGCCGTTCGCCGGCCTTCCGCGCCCCCGCCCGCGCCAGCGCCCCGGTCCGGGCGACGCGGGGCTTTTCGCGCCCGCCAAGCTGCGGTAGGGCGCGCTCCATTCCGTCCGACCCAAGATAGGCCCGATGCCGTGACCCTGTTCAGCCGTTTTTCCGACCATATCAACGCCGCGCTCGATGCGCTCGTCGCGCAGGGCGCGCTGCCCGCCGGGCTCGACCGCGGTGCGATCAGCGTCGAACCGCCGCGCGATCCGTCGCACGGCGACGTCGCGACCAACGCGGCGATGGTGCTCGCCAAGCCGGCCGGGACCAACCCGCGCGCGCTCGCCGAACAACTCGTGCAGCAACTGGGCGCGCTCGATGAGGTGGTCGAGGCGAGCGTCGCCGGTCCCGGCTTCATCAACCTGCGCCTCGCCGACGAAAGCTGGCGCGCCGAACTGGCGCTGGTCCACGCGCAGCGCGAAGATTACGGGCGGTCGGCGGTCGGCGCGGGGCGCCGCGTCAACGTCGAATATGTCTCGGCGAATCCCACCGGCCCGATGCACGTCGGCCATTGCCGCGGTGCGGTCGTCGGCGACGCGCTCGCCGCGCTGCTCGAATATGTCGGGCATCGGGTCACGCGCGAATATTATGTCAACGACGCCGGCGCGCAGGTCGACGTGCTCGCGCGCTCGGCGCACCTGCGCTACCGCGAAGCGCTTGGCGAGGCGATCGGGGCGATTCCCGAAGGGCTCTATCCGGGCGACTATCTGAAGCCGGTCGGCGAAAGCCTCGCCGCCGAATATGGCGACCGCTTCGTGACGGCGCCCGAAAGCGAATGGCTGGTGCCGTTCCGCAAGGTCGCCGTCGCGGCGATGATGGACATGATCCGCGCCGACCTCGCCAAGCTGGGCATCCATCACGACCTTTTCGCGTCGGAGGCTGAATTGCAGGCCGCGGGCAAGCCCGCCGCGGCCGAGGCGTGGCTGCGCGAGCATGATCTCGTCTACGATGGCCTGCTCGAAGCCCCGAAGGGCGAGACGCCTGATGATTGGGAAGCGGTCGAACTGCCGCTGTTCCGCTCGACGCGTTTCGGCGACGATCAGGACCGGCCGATCCGGAAATCGGACGGAAGCTGGACCTATTTCGGCGCCGACCTCGCCTATCATTACCAGAAGGCGCAGAATGCCGACGAACTGATCGACATCTGGGGCGCCGACCATGCCGGAACGGTCAAGCGCATCAAGGCCGCGGTCGCGGCGCTGACCGGCGGCAAGACGCGCTTCGACGTCAAGCTCGTCCAGATGGTCCGCCTGCTCAAGAATGGCGAGCCGTTCAAGATGTCGAAGCGCGCGGGCAATTTCGTGACGCTCGCCGACATCGTCGACGAGGTCGGCAAGGACGCGGTGCGCTTCACCATGCTGACGCGCAAGGCCGACGCGCAGATGGATTTCGATTTCGCGAAGGTGGTCGAGGCGTCGCGCGACAATCCGGTCTTCTATGTCCAATATGCGCATGCGCGGATCGCCTCGCTCAAGCGCAAGCTCGCGGAGGCGGGGATCGCCCCCGCGGCGCCGAACCCGGTGCGGCTCGACGATCATGAACTCGGTCTCGTCAAGCTGCTCGCGCAGTTCCCGCGCATCGTCGAATCGGCCGCGGCGGCGCGCGAGCCGCACCGCATCGCCTTTTATCTCGGAGAGGTCGCCGCCGCCTTCCACGCGTGGTGGAACATGGGCAACGACCGGCCCGAGGCGCGTATCATATTGACGCAGGACGCCGAACTGACCGCGACGCGGCTTTATTTGGCCGACGGAATCGGGCAGGTTATCCGCAACGGGCTGCACCTGATGGGGGTCGAGGCGCTCGAGGAGATGCTGTGATGGCCGAAGAGACGGACGCTGGGCTGGGTCTGGAGGGCGAGGATCGCCTGCCCTGGCTGGAGGCTGCGGAGGATTTCGAGGATGACGGCGAAGTGTCGCCGGTGCGCCTGCTCGTCATGGTGCTCGGCGGGCTGCTGCTGATCGGCGCCGTGCTCGGCGGCCTGTGGTGGATCCAGAACGGCGGCGCGCGCGGCAAGGGCGAACTGATCGCTGCGCAGGACGGCGATTACAAGGTCGTGCCGAGCAACGATGCCGCCCGGACGTTCGAGGGCGAAGGCGACGCCAGCTTCGCCGCGAGCGAGGGGGCCGAGCCCGCGGGCCGCGTCGATCCCAGCCGCATGCCCGAAGAACCCGCGGTGACTCCCGCCGAACGCGAAGCGGCGGCCAGGGCGGCCGCTGCAAAGACCAGCGCCGACAAGGCGACGGCCGCGAAGGCGGAGGCGGCGCGCATCGCGGCCGCCGACAAGGGCAAGCCGAAGCCCGCCGCCATGTCGGTCAAGACCGCCGAAGACACGGCGAAAGAGGCGCCTGCGCCCGGCGGCACGACGATGGTCCAGCTCGGCGCCTTCAGCAGCGAGGCGGCGGCGACCAAGGCGTGGACGAACCTGTCGAAGCGTTTCGCCTATCTTGCGGAGCTCAATCGCTCGGTCTCGCCGGCGAAGGTCGGCGACAGCACCGTCTATCGCCTGCGCGTTTCGGCGGGAACGGCGGCCAATGCGGCCGGCCTGTGCGGAAAATTGCGCGTTGCCGGCGAAAATTGCGTCATCGTCCGCTGAATCGACCCGCCCCGCCGCACGCGGCATTGGTTCGGCGGCGCGGCTATGGCATGATGCTCGATCTGGTTGCCGCATGAGGGGGCGCCGACCGATGGAGGTTGACGCACGATGATACCCGCTATTTTCGGCCTGTCGGGCCTGACCCTGACCGAAGACGAGCGCGCCTTCTTCCGCGACAGCCAGCCCGCGGGCTACATCCTGTTCGGCCGCAATATCGCGAATCGCGACCAGCTGCGGCGCCTCACCGACGATCTGCGCAGCCTCGACGGCCGCGACCCGCTGCCGATCCTGATCGATCAGGAGGGCGGGCGCGTCGCGCGCATGAAGGCGCCCGAATGGCCCGATTTCCCCAGCGGCGCGGCCTTCGACGCGCTGTACGAGCGCGCGCCGGCGAGCGCGATCGAGGCGGCGCGGCTCAACGCGATGGCGCTCGCGGTGATGCTGGCGGAGGTCGGCATCACGGTCGACTGCCTGCCGCTGCTCGACGTGCGCCAGCCGGGGGCGAGCGACGTCATCGGCGACCGTGCGCTGGGCAGCGAGCCGATGCGCGTCGCCGCGCTCGGCCGCGCGATCCTCGGCGGATTGCAGGCGGGCGGCGTGCTCGGCGTCGTCAAGCATATCCCCGGCCACGGCCGCGCCCGGTTCGATTCGCACGAGGCGCTTTCGGTCGTCACCGCGTCCGATCACGACCTCCAGACCGATCTCGCGCCCTTCGCGGCGCTGCGCGATGCCGCGATGGCGATGACCTGCCACGTCGTCTTCGACGCCTGGGACGCCGACCGGCCCGCGACGCTGTCGCCCTTCGTCATCGACCATGTGATCCGCCAGCGTATCGGTTTCCACGGCCTGCTGATGACCGACGACCTCGACATGAAGGCCTTGTCGGGCGGCGTGCCGCAGCGCGCGGCGGCGGCGATCGCGGCGGGGTGCGACATCGCGCTCAACTGCTGGGCGAAGATGGACGACATGGTCGGCATCGCGCAGGCGCTCGATCCGATGGGCCCGGCGTCGCTGGCGCGGCTCGAAGGTGCGATGGACCGGATCGCCGGCGCGCACGACCCGCGCGCGTTCGACCTGCTCGTCGACCAGCGCGACGCGCTTCTCGCGGTGGCCTGAGGCGCCGGTGGACGAACTGCCGCTCGCCTATGACGTCGTGCCGGCGGCAACGGAGCGCGAGGATGCGCTCCAGCTTTCGCTCGACAGCTGGGAAGGGCCGCTCGACCTGTTGCTGACGCTGGCGCGCAGCCAGAAGGTCGATCTGCGGCAGATCTCGATCCTCGCGCTGGTCGAGCAATATCTCGCCTTCATCGCCGAGATGCGCGCGCTGAAGCTGGAGGTCGCGGCCGATTATCTGGTGATGGCGGCGTGGCTCGCCTACCTCAAGTCGGCGCTGCTGCTGCCGAAGGACCCGGCGGAGGACCCGTCGCCCGACGAACTGGCGCTGCGCCTGCAATTGCGGCTTCAGCGGCTCGCGGCGATGCGCGAAGCGGCGGCGCGGCTGCTCGCGCGCGACCGCGTCGGCCGCGACGTTTTTCTGCGCCCGCATCCGGAGGGGCTGCACGACGTCCGCAAGCGGCGCTGGGACGCCAGCCTCTACGACCTGCTCGCCGCCTACGGCCAGGTGAAGCTGCGGACCGAGCCGGTCGTGCACATGGTCGCGCGCCGGCCGGTGGTGACGCTCGACGCGGCGCTCCAGCATCTCGAACGCATGATCGGCGTCCGGCTCGACTGGGCCGAACTGTCCGATTTCCTGCCGGCCGATTATGACGGACCCCTGCGCCGCTCGGCGATCGCGTCGAGCTTCCTCGCCGCGCTCGAACTGGCGCGGCAGGGGCGCATCGACCTGCGGCAGGACGGCGCGTTCGAACCGCTCTATCTGAAGGCAGCAGGCGCATGATCGACGACCTCGAACGCGCGATAGAGGCGATGCTGTTCGCCAGCGACGAGGCGCTCGACGCGCGGCAGGTCGCGGCGCGCCTCGGCGGCGAGACGACGCCGGGCGCGGTGCGCGCGATCGTCGCGGCGATCGCGGAGCGTCACGCCGGCAGCGGCATCGAACTGGTCGAGCGCGGCGGCCACTGGCATTTTCAGACCCCGGCCGACCTCGCCCACCTGCTCCGCCGCGAACGCGACGACCCGCGCAAGCTGTCGCGCGCCGCGGCCGAGGTCCTCGCGATCGTCGCCTATCACGAGCCGGTCAGCCGCGCGGAGATCGAGGCGATCCGCGGCGTCCAGACGTCGAAAGGCACGCTCGACGTGCTGATGGAGGCCGAATGGATCGCCCCCGCGGGGCGGCGCGAAGTGCCCGGCCGGCCGCTGATCTACCGGACCACCGACGCCTTCCTCCAGCATTTCGGGCTGGCGAGCCGGAAGGATTTGCCGGGGATCGAGGATTTGCGTGCCGCGGGCCTGCTCGACCCCGTCGACCTTGCTTTCGAAGCGGCGATGGACGAGCTGGACCTAGTCAAAGACGGCGAAGATGCCTAGATGAGGCACCTCAAGGAGACGATAGATGGGTAGCTTCAGCATCTGGCACTGGCTGGTGGTCGGGATTCTCGTCCTGCTGCTGTTCGGCAAGGGCCGTTTTTCCGACATGATGGGCGATGTTGCCAAGGGCATAAAGAGCTTCAAGAAGGGCATGGCCGACGACGACGAGGCGCGCCCCGCGCCGCGGCAGATCGACGGACAGCGGTCGCCCGACGCGACGCCGACCCCGACAGCCGAAACCGAAAACCGCTGACCCCGGCCGTTACGACCGGCGCGGGATTGGGTTGAGCCATGTTTGACGTTGCACCGACCGAGTTGCTGCTCGTCGTGGTGGTGGCCCTGGTCGTCATCGGCCCGAAGGACCTGCCCAAGGCGATGCGCTTCGTCGGCAAGTGGGTCGGCAAGGCGCGCGGCATGGCGCGCCATTTTCGCGCCGGGCTCGACACGATGATGCGCGAGGCCGAACTCGAGGAACTCGAAAAGCAGTGGCGCGCGCAGAATGAAGCGATCATGCGCGAATTTCCGAATATCGACGGCGTCGACGCGCCGACGATGCTTCCGGCGACGACGCTGCCTCCGGAGGCGAAGGGCGACGACGCGGGCGCCGGACCTGATAGCCCCGGACCCGATAGCCCCGCTCCCGAAAATCCCGATCACGCCGCCGCAACCACAAAGCCCGAAACGCCGCGCGAAACGCACGAAGTGCCGCCGCCGGGCGGACCGCTGCCATGACCGTCGAGGCCCCCGTGACCGCCGATGACGAGGATGGTGCCGGCGGCAAGATGCCGCTGCTCGACCATCTGATCGAATTGCGTTCGCGCCTGCTCAAATCGCTGGTGGCGATCGGGCTCGCTTTCGGGGTCTGCCTCTATTTCGCGCGCCCGATCTTCGGGGTCCTCGTCCATCCGCTCGTCGCGGCGGGGCAGGGCAAGCTGATCTATACCCAGCTTTTCGAGGCCTTCTTCGTCGAGATCAAGGTCGCGCTGTTCGCGGCGATGATGATCGCCTTCCCGGTGATCGCCAACCAGCTCTGGAAATTCGTCGCGCCCGGCCTCTACCGCAAGGAAAAGCGTGCGCTGCTGCCCTTTCTGTTCGCGACCCCGGTGCTGTTCGCGGTCGGCGCCTGCTTCGCCTATTTCATCACCGTGCCGATCGCGCTCAAATTCCTGCTCGGCTATCAGGGAGAGATCGGCGGCGTGATGCAGGAGGCGCTGCCATCGGTCGGCAATTACCTCAGCTTCATCATGCAGTTCATCATGGCGTTCGGCATCGCTTTCCTGCTGCCGATCCTGCTGATGCTGCTCGAACGGTCGGGGCTGGTGACGCGCGAGCAACTCGTCTCGGCGCGCCGCTACATGATCGTCGCGGCGTTCGCGGTCGCGGCGGTCTTCACGCCGCCCGACATATTGAGCCAGCTGCTGCTCGCGGTACCGCTGGTCTTTCTCTACGAACTGTCGCTGTTCGCGATCTGGTTCACCCAGCGCCGACGCAAGACAGGCGCCGAAACGGCGCCTGTCGAACCTCTCGAAGAGGCATAGGGGGTAAGCTTCCCGCCGATCAGTGGATGGCGTCGCTGCCGGCCTGGCCGACCGACTCGATGTCGCGGCCGACCCCTTTCACCGTATTGCAGGCAGCGACCAGAAAGCTGGCAAGCAGGGCAAGAAGGATAGCACGGTTACGCGTCGTCATTTTCCACCTCTACGGGTCTTGATGCAAAATGGCCCGGCACGCTTCGAGGGGGGGGAGGGAATGCGGGCCGGGCCAATGTTGCTGAGCAGCGCTGCGGGGGGGCGTTGACCGCTGCTCGAAAGGGAAACCCGTGAATGGGGCGGGAGTTCCCGAAAAAAGTGTCGGGATGAAAATTTTTCCGGAAATCCCAGAATCGCGTGGCTTTGCATCGCGCGGCTTCGCATCGCGTGGTTTCGCATCGCGTGGGTTCGCCGCGTGGAGTCCCGATGTCGATGTCAGAGCGTGGTGAGCCCGCTTGCCACCGCGAGCCCCAGGAATGCCAGAAACCCCATCGAATCGGTGGTCATGGTGACGAAGATCGAACTGGCGACCGCCGGGTCCTGATCGAGCCGGTCGAGCAGCAGCGGGATTGCGACCCCGGCGACCCCGGCGACGAAGATGTTGACGATCATCGCCGCGGCGATCACCCCGCCGAGCCCCGGATTGGCGAACCATAATGCCGTGGCGGTCCCGGCGATCAGCGCGATCGTCCCGCCGTTGAGCAGCGCGATCTTGATTTCGCGGAACACCGCGCGCCAGCTGTTCGAATCGGTGAGCTGGTTCATCGCCAGCGCGCGGACGGTGACGGCCAGCGTCTGCGTGCCCGCATTGCCGCCGACCCCGGCGACGATCGGCATCAGCGCCGCGAGCGCGACCATATGTTCGATCGCGCCGCCGAACATCCCGACGATGCTCGATGCGACGAGCGCGGTGCCCAGATTGGCGATCAGCCAGCGCACGCGCGCGCTGTAGGTTTCGCGGATCGGCTCGTTGATGTCGCCGTCGCCGGCGCCTGACAGCCGCAATATGTCCTCGCCCGCTTCTTCCTGGATGATGTGGACGACGTCGTCGACGGTGATCACGCCGACCAGGCGGCCCGCGCGGTCGACGACCGCGGCCGAAATCAGCGCATATTTCTGGAAGCGCAGCGCGACTTCTTCCTGATCCATGTCGACCGGAATCAGCGTCTGCTCGCGCTTCATCACGTCGCCGATCGCGATGTCGCGCGGGGTGCGCATGATCCAGCTGAGCTGACAGGTGCCGACCGGGCGATGCATCGGGTCGACGACGAAGATTTCCCAGAAATCGGTCGGCAGTTCGCGATCCTCGCGCAGCCGGTCGATGACGTCGCCGACGGTGACATGCTCGGCCACCGCGACGAACTCGCGCTGCATCAGGCGCCCGGCGCTCTCCTCGGGATAGGACAGCGCCTCTTCGATCGCGGCCCGGTCCTCGGGCTCCATCGCGTCGAGGACCGCCTGCTGTTCCTCTTCCTCCAGATCCTCGATGATCGCGACCGCGTCGTCGGTGTCGAGTTCGGACGCGATCTCGGCGACCTGTTCGGGCGCGAGCAGGTCGATCAGCCCCTCGCGCACATGCTCGTTCATCTCGGCGAGCACGTCGGGGGACAGCATGTCGCCGAGGACGCGGGCGAGCGACGGCCGATCCTCGTCCGATACTAGCTCGAACAGGTCGGCGATGTCGGCGGGGTGCAGGCGGCCGATGCGCTCGCGCGCCGCCTCATCCTCGCCCGCCTCGACCAGGTCGATGACGTCGCGAACGAATTCGGGCCTCAGCCGGTCGTCCTCGTCGAGCTCGGTCTCGGCTTCGCGCGGCGCGGGATCGCGATCATGCTCGCGGTCGTCGATGGTCGCGGTCGGGGCGTCATGGGGGGGCAGGGATTCTTCGCGTTTGTCCATCGCGGTCCTCCCTGTTGCTTGCGGGCGCTCGTCGCCGGCGGGCCGATCCTCCCCCTAGTCCGCGAACCGGGTAATGGCAACGCCGCGCACGCGCTGCGGCGGGTCCGGACCGCAATTAATGCGTGGCATCGCGGCCGGTGCCCGCTATGGCGCTGGCAAACCACTCACAGGAGCCTCCCTATGTCCGAACAGACCCTTACCCTGTCGCTGTCGACCGGCGATGTCGTCATCCGCCTGCGCCCCGACCTCGCCCCCCAGCATGTCGAGCGCATCACGACGCTCGCGAAAGACGGCTTCTACGACGGCGTCGTCTTTCACCGCGTGATCCCCGGTTTCATGGCGCAGGGCGGCGATCCGACCGGCACCGGCATGGGCGGCAGCACGCTTCCCGACCTGCCGGCCGAATTCAACGCCGAACCGCACGTGCGCGGCGTCTGCTCGATGGCGCGCGCGCAGAATCCGAACAGCGCGAACAGCCAGTTCTTCATCTGTTTCGAGGACGCCCGTTTCCTCGACAACCAGTACACCGTCTGGGGCGAGGTGATCGAGGGCATGGAGAATGTCGACGCCCTGCCCAAGGGTGAACCGCCGCGCGAGCCGGGCAAGATCGTCAAGGCGACGGTGGCCTGAATCGGCGTCCGCTCCCTCCCGCCTGCGGGAGGGAGCTGCGTCCGAAAGATGCAACATCGAGTTGATTTGCCCCGCCCAGCCACTATCGCGGGGGCCATGACCGATTTCACGCTTCCCGGCTTCGACCTCGACGCCTTCGTCCGCGCCACGCTTGCCGAGGATCTCGGCAGCGGCGGCGACATAACTTCGCAGGCGGTGATCCCCGCCGACGCGCGTTTCGATGGCGTGATGAACAGCCGCGACGCGATCGCCGTCGCCGGCCTGCCGATCGCCGAACGCTTCTTCCGCGCACTCGATCCGGCAATGACGATCGAGATACTGGTGGAGGAGGGCGCGCAGGTGGCGCCGGGGACGCCGCTCATGCGCCTGTCGGGCAATGCGCGCGCGATGCTCACCGCAGAGCGTTCGGCGCTGAACAGCGTTCAGCATCTGTCGGGAATCGCGACGATGACCCGCCATTATGTCGATGCGCTCGCCGGGACGGGCGCGGTGCTGCTCGATACGCGCAAGACGATTCCCGGCCTGCGCATCCTCGAAAAATATGCGACGCGCATGGGCGGCGCGACCAATCACCGCATGGGATTGTGGGACGCCGCGATGATCAAGGACAATCATGTCGCGGTCGCCGGGTCGGTCGAGGAAGCGGTGCGCCGTGCCGTCGCGGCCGGGATTGCGACCATCATCGTCGAGGTCGACCGCGTCGATCAGGTCGCCCCCGCGCTCGAAGCGGGCGCGACGCATCTGCTGCTCGACAACATGGCCCCCGGCCAGCTTCGCGAGGCCGTCGCCATCGTCGCGGGGCGCGTCCCGACCGAAGCGTCGGGCGGCGTGACGCTCGACACCATCGGCGCGATCGGCGCGACCGGCGTCACCTATGTCTCGGTCGGCCGGCTGACCCAGTCGGCGCCCGCCGCCGATATCGGGCTCGACTTTGCGCTGGCCTAGCGCCGTCGCGCTGACCCTGGCGCTGTTCCCTGCCGTCGCCCAGGCCCGGGCGCCCGCCTGCACGATTCCCGACCGCATCCCCGTTCCGCGCGTGGAAAAGCCGCCGCGCGGCGAGCCGGTGCGTACGCCGAAGATCGGCGGCTATCTGCTCGCCATGAGCTGGTCGCCGCAGCATTGCGCGCGCGTCCGCGATCCGAAGGGCGCGCGCGACCGCTTCCAATGTTCGGGCGAGGGCGGCCGCTTCGGCTGGGTGCTGCACGGCCTGTGGCCCGAAGCCGACGGGCCCGCCTATCCGCAATGGTGCCGTCCGGCGAAGGTCGTGCCCGCGCCGGTGCTGCGCCGCCATCTGTGCATGACGCCGTCGGCGCAACTCCTCCAGCACGAATGGGCGAAGCACGGCACCTGCATGAGCCCGCACCCCGCCGCCTATTTCCGCGCCGCCGAGATATTGTTCGGCGCGGTGCGCTTTCCCGACATGGCGGCGCTCGCCGCAACGCCACAAACCGCGCAAACCATCCGCCAATCCTTCGCCACCGCCAACAAGGGCATTGCCGCGCCGATGGTCGCGGTGGCGATCGATCGCGACGGCTGGCTCGACGAGGTGCGCCTGTGCCTTGGGCCGCGCATGCGCCCGCAGCGATGCGAGCCGTTTCAAGCGGGCGCCAGCGACCGCCGCTCGGTCCGAATCCGCCCGCCGCGTTGAGGCGGCGGCGTCCCGTCGCGGGACAGCGCGCGCGTTAACGCTCTTTTAACCTTACCCGGCCGTTAGGGATTTCCTAGCGTTGCGGCATGGATCGACTCGACTCCGACGAACGCATCGACATCCGTGGCCGCGTGCGCGCGCACGGCGTGCGTCAGGTCGCGATCGCCCGGCTGGCCGCGCCGAGCGACTGGCAGGGCGAACTGCGTGCCGCGCTAGCCGCGCAGCGCCGGCCGCACTCGATGTTTGATGGCGGAAGCGACCTGCGGCTGTTCCTCGAAAGCTTCGCGATCTTCTTCACCGCGACGATGATGTTCCTGCTTTAGTCGCAGGCTTTGTGGAGCCGCCAGGCCAGGAAGGCGGAGACGAGGCACATCGCCGCGACCATCAGCAACGTGTCGTCGATGGTGAGGCCGATCCCGATCAGTACGCTTAGCAGCAACGTCGCGGCGACCATGAAGCCGGAGTTTACGATGTTGTTTGCGGCGATCGTCCTAGCGGTCTGCGACTTGGCGACCGTCGTGGTCAGGAAGGCATAGAGCGGCACGACGAACATCCCGCCCGCGATCGCGATGCCCAGCAGGTCGAAAATGATGCGGTCGCCCGCCGACAGCGACAGGAACTCGCGCCAGTCCATCAGGCTGCCGTCGCGGTGCGGCCAGCCCTTCACCGACCACCAGAGGTCGAGCACGAACAGCCCCATCACGATCACCGACCCCGGCGAATAGCGGGCCGACACGCGCCCCTTGAGCAGGCGGTTGACGACGATCGAGCCGATCGCGACCCCGACCGAGAAGATGGCGGTGAACATCGTCGCGACGGTCTTGTCGGCCGCCAGCGCATTCTTGACCAGCGGCGGGAACTGCGCGGCGAGAATCGCGCCAATGGCCCAGAAGAAGCTGATCGACACGATGGCGAGAAACAGCCGCGGGATATGCATCGTCGTACTGACAATCTGCCACGACGACCGCAGGACATTGTGATCAATCACCAAATCCCGCGCTTCGGCCTCGGGCGGGGCCGACGGCACGAAGCTGGCGGTGATGCGGCCGATCACCGCGACCGCGACGATGCCGGGAATGGCGATGTGCGGCGGCGTCAGCCCGCCCACGATGGTGCCGCCGAGGATGGCGATATAGGTGCCCGCCTCGACCCACCCGGTACCCGCGAGCACCTCGTCCGCCTCCAGATGCTGGGGCAGGATCGCATATTTGATCGGACCGAAGAAGGTCGAGTGCATCCCCATCGAGAAGAGCGCGAGCAGCATCAGCGGGACATTGTGCAGCCAGATGCCGCACGCGCCGATGACCATGATCAGGATTTCCGCGCTCTTGATGATGCGGATCATCCGGGTCTTGTCGGTGCTGTCGGCAAGCTGTCCGGCGAGCGCCGAAAAGAGGAAGAAGGGCAGGATAAACAACCCGCCCGCCAGCGCGTTGAACCACGCCTCGGTCTCCGGGTCCTTGTAGATGGTGAAGGTGACGAGGATCACCATCGCCATCTTGTAGAAATTGTCGTTGAAGGCGTTCAGGAACTGGGTGGCGAACAGGGGCAGGAACCGGCGTTGCTTCATCAGCGCAAGGGAACCGGTCATGCGAAGCCCACTCTTGTTATCCGAACGCGCGACGAACGCTGCCGCCGCAGGCAATTCGGTTGTCGCTCGGGGGACTTATCGGCTAGGGCAGATCGGGTCAAAGCCCATTTTGGAACAGTCGCGCTTTGCGGGCGGGAATCAGGAACCATGCTCAGCCTTCCGAACCTTCTGACATTGTCGCGGATCCTTGCGGTACCGATCCTCTTGTTCCTGCTGTGGCCCGGCGCGCACGAGGCCGCGCGCCACCAGCCGCTGCCGATCGACTATGCCTTCGCCTTCGGCCTCTACTGCCTGATGGGCATCACCGATTATTTTGACGGTTATGTGGCGCGGGCGCGCGGCACCGTGTCGCGGCTCGGCATCTTCCTCGATCCGATCGCCGACAAGATCATGATCGCGGCGGTGATTCTGCTGCTCGTCTTCACCCGCGACATACAAGGGTGGCACGTCATCGCGGCGCTGGTCATCCTGCTGCGCGAGATCATCGTGTCGGGACTGCGCGAATTCCTCGCGACCCTGCAGGTGTCGATGCCGGTGACGCGGCTCGCCAAATGGAAGACGGCCTTTCAGCTGATCGCTTTCGGTGCGCTGATCCTCGCGGGCGCGCTGCCCGCGATGGCGTGGATCAAGACGGTCGGGCTCGTCTCGCTATGGGGCGCCGCGGTGCTGACGCTGGTCACCGGCTGGGATTATCTGCGCGTCGGCCTCAAGCACATGGATTGACCAAAGCTGCGCAGCGATCAGTTCGCGCGGTGCTTGCGAAAAATGTCGGCGAGCATGCGGAATTCGTCGGCGCGCGGGCTGCCCTTGCGCCAGACGAGCGCGATCGTGCGCCAGTCGTGATCCGACGCGAGCGGGCGGGTATCGATCCCGGTATGGTCGAGGATACCCGCTTCGATCGCCATCTGCGGCAGCATGGTGATGCCGAGGCCGTTGTCGACCATCTGCACCAGCGTGTGGAGCGAGGTGCCCATCATCCGCGCGCCGGCGCGCAGTTCGGGCCGGTTGCACGCGGCAAGCGCGTGATCCTTCAGGCAATGCCCGTCCTCGAGCATCAGCATCTGCGCGGGGTCGAGTTGATCGGCGGTGACGACCGCAGGCAGGTCCTCGGCCTGGTCGCCAGGGAAGGCGACGAACAGCGCGTCGTCGAACAGTGCCTCGCTCTCGACGTCGCCGCAGGCGTATGGCAGCGCCAGCAGCACGCAATCGACCTGTCCGTGATGCAGCGACTCGCAGGCCTGCGCGCTCGGCTCCTCGCGCAGAAAGAGTTTGAGGGCCGGGCGTTCCTTGCGCAACCGGGGCAGCAGGCCGGGCAGCAGGAAGGGCGCGATCGTCGGGATGACGCTCATGCGAAGCTCGCCGACCAGCGGCGCGGCCGCCGCCGCCGCCATGTCGGCCAGTTCCTCGGCCTCGCGCAGCACGCGGTGCGCCTTGTCGACGATGCGGTCGCCGAGCGAGGTGAAGCGGACGACGCGGCGCGTCCGTTCGACGAGCGTCTGGCCGAGCAGCGTTTCCAACTCGCGAACGCCCGCCGACAGTGTCGACTGGGTGACGTTGCAGGCGTCGGCGGCGCGGCCGAAATGCCCATGCTGGTGAAGCGCGACCAGATATTGCATCTGCTTCAGGGACGGGAGGTAGTTCTGCATTGATCGGATATAGCAATGATGCAGTCGATTTTGAACAATTCGCCCGATTGATATTTGCCGCCGACAGGATTGATCATGGTCCCCTTTCGGACAGGTCATCGTTCCCCGGCGAAAGCCGGGGTCCAACCGGCATGGCGCTGCCCCGCGTGGACCCCGGCTTTCGCCGGGGAACGGGTCCTGCCATGTTTCAAG
This sequence comes from Sphingopyxis granuli NBRC 100800, assembly GCF_001591045.1. Taxonomy (GTDB): domain Bacteria; phylum Pseudomonadota; class Alphaproteobacteria; order Sphingomonadales; family Sphingomonadaceae; genus Sphingopyxis; species Sphingopyxis granuli. The sequence goes on along the minus strand of NZ_BCUA01000014.1, from coordinate 49,102 downwards.
GATATATAGGCCGATAGGACCGCGTTTGTTGCCGCTGCTTGCCGCGCCATGTTAGCACGCGACGGTGAGGAGGGAGGCCATGGCGATGTCCAGATTTCTGATCGGCGGCGTGGCGAGCGCGCTGCTGCTGACCGGCGGATTGTTCGTGTGGAAGGGGTATAGCCAGATCGCCGAGGAAGAGGTGCTGCCGGCGCCCCCGCCGACCTTGCCGGCCATTCCCGTTGCGGGCGCGGGAGCACCGAAGCGCGGCCCGGCGCCGCCGGCATTGCCCGCCGCGAAGGCGGAGTCGCGCGAGGAGCGGCGCTTCAATCGCTACGATCGCGACCGCAACGAACGGATCAGTCGGATCGAGATGATGGCGACGCGCACCGCCGCTTTCCGCAAGCTCGACAAGAATGGCGATAATCTGCTGACCTTCGAGGAATGGGCGGCGGCGACGAGCGACCGTTTCTCCAAGGCCGATGCCGACAAGTCGGGCGACCTGACCCGCGCCGAGTTCGCTACGACGGCGCCGAAGCCGGCGGCCAAGCCCAAATGCAGTTGCTGAGCGGCGCGATGAGATTGAGTGTCTGGTTTCGACCGATAAGCGACGCCAGCAGGATCGTCATTCCGGACTTGATCCGGAATCCATTCTCTCAGCGCTGCGCGAATGGACCCCGGATCAAGTCCGGGGTGACGAAGATAGGAGATGTCTGTTTTCGACCGGAAGCTGCCGTCCATCTCCCCTCCCGCAGGCGGGAGGGGTTGGGGGTGGGCAGCGACGGTGCAAAGGCCCACCCCGCTGCGACTAACGAACAAGTTCGTAAGTCTCGCTGCCCCTCCCGCCTGCGGGAGGGGAAACCAGGGCATGTCTAACGACCGCTTCCCACCCCGAAACCGCCGCAACGATCCCTAGGCGACGACCACGCCGTCTGCCAGCTTCATCCATCCTGCCAGGGCCTGCCCCGCGCGCTGCGTATAGCCGAGTTTGCGGTCCTTTTTGCGCACTTCGTCGGCGAGCGGCGGGAAGAGACCGAAATTGACGTTCATCGGCTGATAGCTCGCGGCGTCTGCGCCGCCGGTGATATGGCTGAGCAGCGCGCCGAGCGCGGTTTCGGGCGGCGGTGGGGGCAGGTGGCGGCACGCCAGTTCGGCAGCGGCGAAACGTGCGGCGATCAGGCCGATCGCTGCGCTTTCGACATAGCCTTCGCAACCGGTAATCTGTCCCGCGAACCGGATATGCGGCGCCGACTTGAGGCGAAGCTGCGGGTCGAGCAGTTCGGGCGAGCGGATGAAGCTGTTGCGGTGCAGGCCGCCGAGCCGCGCGAACTCGGCCTTTTCGAGCCCGGGGATGGTACGGAACAGTTCGACCTGCGCGCCATGCTTGAGCTTGGTCTGAAAGCCGACCATGTTCCACAGCGTGCCGAGCGCATTGTCCTGGCGAAGCTGGACGACCGCATAGGGCCAGCGCCCGGTGCGCGGATTGTCGAGCCCGACCCCCTTCATCGGGCCGAAGCGCAGCGTGTCGGGGCCGCGTTCCGCCATCACCTCGATCGGCATGCAGCCTTCGAAATAGGGGGTGTCGGTCTCCCAATCCTTGAACTCGGTCTTTTCGCCGTCGATCAGACCCTGGACGAAGGCGTAATATTGGTCCCGGTCCATCGGGCAGTTGATATAGTCCTTGCCGTCGCCGATCGGCCCGACCTTGTCCCAGCGGCTCGCCATCCACGCGACATCCATGTCGACGCTGTCGCGATAGACGATCGGCGCGATCGCGTCGAAGAAGGCGAGCGAATCCCTGCCGGTCGCGGCCCCGATGCTTTCTGCGAGACCCGCGGCGGTGAGCGGGCCGGTGGCGACGATCGTCAGGCCCTCGGCGGGCAGCGCGTCGATGCGTTCGCGCACGACGGTTATGTTGGGATGTTCGGCGAGCGCGCGGGTGACGCCGCCCGAAAACAGGTCGCGGTCGACCGCGAGCGCCGAGCCCGCGGGAACTTTCGTCGCGTCGGCCTCGCGCATGATGAGTGAGCCGAGAGCGCGCATCTCGCGGTGCAGCAGGCCGACGGCGTTGCTGTCGCCGTCGTCGCTGCGGAAACTGTTCGAACAGACCATCTCGGCGAGTGCGTCGCCTTGATGCGCGGGTGTCGTGTCGCCGCCCCCGCGCATTTCGGACAGGCGGACGCGGAACCCCGCCTCGGCGAGTTGCCAGGCGGCTTCGGAGCCCGCGAGACCGCCGCCGATGATGTGAATGTCGTGGGTCGCCATATTCTATCCGTTGACTTGAGCGGGGTCTGCCGCGCAGGAGATCGGGGATGGAGCCGATCAATGACGCGATGCTCTAGGCGGTAGACAACGATATGCAAAGGGGCGGACGATGAGCGGAGAACAGAGCTGGGATCGCGCGCGCTGGCTGTGGATCCTCGCGCTGATCGGCGGGATCAGCTTTTTCATCGCGGTGTATCAGCGCTGGGACGGTCCGCCGATCTGGGCGTGGAAGGCGACCGGGGTCGGTTTCCTCGCGCTGTGGGCGGCCGCCAATGCGCGCGGCACGAACGGCTGGCTGATCGCGGCCGCGCTCGGTTTCGGGGCGCTCGGCGACTGGATGCTCGATGCGATCGGCATGCTCGTCGGCGCGGCGGCCTTTGCGGCGGGGCATGGAATAGCGATCGTGCTTTATCTTCGCAATCGGCGGCAGGGCCCGTCGCGGTCGCAGACGCTGCTGGCCGTGCTGGTGGTGCCGCTGGCGCTGCTCATCGCCTGGGGCCTGACGCGCGCCGCGCCCGCGGATCTGATGGGGGCGGCGCTTGCCTATACCGCGATCGTCGCGGCGATGGCGGCCTGCGCGTGGATCAGCCGCTTCCCGCGCTATCGCACGGGGATCGGCGCGATGCTGTTCCTGGTGAGCGACCTGTTCATCTTCGCGGGCGAGGGCGGCGCGCTGCCGAAGGGGGTCACGCTGTGGCTCGTCTGGCCGTTCTATTTCGCCGGACAGGCGTTAATCGCGTGGGGAGTCGTGAAGACGCTGTCGAGCGAAGCGCGGGCGGGGTGACGGCCAACGGATAAGGCCCGTATCCCTCCTTCCGCGCCCTTTGACCGTCAGGCGGGTGGGGCGGGATCGTTCATTAGCAGCGCCTCGATATCGGGGGTCGGGCGGTCGGTCATCTCCTTGACATGCTCGCCGACGATGCGCGCGGCGACCTCCTTGTGCCAGAGCGGCCGCAGCACCCCCATGGTGCGCGCCTGGGCCACGACGACGAGCGCGTCCAATTCGCCCGCCAGCGCCATCGCGTTGATCCTTTCGGTAAGATCGCGCGCGAAGCGGTCCTCTTCCTGCTGGTGGAAATCGGGTTCCTCCATCGTGCCGCCGGGCAGGCCGGTTCCGGCCGGGGCGGGCGACTGGCCGGCGGGCGCGGTCTTGATGTCGCTGTCCTTGCGATCCTCGCGCTCGCGGTGCGTTTCGGTGCGCAGGTCGATCCGCTGCTCGTCGCCATGGTTGCGCAGGATCAGCGCCTTGCGGCCGTCGGCAACGAGAACGAGGGTGTTATGGGCAATCGTCATGATGGCTTCCTTCCTGCCCGACCAACGCCTCGCCTGTCGATCTGGTTTCCCTATCCGTCCCACGCCGCGATCGTCGTGCGGTGAAGCAGCCGGTCGTGACCGTCATAACCGCCGGTCGCGCGGTGGAGGACCGAGCGGTTGTCCCACATCAGCAGCATGTCGGGTTCCCAGGCGTGGCTGTAGCGGAACTCCTCGCGCCCCTGCCATTGCAGCAATTCGTAGAGCAGGGGCTGCGCCTCGGCATCGTCCATCCCCTCGACGCCGATGATATAGCCCGCGCAGCCGAACAGGCCTTCGCGGCCGGTTTCGGGGTGCGCGCGGATGAAGGGGTGACGCTGCGTCGCCATCGCTTCCTCGCCCGAGCGGATGTCCATGCTGCGCCCGGCGTCGCGCGCGCCATACATGCCCGAGGGGGCATAGCCGCCGCGCGCGCTGTGGATCGCATTGCGGCCCTTGATGCGCCGGCGCAGGCCGTCGGGCATGGCGTCGAGCGCGGCATGCTGGTTGGAAAATTCGGTGTTGCCGCCGACCGGTGGGATGGCGATGCCGAACAGGCAGGTGCCCGCGGGCGGCTGCGCCTGGAAACTCCAGTCGCTGTGCCAGTTTTCGGCGAACAGCGGCGCGGTCTCGTCGGCGCGCCGTTTCACCGCGATGATGTGCGCACGGCCGGGGATCGGCTTGATGAAGGGATCGTCGCCGAAGCCGCCGAAAGACGCGGTGAAGCGTTCGAGATCGTCGTCGCTCATCCGCTGGTCGGGGAAGGCGAGGACGTGATGGTCGAGCCATGCGGCGCGGATTTCGGCGACGGTGGCGGGCGCGAGCGGCTGCGTCAGTTCCACGCCCGTCACGCGCGCGCCGCACGCCTGACCGCTGGGGGTGATGGTGAGCGTCATGGCGGGATGCTGCGCCAATCGGGGCGTGGGGTCAATCGAGTGCATCCGGCCCGAGACGGATATTCCAGCCGTCGTCAACCTGAAGCTGTTTCAGGGTCCATTCTCCATCCCGAAGGGATCGCCCGTCAATCGCGCGTCCGTACTCCCACCACCGCGTGCATCGGCAGTTCGGCATAGAGGTGCGGGAAGAGCGCGCCGCCGCGCGATTCCTCCCATCGCACCGCATCGCCGAACCGGGTCAGGTCGATTTCGGCGATGCGCAGGTCGGTCTGGCCGGCGAAATGCTTCGCCAGCGTTTCGTCGAGCTGTTCGGCGGTCGACAGGTGGATATAGCCGTCGGCGATATCGACCGGCGCCCCCCGGAATACATGCTCGCGCTCGAAATCGGCCCATTGCTGTGCGGTCAGCACCTTGAAGGCCGTCGCGGCGCTCATTCCGAGGGCGCCTCCGTCGCGGTTTCGGCTTCGGCGGTTTCGACCGCCTCCTCCTCGTCGCTGTCCTCGATCAGCGCGGCCGAGACGACCTGTTCGCCCTCGGCCACGTCGAACAGGCGCACGCCGGCCGAGCCGCGGCCGATGACGCGCAGGCTGTCGAGGCCCATGCGGATCAGCTTCGCCTGATCGGTGACGAGCATCAGCTGATGCGCCTGCGTCGCGGGGAAGCTCGCGACGACCAGCCCGTTGCGGCGGATGTTGTCGATGTTGGTGATGCCCTGGCCGCCGCGGCCGGTGCGGCGATATTCATAGGCCGACGACAGCTTGCCATAGCCGCCCGCGCAGACGGTCAGGATGAACTGCTCGCGTCCTGCCAGTTCGGCGAAGCGCTCCTCGCTCATCTGGGGCGACCCTTCCTTTTCGGCCTTCCACGGGGCGAAGCGCAGATAATCCTCGCGCTCGTCCTGATCGCGCATTCCGCCGCGATGGAGGATCGACAGCGAGATGACCTCGTCGTCCTTGCCCAGCTTCATGCCGCGCACGCCGGTCGAATTGCGGCTCTGGAAGGCGCGGACCTCGTCGCCGGCGAAGCGGATCGCCTTGCCCTGCCGCGTCGCGAGCAGCACGTCGTCGTTATCGCCCAGCAGCGCGACGCCGATCAGCCGGTCGTCCTCGTCCTCGCCCTCGAACTTCATCGCGATCTTGCCGTTCGACGGCACGTTGGTGAAGGCGTCCATGCTGTTGCGGCGCACGCTGCCCTTCGCGGTCGCGAACATGACGTGCAGCGCGCCCCATTCGGCCTCGTCCTCGGGCAGCGGCAGGACGGTCGAGATCGTCTCGCCCTGCGCCAGCGGCAGCAGGTTGATCATCGGCCGCCCGCGCGTCGCCGGCCCGCCCTCGGGCAGGCGCCACACCTTGAGCCGATAGACCTTGCCGAGTGTCGAGAAGAAGAGCACCGGCGTGTGCGTCGAGGTGACGAACAATTCGGTGACGACATCCTCGTCCTTCGTCGCCATGCCGGCGCGGCCCTTGCCGCCGCGACGCTGGGCGCGGAAGGTGTCGAGCGGGGTGCGCTTGATATAGCCGTCGAGGGTGACGGTGACGACCATCTCCTCGCGCTCGATCAGATCCTCGTCGTCGATACCGTCGGCCGCGGGGGCCATCAGCGTCCGGCGCGGCGTCGCAAACTCCGCGCGCACCTGCACCAGCTCCTCGCGCATCACGCCATAGAGCTTGACGCGGTCGGCGAGGATCGAAAGCAGTTCCTCAATCTCGCTCGCCAGCTCCTTGAGTTCGTTGCCGATCTCGTCGCGGCCGAGCGCGGTCAGCCGGTGCAGGCGCAGGTCGAGGATCGCTTTCACCTGGATTTCCGACAGGCGATAGGTGGCGGTGGCCTCCATCTCGCCCTCGATCGCCTCGACAAGGCGGATATAGGGCGCGATCTCGCCGATCGGCCATTCGCGCAGCAGCAGCGCCTCGCGCGCCGCGGCGGGCGACGGCGAGCCGCGGATGATGCGGACGACCTCGTCGAGATTCGACACCGCGACGACGAGCCCGAGCAAGATGTGCGCCCGGTCGCGCGCTTTGGCGAGCTCGAACTTGCAGCGGCGGGTGATGACCTCTTCGCGGAAGGCGATGAAGGAGGTCAATATGTCCTTCAGCCCCAGCATCTCCGGGCGGCCGCCGCGGATCGCGAGCATGTTGGCGGGGAAGCTCGATTGCGCCGGGGTATGCCGCCAGAGCTGGTTGAGCACCACGTCGGGGGTCGCGTCGCGTTTCAGGTCGATGACGACACGCACGCCGTCGCGGTTCGATTCGTCGCGGATATCGGCGACGCCCTCGATCCGCTTGTCGCGCGCCGCCTCTGCGATCTTCTCGACCAGCCCCGACTTGCCGACCTGAAAGGGGATCGAGGTCAGGACGATCGACCGGCGCCCTTCGCCGCGCCCGCGGCTTTCCTCGATCTCGTGCGTCGCGCGCATCATGATCGAGCCGCGCCCGGTCGCATAGGCGTTGCGCGCGCCGCCCTGACCCAGGATCATCGCGCCGGTCGGGAAATCGGGACCGGGGACGATCTGCATCAGTTCCTCGGTCGACAGCGGCGTCCTGCCCTCAAGCTGGCGGTCGATCATCGCCAGGCAGGCATCGACCACTTCGCCCAGATTGTGCGGCGGGATGTTGGTCGCCATGCCGACCGCGATGCCGCCCGCGCCGTTGACGAGCAGGTTGGGGAAGCGCGCCGGCAGAACCTGCGGCTCCTCGCGGCTCGCGTCATAGTTGGGCTGGAAGTCAACCGTGTCCTTGTCGAGGTCGCCCAGCAGCGACATCGCCGCCTTGGCAAGGCGCGCCTCGGTATAACGCATCGACGCCGGCGGATCGGGGTCCATCGACCCGAAATTGCCCTGGCCGTCGATGAGCGGCACGCGCATCGACCAGTCCTGCGTCATCCGCGCGAGCGCGTCATAGATCGCGCTGTCGCCGTGCGGGTGGTAATTGCCCATCACGTCGCCAACGATCTTCGCCGATTTCTTGTAAGGGCGGCCGGGAATGAAGCCGCCTTCCTGCGCCGCGTAGAGGATGCGGCGATGCACCGGCTTCAGCCCGTCGCGCACGTCGGGCAGCGCGCGGCTGACGATCACGCTCATCGCGTAATCGAGATAGCTGGTCTTCATTTCGTCGACGATATTGATCGGCGAAATGCCGTCCTCGGACGGCGGAACAGGCGTATTTTCTTCGGTCAAGACCCGGCCTTTTTTCTTCTTTCGGGAGGTGGTTCCGGCCTAGCCTATGGAGCCAGAGAATGCCAGCGATTCGGCCCGATTCTGGCTGATTTTTTGGCGAGTATCCGGTTTGCGATCATGCGGGCGATTTCGGGCAAAACGCCACTTCTCCGGCTTCGTCATGCTGAACTCGTTTCAGCATCCATGGCGGAGCCGCTCCTTCTGCGTTGCGCCTGTTTCGAGAGCAGGCCGTGGCCCCTGAACCAAGTTGGCAATTATCCCTTTCGGACAGGTAACCGTTCCCCGGCGAAAGCCGGGGGCCACGCGGGGCAGCGCCATCTGGACCCCGGCTTTCGCCGGGGAACACGCCTTACGTGTCTGAAGGGCGCATATGCCGATCAAGTTCAGGGTGAGAGGCGGAGAGGATCGAAATCGCCCGAAGCCGGCGCCCTTCCGCACCTTTTCGTGGCGTCATGGCGGCGGACAAGCTGCTTGCCAATCGTCTGTCGGCCCCTAAAGGTTCGCGAACGATGGTCTTTTGCCAGCCTGGGGGGTGCCGGTGGCCCTGATCGCGCTCGTCGGCGCCAGCGAAATGCTGCCCGACGGGGGGCTGCGCGCGCTTGTCGCGATCGCGGGCGAGACGCTGATCGAGCGGCAGGCGGCGCGGCTCGCCGATGCCGGGGTCACCCATATCGCGGTGGCGGTGGGCGCGGTGCCCGCCGAACTGCTCGCGACCTGCGACCGCATCCGCCGCCGCGGACTCAAGGTCACACCGGTCCGCGCGGCCGGCGACCTGATGGCGCTCGTCCAGCCCGACGACCGCATCATCCTGGTCGCCGACGGATTGCGCGCGGGCGGGACCCATTATGCCGCGATCGCGCGTCCGGGCGCGCCCGCGATTCTCGTCACCGGCGACACGATGCTGACGCAGGGATTCGAGCGGATCGATGCGACCCGGCGCTGGGGCGGGCTCGCTTGCATCTCGGACGCGATGGTCGCCGATCTCGCCTCAATGCCGGGCGAGTGGGACATGATGCTGACGCTGCTGCGCCTCGCGGTGCAGTCGGGTGCGCGCCGCCTCTATTGCGAACCCGCGCTGTTCGAACAGGGGGAGATCGCGATCGTCGCCGACCGGCCCACCGCGGCGCTGATCGAGCAATCGAGCCTGCAACAGGTCGAATATGGCGGCATGGGGCTCGGGCGCTCGGCGATCATGATGCCGCTGGTGCGGCTGGCCGGGCCGCTGCTGGTGCGTTCGCCTCGCACCGCGCGCTATCTGCCCTATGCAACCGCGCTGCTGTGGGTCGCCGTCGCGCTGCTTGCCGCCGGCGGGCTGGCGGCGGCGGGGGCGCTGGTGGCGATTCTCGGCGGGCTCGGCCTGGCGGCGATGCGTTTCCTTGCCGCCTTTCGCGCCGAAAGCGCGGCGCAGAACCGGGTGCGCGGCGTGATCCGCACCTTCGGCTGGCTGCTGCTGGGCGCCTATCCGTGGCTGGTGTCGCTCGGCGGACCCGATCGTCTGATGCCGCGCTTCGCGGAGGCGGCGCTTGCGCCCTGTCTCGCCGCGACGATCCTGCTCGCGCGCTGGCTCTATGAAGATTCGGGAAAGACGCGCCGCTTCCACTGGCTGCTTCCCGACACCGACGAGGCGTGGATATTGCTGGCGCCCGCACTGATCCTTGGCATCGCGCCGCTGATGTTCGCGATCCTGCCGTTGCTGGCGCTGTTCCAGATCCTGTTGTGGCTGCGCCTCGCGCGCCGGCCGGAACCCCGCTAAACCAAAGCGCTGGAAGGTTTAGGGCGCATTAACGCCATGCTGCTATGGCGACAGGCGCATGAGTGACTCTTCCGCCTTTTCCGGCATCGCCCTGCCGTCGCCGACGCTGTCGGCGCGTCTCGGCGATGTTGCCGCGCATCTGGCGGCGCCGCTGACCGACCGGCTGACCGAGGAACAGCGCGCGCTGACCCTCGGAATCGCGCGCCGGCTCGTCGGTGAGGCGGCCGCAGCGCTCGGTGTGCGAATCGATCCGGCAGCGCTGTGGCATGACTGGCTGGTACAAGGGCTGCCCGGCGCCGAACGGCTCGCCGCGCCCTGTTTCGCGCGCGCGGAAGAGCATCGCTGGCGTGCGCTGCCGGCGCTGCATCGCGACACATCCTCACCGGCCGACGGCGTGAGCGACACGGACGCGGCGGATGCGCCCCCGGCCGCTCCGCAGGCACCGCTTGCGCCGGTTGACAAGGCCTATCTCGACCTGACGATCGCCGACCGGCGCCGCTTCGATGCCTTGGGCAATCCCTGCATCGCGGTTGCGGACCTCGACCCCGAAATCTATCGCGCGCTGTTGGACGACGTCGTGGAGTGGCAGGCACACGCCGGAGTGGATACGAACGCAGTCGCCGAACTCGATGACGCGGCCTGCGCCGCCGCGGCGCGTCAGGCATCCGAAAGCGGGATCGACGCCGCCGCCGCCGCCTATCACACGGCGCTTGTCGCGGAGGGGGCGCTGTCCGATGCCGCCGCCGCCGCGGCGATGCGCCATGACTGGCCCGCGCTGATCGGCCTTGCCGCCGCTGCGCATCGCCGTCCCTATGGAGAGATGGCGCTGGCGCTGGTGAGCGCGGAAGCCGCCGCCCTGCCACCACTGCTCGCGCCGCTGCGTATCGACCGCGGGGCGATCGCCCCGATCGAGGCATCGCTGGCGCGCGTGCCCGCCCGGGCGCTTGCCGGGGCGCCGGAGGGGGAAGGATGAGCGAGCGGATCGTCCGGGGCCGGGTCGACCGGTCGGGCGCGCTGGTCGGCGGCGACGCGCCGCTGCTGCGCCTTCAGCAGCGCGCGGGCGGCGGACTGAACCGGCCGCTGGCGCTGCCGCATCTGGCGCGGCTGGTCGCGCTCGCGCAACGGCTGCAGCGCGACGTCAGCCGCCCGCTCCACGCCGCCGACGATCACAGCGACATTTTTGCGCTCGTCCGCATCCTGCCCGATGCCGACGGTGCGAGCCTCGAAATCAGCGACTGGCGAGCGCGTCCGACCGCCGAACCGCAGGGGCCGGCGATCGCCGATGCGGTCGAGCCGCAAGGGTGGGCGTGGGAGTGCGATCAGCATCTGCGCATGGTCGCCCTGCGTGCAGGTGTCGAAGCCCCGGCGATCCCCGGCGGCTGGGCCGGTCATTCGCTGTCCGAACTGTTCGAGTTGCAGCCCGACGGCGATGGTCGCTTTCCGGTGCTGCGCGCGCTGGCACGGCAGGCGCCGTTCGCCGACCAGCGGGTGCGCGTCGAGGGGGAGGACGGTCCGCTGGCGATGCACTTGTCGGGCGAAGCGCTGTTCGATGCGACCGGGCGTTTCACCGGCTTTCGCGGTATCGCGACGCCTGATGAAGGGGCGGCGGCGGATGCGGCCGCGCCGGCGCGCGTCGATCCTGCCTTCGGATCGCTGCCGCTGTCCGACCCGCAGTTCGGCCGCCGCATCGACGGCGCGCTGCGCGGGCCGCTGAGCCGGATCATCGCGACGGCCGAGACGATTTCGGGGCAGTTCGACGGTCCGATCCGCGCCGATTATGCCCGCTATGCCGGCGATATCGCGCATGCGGGGCGCCACCTGCTCGGACTCGTCGACGACCTTGCCGACCTCCAGAATATCGAGCGGCCGGGCTTTCGCGCGGCGCGCGACGAGATCGACCTCGGCGATCTCGCGCGCCGTGCGGTCGGGCTGCTCGGCATGAAGGCGGAAGAGAAGGGGATTCGCATCGACGCGCCGCGCCTCGACGACAAGGCGCCCGCGTGGGGCGAGTTCCGCCGCGTGCTGCAGGTGCTCCTCAACCTGCTCGGCAACGCCATCCGCTATTCGCCTGAAAATTCGCAGATATGGATTCGCGTCGATCGCGAGGGCGACCGCGCGACCGTGACCGTTGCCGATCAGGGGCAGGGGATTGCGACGGATCAACAGGATATGGTGTTTGAGAAGTTCGAGCGGCTCGGCCGCACCGACAGCGGCGGATCGGGGCTCGGCCTCTACATCGCGCGCCGTCTCGCGCGCGCGATGGGCGGCGACCTGACCATCGACAGCGCGCCGGGGCAGGGTGCGCGCTTCACGCTGAGCCTGCCGGCGCGGGATTAGGACCAGAGCGGGGGCCGATGGCTTGCGCCCCCGCCTTCGCGGGGACGCGGAACCCAGCGGTAGCTTGAGCGCCGAATGGGCTCAGCGCTGCTCCACCGACACATAGGGACGCTGCGTCGCGCCGGTGTAGAGCTGGCGCGGGCGGCCGATCTTCTGCGCGGGGTCGGAGATCATCTCGTTCCACTGCGCGACCCAGCCGACGGTGCGGGCGAGCGCGAACAGCACGGTGAACATCGTCGTCGGGAAACCGATCGCCGACAGGATCACGCCCGAATAGAAATCGACGTTGGGGAACAGCTTCTTCTCGACGAAATAATCGTCGCTAAGCGCCATTTCCTCGAGCTGCAACGCAACGTCGAATACCGGATCGCTGACGTTCAGTGCCGCGAACACCTCGCGCACCGTCTTCTGCATCACGGTCGCGCGCGGGTCGTAGTTCTTGTAGACGCGGTGGCCGAAGCCCATCAGGCGGAACGGATCGTCCTTGTCCTTCGCGCGCGCGATATATTCGGGGATGCGCTCGGGCCGGCCGATCTCGCGCAGCATGTTGAGCGCGGCCTCGTTGGCGCCGCCATGCGCGGGGCCCCACAGGCAGGCGATGCCCGCCGCGATGCAGGCAAAGGGATTTGCGCCCGACGAGCCGGCGAGGCGCACGGTCGAGGTCGAAGCATTCTGTTCGTGGTCGGCATGAAGAATGAAGATGCGGTCGAGCGCGCGCACCACAGCCGGATCGACCTCATAATCCTCGGCCGGGACGCCGAAGGTCATGCGCAGGAAATTGTGGGTGTAGCCGAGGTCGTTGCGCGGATAGACGAAGGGCTGGCCGACCGCATATTTATAGGCCATCGCCGCGATCGTCGGCATCTTCGCGATCAGCCGGTGGCTGGCGACCATGCGCTGGTGCGGATCGTGGATCTCGGTCGAATCGTGATAGAAGGCCGACAGCGCGCCGACGACGCCGCACATGATCGCCATCGGGTGGGCGTCGCGCCGGAACCCGCGATAGAAGGTCGCGAGCTGTTCGTGCAGCATCGTGTGGCGGGTGATGGTGTTGTCGAACTTTTCCAGTTCGCCGGCGGTCGGCAGTTCGCCGTTGAGCAGCAGGTAGGCGACCTCCATGAAGCTCGAATGCTCGGCGAGCTCGCCGATCGCATAGCCGCGGTGCAGCAGCACGCCCTCGTCGCCGTCGATATAGGTGATCTTCGATTCGCAGCTCGCGGTCGAGGTGAAGCCCGGATCATAGGTGAAGGCGCCGGTCTGGGCATAGAATTTGCGGATGTCGACGACATCGGGACCCACCGTGCCCTTCAGCACCGGATCTTCGACGGTCTTGTCGCCCAGGGTGATTTTTGCGATGTCGGTCATTGTTCTTCCCCTGATCTGTAAGGGCGGGAGCCGTTGCGGCTACGCCCCTGCCGGAAAATTGTGCGCTGCGTCAAGTCGTGCCAGGCTCGCATCGCGTCCCAGCAGCAGCAGGACGTCGAAAATTCCCGGCGATACCGACCGTCCGGTCAGCGCGGCACGCAGCGGCTGGGCCAGCTTGCCGAGCCCGACTCCGGCCGACTCGCTCGTCTCGCGGACCGCCGCCTCGATATCTTCGGCGTTCCAGCCGGTCAGGGCGCGCAGCCTTTCGGTGGCATCGGCGAGCAGGCCTTCGGGCGCATCTCTTAGCAGCCCCGCGGCCTTCTCGTCCACTTGCAGCGGCAGCGTCTCGAACAGGAAGAGCGCGCCTTCGGCGATCTCGTCCAGTGTTTTGGCGCGCGGCTTGAGCGCATCCATCGCCCGCACCAGCACCGCGTGCTCGGCATCGTCCAGCGGTCGCCCGATGCGCCGCTCGACGCGCGGCGCGACAAGGCCGGCGAGCCGCGCGTCGTCGGCCTCGCGGATATAATGGCCGTTCAGATTCTCGAGCTTCTTGAAATCGAAGCGCGACGGCGAGCGGCCGACATGCGCGAGATCGAACCACTCGATCGCCTGTTCGCGGCTGATGATCTCCGCATCGCCGTGTCCCCAGCCGAGACGGAGCAGATAATTGTTCACCGCTTCGGGCAGGTAGCCGAGTTCGTCGCGATAGGCATCGACGCCCAGCGCGCCGTGCCGTTTCGACAGCTTGGCGCCGTCGGCGCCGTGGATCAGCGGCACATGCGCATAGACCGGCTCGCGCCAATTCTCGTGAGATTCGGCCATCGCGTGGATCAGCGCCCGCTGGCGGAAGGCATTGTTGAGATGGTCGTCGCCGCGGATGACGTGGGTGACGCCCATGTCGTTGTCGTCGACGACGACGCTCAGCATATAGGTCGGCGTGCCGTCGCTGCGCAGCAGGATGAAATCGTCGAGCTCGGCATTCTGGACGGTGACCTCGCCCTGGACGCGGTCGCGGATCGTCGCCGCGCCGTCCTGCGGCGCGCGGAGGCGGATGACGTGCGGCGCGGCGGGATCGCCGTCGTCGCGGTCGCGCCACGGGCTGCGGACGCGGAAGGGGACGCGCTTCTCCTGCGCCTCGGCGCGCATCGCGGCCAGCTCGTCCTGCGTCAGATAGCAGCGATAGGCCGCGCCCTTCGCGAGCAGCTCCTGTGCGACATCGGCATGGCGATCGGCGCGCGCGAACTGGAAAACGGCGTCGCCGTCCCAGTCGAGGTCGAGCCAGCGCATCCCGTCGAGGATCGCGTCGATCGCGGCCTCGGTCGACCGCGCGCGGTCGGTGTCCTCGATGCGGAGCAGGAACTTGCCGCCATGGTGCCGCGCGAACAGCCAGTTGAACAGCGCGGTGCGCGCGCCGCCGATATGGAGGAAGCCGGTCGGGGAGGGCGCGAAGCGCGTCACCACGTCGGCGCCGGTCGCTTCGGCGGGATCGGTCTTGTTTTCGGTTGCCACTCTGGCCTCTTTCACTCACCTTGCGGCCCCGGGCGGGGACCGGGGACGATGTCGGGGCAGCCCCTAGCATGGCGACAAGGAGGCTTCAAACGCCCATTGGGGAAAGCGCGGCCGCCGCGTTGCGGCGCGCCTTCGCGTGGCTGGAGGACCGGCTCGACCGCGAGCGCGAGCGGCTGGGACTGTGGCTGCCGGTCGCGCTGTCGGCGGGGATCGGCTTGTGGTTCGCGGCGCCGGCGCGCGCGCATTGGATCGGGGCGCTGTTCCTTCTTTGCGGCGGCGTCTGCGGCGGCTTGCTGATCGGCTGGCAGCGGCGGACCGGGCGCAGCCTTGCGATCGCCTGCGCCACGATGGCTGCGGGGCTGCTGCTGATCTGGGCGCGTGCCGCGTGGGTCGCGGCGCCGGTCCTCGCCTATCCGGCGACGACCGAATTTTCGGCAGTGGTCGAAAGCGTCGAGCCGCTGCCGGCGCGCGGCACGGTGCGGCTGATCGTGCGGCCGCACGGGCGCGCCGACCTGCCGCCGCGGGTCCGGCTGACGCTGAGCGGCGAGCGCGCGGCGGGGATCGCGCCCGGCGAGTCGATCGGCCTGCGCGCGCGGCTGATGCCGCCGCCGGCGGCCAACCTGCCCGGCGGCTACGACTTCGCCCAGCGCGCCTGGTTCGACGGCATCGGTGCGGTCGGGACGGTGCTGGGAGAGGTCGCGCGCGCGCCCGGAGCGGGCGAGCGACGCCAGCCGCTGCGCGCGCGGCTCAGCGCACATATCCACACCGCGGTGCCGGGATCGCCCGGCGGTGTCGCCGCGGCGCTCGTCACCGGCGACCGTGGCGCGATCGCCGAGACGGATGACGAGGCGATGCGCCGCAGCGGGCTTGCGCACCTGCTGTCGATCAGCGGCCTGCACGTGACCGCGGTGATCGGTTTCGTGATGCTGCTCGCGATGCGGCTGCTCGGGCTGAGCCGGCGCCTCGCGCTGGCGGGGCATGTGTTGCCGCTGGCCGCCGCCGCGGCGGCGCTGGCCGGGGCGGGCTATACCTGGCTTGCCGGAGCGGAAGTGCCGACGCTGCGTTCGTTGATCGCGGCGCTGCTCGTGCTCGCCGCCTTCCTGATGGGGCGCGAGGCGATCACGCTGCGCCTCGTCGCGGCGGGTGCGCTGCTCGTGCTGCTGTGGCGCCCCGAAGCACTCGCCGGACCCAGCTTCCAGCTCAGCTTCGCCGCGGTGACGGCGATCATCGCATTGCACGAAAGCCGCTGGATGCGCACGTTCCTGGCGCGGCGCGACGAAGGCACGGCGCTTCGTCTGCTGCGCGCCGCGGCGGGATTGCTACTGACGGGGCTGGTCGTCGAGGTCGCGCTGGCGCCGATCGCGCTGTTCCATTTCCACAAGGCGGGGCTTTACGGCGCGCTCGCCAATATCGTCGCGATCCCGCTGACGACCTTCGTCATCATGCCGATGGAGGCGCTGGCGCTGCTGTTCGACGGCGTCGGGCTCGGCGCGCCCTTCTGGTGGGTCGCCGAACAGGCGCTGCGGTTGCTGATCGCGCTCGCCCACCGGGTCGCTTCGGCGCCGGGAGCCGTCGCGACGCTGCCCAGCTTTCCGCCGGGCGGTTTCGCGCTTGCGCTGTTCGGCGGCCTGTGGCTGCTGCTGTGGCAGACGCGCTGGCGGCTCGCCGGGGTGGCGCCGCTGCTGGCGGGGGCCGCCATCCTGCTCGCGCAGCCGCGTCCCGACCTGCTGATCTCCGGCGACGGACGCCACATCGCCGCGGCCGTTCCCGGCGGCGGCTATGCGCTGCTACGCGCGCGGGCGGGGGACTATATCCGCGATTCGATGGCCGAAGCGGCAGGGATCGACGTCCCCTTCACCGCGCTCGCCGATCTCGACCATGTCGAATGCAACGCCGATTTCTGCCGCTGGCGGCAGGGGCAGGGCGCGACACGGCGCATCATCCTCGCCGCGCGTGGCCGCGACCGCATCGATGGCCGCGCCATGGCCGCCGCCTGCGCCGCGGCCGACGTGGTGATCAGCGACCGCTGGCTGCCACGCGAATGCATCGGGCGCTGGCTGACGATCGACCGCGACAGTCTGGAAGCGAGCGGCGGTCTTGCGCTCTATCTGGGCGAGCGACCGCATGTCGCCACCGCGCTGCGCGCCGGCGACGCGCATCCGTGGCGGCGACCGCAACAGGTCAGTGGTAACGACGAAGCAATCCCGACAGGCGGCCCTGCACGATGACGCGCTCGGCCTCGTAGCGCTGCGGTTCATAGGCGCTGTTCGCGGGATCGAGCCGGATCATCGGCCCTTCGCGGCGGAAATATTTGAGCGTCGCATCCTGTCCGTCGACGAGCGCGACGACGATATCGCCCTCGCGCGCGGTGTTCGCTTTCTGGATCAGCGCATAGTCGCCGTCGAGAATCCCCGCTTCGACCATCGAATCGCCCGACACTTCGAGCGCATAATGCTCGCCCGCACCGAGCAGCGCAGCGGGAACCGAAAGCTGGTTGTGATCCTCGAACGCCTCGATCGGCACGCCGGCGGCGATGCGGCCGTGCAGCGGAACCTCGATGATGTCGTTGGCGGCGATCGGCTTCAACGCCGGCGCCGGCTTGCGCAGCGGCACGACGGTGTCGCGCGCCGGCGCCTTCGCCGCCTCGGGCAGCTTGAGCACTTCCAGCGCGCGGGCGCGATTGGGCAGGCGGCGCAGGAAACCCCGCTCCTCAAGCGCGCTGATCAGCCGGTGGATGCCCGATTTCGACTTGAGCCCGAGCGCATCCTTCATCTCCTCGAACGAGGGTGAAATTCCGCTCGCGTCGAGGCGCTGCTGGATGAAGTGGAGCAGTTCGTGCTGCTTCGCGGTCAACATCTCTCGGTCTCCATGCTGTCAATGGACATATGGAGAACGATAGTGGAACAGAGCGGAACTTGTCAAGCGATGACAGAACGGCCTGAGCCTAGGACGTCCTCAGCCCTCCAGTAACGTTCGGGTCGCCGCAGTCACGTCCGCCTGCCGCATCAGGCTTTCGCCGACCAGAAAGGCATGGACGCCGCTCCGGGCGAGGCGCTGGCAGTCGGCATGGGCGGCGATGCCGCTTTCGCCGACGAGCAACGTGCCCGGTGGAACGCGCTTCGCAAGCCGTTCGGTGACGGCAAGGTCGGTCTCGAAGGTACGAAGATCGCGGTTGTTGACGCCGATCAGGCGCGATCGGAGGTGGGTGAGTGCGCGGTCGAGCTCGGCCTCGTCGTGCACTTCGACCAGCACGTCCATGCCGCGTTCGAGGGCGGCCGCCTCGACCTCGCGCATCGGCCCGTCGTCGAGGGCGGCGACGATGATCAGGATCGCGTCGGCGCCGATCGAGCGCGCTTCGGCGACCTGCCACGGGTCGATCATGAAATCCTTGCGCAGCACCGGCAGGTTGCAGGCGGTGCGCGCGGCGATCAGAAATTCCTCATGCCCCTGGAACCACGGCGCGTCGGTGAGCACCGACAGGCACGCCGCGCCGCCGGCTTCATAAGCGCGCGCATGGTCCGCCGGATTGAAATCCTTGCGGATCAGGCCCTTGGAAGGCGAAGCTTTTTTGATTTCGGCGATCAGGCCGAAGCCGCCCGCCGCGATCTTCGCCTCGAGAGCCGCCGCGAAGCCACGCACCGCGCCCGCGTCGATCGCATCAAGCTGCGTCACCGATCGGCTCTTGCGGCGCTCGGCGACCTCTTCGGCCTTGGTGGCGAGGATTTCGGTCAATTTGTTCATATGGAATGCTTTTCCGGGCGCTGGGCGTCATTCATCGGTAGGCGATCCAGCAATCGAGCAGCGCGTTGGCAAGCCCCTTGTCGATCGCTTCGGCGGCTTCCTCGACCCCGTCGACGAGACGGTCGACCGCGCCCGCGACGACAAGCGCCTCGGCGGCATTGTAGAGCACCGCGTCGCGATAGGGGCCGTGCTCGCCCCGCAGCAGGTCGCGCAGGGCCCTCGCATTATAGCTGGCGTCGCCGCCGCGGATCGCAGCGATCGGATGCGAGGGCAGACCGGCATCGGCCGCAATGCTGCGCTGCATCTGCACGCCGTCGGGCGTCACCACCGCCACCTCGTTACCGCCCGCTAGCGACAGCTCGTCGAGCCCCTCGTCGCCCGAAATGACGCGCGAATGGTCGGTGCCGAGACGGTGCAGCGCTTCGGCATAGACCGGAACATAGGCGGGGCGCGCGATGCCGATGAGCTGGCGCGTCACGCGCGCCGGATTGGCGAGCGGCCCCATCAGGTTGAAGATAGTGCGCCGCGCCAGCGCCTGGCGGATCGGCTGGATGCGCTTCATCGCCGGATGATGGTTGGCGGCGAAGAGGAAGCAGATGCCGAGGTCGGCGAGCTGCGCCTCCGCCATCCGCCCGGCGCGCTCCATGTCGAGGCCGAGCGCCTCGAGCGTGTCGGCCGCGCCGGATTTCGAGGAAGCGGCGCGATTCCCGTGCTTTGCGACGGGAACCTCGCACGCCGCGACGACGATCGACACCGCAGTCGAGACGTTGAGCGTGTGGTGGCCGTCGCCGCCGGTGCCGCAGACGTCGATCGCGCCCGCGGGCGCCCGGATCGGGATCAGCCGTTCGCGCATCGCCTGCGCCGCGGCGGCGATCTCGATCATCGTCTCGCCGCGATCCGAAAGCGCGGAGAGGAAATCCGCGACGTCCTCGTCGCGGCCGCCGCCGTCGAGCATCGTTGCGAAGGCATGCGCCGCCTCGTCGGGTTCGAGGAAGCGGGCGGGGTCGGGAAAGGGGCCGAAGCGGCTCATGCCGCCTGCCGCTCGGCGACCGGCAGCCCCGCCAGCCGCATGAAATTGGCGAGCATCGCGTGGCCGTGCTCGGTGGCGATGCTCTCGGGGTGGAACTGCACGCCGTGGATCGGCAGTTCGACATGGCGAAAGCCCATCACCGCGCCGTCGTCGCTCGTCGCATTGATCGCGAGCGCGGCGGGAATGTCGACTACCTCGAGGCTGTGATAGCGCGTCGCGGTGAGCGGCGAGGGCAGGCCGGCGAACAGCCCGGTGCCGTCGTGGCACACCGGCGAGGTCTTGCCGTGCATCAGGTGACCGCGCTGCACCGTGCCGCCGAAATGCTGGCCGATCGCCTGATGACCGAGGCACACGCCGAGCAGCGGTCGCGTCGCATCGGCGCAGGCAGCGACGAGATCGAGGCTGATCCCGGCTTCGTTCGGGGTACAGGGGCCGGGGGAAATGAGGATCGCCTCGGCGCCGCTCGCCAGTGCCTCGGCGGCAGTGAGCGCATCGTTGCGTTCGACGCGCACCTCTGCCCCCAGTTCGATCAGATAATGAACGAGGTTGAAGGTGAAGCTGTCGTAATTGTCGATGACCAGGATCATGGCGGCGGGCCGTATCGCTTTTGAGAGGCGAGGGGAAGGGATAGAAGCTTTCCGGCGGCCGATCACTCCGCCATCAGCTTCACGAGGTCGTCTTTCCAGAATTTCGCCCAGCTGTGCGTGCTGTGACCCTTCGTTTCGGGGCTGGCCGGGATCAGGACGAATGTCGCGCCGGGCAT
Organism: Sphingopyxis granuli NBRC 100800; assembly: GCF_001591045.1. Classification (GTDB taxonomy): domain Bacteria; phylum Pseudomonadota; class Alphaproteobacteria; order Sphingomonadales; family Sphingomonadaceae; genus Sphingopyxis; species Sphingopyxis granuli. The sequence goes on along the minus strand of NZ_BCUA01000014.1, from coordinate 28,999 downwards.
GCGTGCCGCCGCCTTTCCGGTGATCCCGTAGCCGGGTTGGTTGATGAAATCGTCGGCGGAGTTGATCCACAGCATAGGCACGGTGATCTTTTCGAGGTTCGACCACGGATTGTAATTGCGCGACGAATCAAGCTGATAGATCGTGTCATTCGCATCGCCGCGAGCGAAGGTGCGCGCGAACGCCTGATCCTTGTAAGCCTCCGCCGCGGCGCGCGTCGGATATTGAGCCTGCAAGGCATAGGGATTGGAGCCCGCGATCAGCATGAGCGAGGCCACGGTGCGCAGGCCCGCGAGCGGCGGATCGGTGTAGTTGCCGTCCTTCCACAGCGGATCGGCCTTGATCGCGTCGATCGACAGCGCGCGCCACATCCGGTTCACGCCGGCAATCTCGACAGGCAGGCACGCGAAGGGTGCCAGCCTTTCGGCGAAACCCGGATGCGTCTCGCCCCAGACGAAGGCGTGCATGCAGCCCATCGAGGTGCCGAGGATCAGCTTCAGCTTCGTCACGCCGAGCTTTTCGGTGAGCATGCGGTGCTGCGCGGCGACCATGTCGTCATAGTCGTAGCGGGGAAATTTCATCCGCAGGCCGTCGCTGGGCTTCGACGAACCGCCATGGCCGATATTGTCGGGCAGGATGATATAATATCTGCTCGTATCGAGCGGCTGGCCGGGGCCGAAAAGCTCGTCGGCGAACTGGGGCTGAAAGAACTGCTTCCCGGTCCCGCCGGTGCCGTGGAGGATCATCACGGCATTGGTGACATGACCCCGTTCGTCGCGCTGCGGCTTGCCGAGCGTCGTATAGTGAAGCCGAAGCTCGGACAGCTTTTCGCCCGTGCCGAAGGTGAAATCCTTGAGGATCGCATCGCCTTCGACGGCACCTTCGACCGTCTGGGCGTGGGTCGGGGCGATGCCGCTGAGCAGCAGGGCGAGCGGAGCGAGATATTTCAGCATGACGACGACGCTAGCGCGTTTGCGTGCCGGATTTAAGCCCTCTTCGAGAAGCGGCGATCATTGCCCGTAACCCGGCGTTCCCGCGATCCGCACCGCCTCGCGCGCCGCAGCGAACAGCGCGCCCGCCTTGGCCTCGCACTCGCGCTGTTCGTAGGCGGGGTCGCTGTCGGCGACGATTCCCGCGCCCGCCTGCGCGTGCATGACGCCGTCCTTTACGATCGCGGTGCGCAGCACGATGCAGCTGTCCATATTGCCGTCGGGCGCGAAATAGCCGACGCCGCCCGCATAGGGTCCGCGCGCCTGGGTTTCGAGTTCGGCGATGATCTGGCAGGCGCGGACCTTCGGCGCGCCGCTGACCGTGCCCGCCGGAAAGCCCGCGAACAGCGCGTCGATCGCGTCCTTGCCGGGCGCGAGGCGGCCGATGACGTTCGACACGATGTGCATGACGTGGCTGTAATATTCGACCGTATAGCTGTCGGTGACGGTCACGCTGCCCCCGGTCGCGGCGCGGCCGACGTCGTTGCGGCCGAGGTCGAGCAGCATCAGATGCTCGGCGCGCTCCTTGGGATCGGCGAGCAGCGATTCGCGATTCTCGGCATCCTCGGCGCTGGTGCGGCCGCGCGGGCGGGTGCCGGCGATCGGCCGGATCGTGACCTCTCCGTCGCGCACGCGGACGAGAATCTCGGGCGAAGAGCCGATCAGCGCGAAACCCGGCAGGTCGAGGAAATAGAGGAAGGGGGAGGGGTTCACCCGCCGCAGCGCGCGATAGAGGTCGAAGGGCGGCAGGTCGAACGGCGCCGAAAAGCTCTGCGACAGCACGACCTGAAAGATGTCGCCGGCGCCGATATACGCCTTTGCGGCGCGCACCATGCGCGCATAATCGTCTGGCGCGGTCGCGGGGGTGGCGACGATCGTGGCCGGGTCGATGCGGGTTTCGGCGCGCGCGCCGTGCGCGCTGGCACTGGCGAGGCGCGCGGCGATCGTCTCGATCCGCTCCTGTGCCTCGTCGATCATCCGGTCGATGGCGCCGTCCGCGTCGGGCCAGATCGGCGCGATCAGGAACAGTTCGTCGGCGAGCCGGTCGAAGACGAGGATCGTCGTCGGGCGCACGAAGATCATGTCGGGCAGGCCGAGCCCCGGTCCGGCGGCGCGCGGAATCCGCTCGACGAGGCCGATCGTCTCATAGGCGAAGAAGCCGACGAGCGTCGCCAGCGCCTTGGGCAGTCCCTCCGGCACCGCGAAGCGGCATTCGGCGACGAGGTCGCGCAATGCCTGGAGCGCCCCGCCCGCGACGGGGCGAAAGGCGGTGCGGTCATGGCGCCATTCGCGGTTGATCCGCGCGGCGTCGCCCGTCACCTCGAACATCAGGTCGGGGTCGAGGCCGATCAGGCTGTAGCGGCCGCGCGTCTCGCCGCTTTCGACCGATTCGAGAACCCAGTCGCCGCGGCCCGGCTCGATCAGCTTGAGCGCCGCCGAAACCGGCGTTTCGACGTCGGCGATCTGGCGCTGCCAGACCACCGCGCCGCGTCCCTGCGCCAGCGCTTCGAGCGCTGCGGATCGGCCTTCGAGCGTCATGGCGCTATTCGACGGCGGCTGCCGTGCCGCTCAACTCCTGACGAAGCTGTTCGAGCAGGTCCTTGTCGATCTTCACCCGGACGCGGCGCTTGGCCTCGGCGGCAAGCTGCTCGACCAGTTCGCTGCCGAAGGCCGGGCCGAGCGGCTGAGCGATGGCGGCGACGCGCGCGGGGTCGATCTGCTTGGGATCGGGACGGTCGACATGGCCGAGCGAAATCACCATCCAGCCGCGGTTGCCGGGAATTTCGAGCGTCTTCACGCTGCCCTGCGCCATCGAAAAGAGCAGCGCGAGTTCGGGCGGGACGCCCTGACCGTCGCGGCCCAGTTCGGCGCGGCGGCCGCCGATCGTCTGGACGCTGCCGATATTGGGGCCGGCGGCGCGTACCGCCTCGGCCAGGCTCTTGCCGCCTTCGACCGCCTTGGCGATCGCGCGTGCCTTGTCGCGCGCGACCTTCTGCCCCTCGGCAAAGCGCCAGTCGGTCAGCAGGTCGCCGCGAATCTGCGCAAAGGGCGGCGGTGCGGCGGCGACGACCGACTTGACGGCGAACACCGCGAACTTCTCGTTCTCGACGAGCGTCGCGATCTGGCCCTCGCCCTCGTTCCCCTGAAAGGCCTGCGCGACCATCGGCGCCAGTTCGGGCGGCAGAGCGAAATCGGACGGTCCGGCCGGACGCCCGCTCGGCAGCAGCGGCGGGGTCTCGACGAGCTTGAGCTTGCGGTCGCTGGCGACCTCCTCGATCGCGGCGCCGCCGTTCACGGCGTCCTGGATGGCGTTGTAATAATCGACGATTGCCTCGTTCGCCTTGTTCTTTTCGAGCTCGGTGCGAATCTCCGGCGTCGCTTCGGCCAGCGTGCGTGCCGGCTGGGCGATGATGTCCTCAACGCGCGTGACGGCCCAGCCGAGGCCGGTCTGCGTCGGGCCGAGCAGGTCGCCGCGCTTGGCGGCGAAGGCGGCCTTGGCCATCGCGTCGCTCGTCATGGCGGTATAGGCCGAACGGGTGAGCGCGCCGGTGGTCGAGGCCGAAAGCCCGGCGGCCTGCGCCGCGGCCTGGATGGTCGCGCCGCCGCGCACCTTCGTGGCGATGCCGTTCGCCGTCGCCTGGTCGGGCGCGATCACCTGCGCGAAGCGACGGGTCTCGCTCGCGGAGAAGCGCGCCGCATTCGCCTTGTAATAGGCGGCGACCTCGTCGGCCGCGACCTCCGGAACCGGCGCGGACGCGCGATCGAACAGCGCATATTGCAGCACGCGGCGTTCGGGCACCGTGAACTTGGTCTTGTTCTGCGCCAGATATTTGCGCAGCGCGTCGTCGCCCGGATCGGTCTTCGGCGCAAAGGCGCTCGACGGGATGAAGGTCGCGTCGCCGCGGCGCGCCTCTAGCAACAGCGCCGCATAGGGCTGCGCCATGCCCGGCGCGAGGCGGGTGACGGTGCCGATCGGCGCGGCGAGCTGTTCGACGAAGAGCTGCTGGCGCAGGTCGCGGCGAAGCTGTGCCTCGCTGATGCCGTTTTCGCGCAGGAAGGCCTGGAAACGCGTCTGGTCGAACTTGCCCGACACGCCCGCGAAGACGGGCAGGTCGGCGATGCGTCCGTCGACCAGCCGCTTGCTGGTGCCGAACCCCAGCTTGACCGCGAACTGTTCGAAGGCGGCGCCCTCGATCAGCTGGTTCAGCACCTGGTCGAGTCCGCCCGATTCGACGAAGGACGCCATCGTCATCCCCGGCTGATCCTGCCGCGCCTGATTATAGGCGAGGCGGACGCGGTCGCGTAGCTCGCCGACGCCGATCTCGGTGTCGCCGACCTGCGCGACGTTGGCGCCGCCGATGCCGCCGAAGGTGCCGCTGCCGGTCACGTCGCTGAGCGCAAAGGCGAGACCGACGACGACGACGAAGGCGAGCGCGAGGAACTTGCCGATGGCGGAGCTGAAGAGATTGCGGATGGCGGTGATCATGAAGCGGGCATTCTTTCGGCGAAGCGCGGCATCGCGCGGCTTGGCGCTGCTTTAGGCGGGAGGCGGGGCGGCATCAAGGCGGGAAAGGGCCTTTTCGTCTGCCGGTTCATCCGCCGACGTCCTTCGCATGCGCACGGCTTCCTTTCCCCGGCGCGCACCGCTAGGGCAGGCCCATTCACAGGTTCAACAAGGGAAAGAGGCAATGGCGCGGCGCAAATATGTGGTCGGCAACTGGAAGATGAACGGGCTGAAGGCGGCGCTGGACGAGGCGCGGGCGATCTTTGCCGGCGCGGCGGATCATGCCGCGGTCGACGTCGCGCTGTGTCCGCCCTTCACCCTGATCGGCGCGATGGCGGACGCGGCGCCGGGGGCGGCGGTCGGCGGGCAGGACTGCCATGCCGCCGCAGCGGGCGCCTATACGGGGTCGGTCGCGGCGCCGATGCTGGCCGATGCCGGTGCCCGGCTCGTCATCGTCGGGCACAGCGAGCGGCGCGAGGGGGTCGGCGAAAGCGACGCCGATGTGAAGACGAAGGCCGAAGCGGCGCTCGCCGCCGGCCTGTCGGTGATCCTGTGCGTCGGCGAACCGCGCGACGTGCGCGAATCGGGGCGCGCCATCGCCTATGTGCTGGCGCAGGTCGCGGGCTCGCTGCCCGCCGCCTTCGATCCCGCGCGCCTTGCCATCGCCTATGAACCGATCTGGGCGATCGGCACCGGGCTGGTGCCGACCGTCGCCGATGTCGCGGCAATGCACGGCGCGATTCGCGCCAGGCTGGGCGAACTGTCCGGTCCGGCGGCGGCGGAGGCGATGCGTCTTCTCTATGGCGGGTCGGTGAACGGCGACAACGCCGCCGAACTGCTGGATGCGGGCGACGTCGACGGCGCGCTGGTCGGCGGGGCGAGCCTGACCGCCGCCAAGTTCCTGCCGATCGTCGCGGCGGCGGCGCAGTTGGGGTGATCGCGATCGCCGCTGCGGCCCCGCGGCGGCGACGTATGGCTTGAAGCGGCGCGGCTTCGTCTCTATGTGCGCCGCGGGCGCGGTCCGTTTGGGGGCCGCGCGAGCTTTCGGGAATCGTCGATGTCGAGCCTCTTTACCTTCCTGCTGGTCGTTCAGGCCGTGATCGCGGCCGTGATGATCGGCGTCATCCTGATGCAGAAGTCGGAAGGTGGCGGATTGGGCGTCGGCGGCAGTCCGGCGGGTCTGCTCTCGGCGCGCGGCGCGGCGGATTTCCTGACCCGGCTGACGACGATCCTCGCGACGCTGTTCGTCGGTCTGTCGATCCTGCTTGCGGCGATGGCCTCGGTCGGTCGCGACGGCTCGACGATCGATACCTCGCTGTCGAAGACCGCGCAGCCATCGAGCGGCACGGCGGCGCCGTCGATGACCGGCCCGGCACCCGAAGCCCCCGCCCAAGCGGCTCCGGCCGCCCCGGCGAGCGACGATCCGCTGGCGGCGGCCGCTGCCGCGGCAAGCCAGGACGCCGCCCCGGCGCAGACGCCGCCCGCCAAGAAATAAGCGGCTTCGGCCCTGTCCACCCCGCGTCGCGGAAAATATTTCCGCGGCGACCGATTCGGCGGCTTGCGCCGTCCCCCTCCTGTTGAGTAAGTCTTTCCTCCCATGGCGCGGTTCATTTTCATCACCGGCGGCGTGGTCTCCTCCCTTGGCAAAGGTTTGATGGCGGCTAGTCTCGCGGCTTTGTTGCAGGCGCGGGGCTATCGCGTCCGCATTCGCAAGTTCGATCCCTATCTGAACGTCGATCCGGGCACGATGTCGCCCTATCAGCACGGCGAGGTCTATGTGACCGACGACGGGGCGGAGACCGACCTCGACCTCGGCCATTACGAGCGCTTCACCGGCGTCGCGGCGCGGCAGAGCGACAATGTCACCTCCGGCCGCATCTATCAGGACATCATCGCCAAGGAACGGCGCGGCGACTATCTGGGCGCCACGGTGCAGGTGATCCCGCACGTCACCGACGCGATCAAGGCCTTTGCCCGCGCCGAGACCGACGACCTCGATTTCGTGCTGTGCGAGATCGGCGGCACCGTCGGCGACATCGAATCGCTGCCGTTCATCGAAGCGATCCGCCAGCTTCGCAACGACGTCGGGCGCGAGAATACGGTTTCGGTCCACGTTACGCTGGTCCCCTATATCGCCGCGGCGGGCGAGCTGAAGACCAAGCCGACGCAGCACAGCGTGCGCGAACTCGCCTCGCTGGGGGTGCAGCCCGACATCCTGCTGTGCCGCTGCGAAAAGCCGCTGCCCGACAGCGAGCGCGCCAAGATCGCGCAATTCTGCAACGTACGGAAGGAAGCGGTGATCCCGGCGCTCGACGCCGACTCCATCTATTCGGTGCCGGTGCAATATCATGGCGAGGGGCTCGACAGCGAGGTGCTGCGCGCCTTCGGCATCGCCGATGCGCGCGACCCCGACCTGACCCGCTGGTACGACATCATGGACCGCAAGCGGAACCCCGAGGGCGAGGTGACGATCGGCGTCGTCGGCAAATATGTCTCGCTGCCCGATGCCTACAAGTCGCTCAACGAGGCGCTGACCCACGGCGGCCTCGCCAACCGGGTCAAGGTCAATATCCGCTGGCTCGACGCCGAGATGTTCGAGGACGGCGAGGCCGATCTTGCCGCCAAGCTGGAGCCGATGCACGGCATCCTCGTTCCCGGCGGCTTCGGCGAGCGTGGGTCGGAGGGCAAGATCGCGAGCGTGCGTTTTGCGCGTGAACGCGGCGTGCCCTTCTTCGGCATCTGCCTGGGCATGCAGATGGCTTGCATCGAGGGGGCGCGGAACACCAGCGGCATCGCCAGGGCGTCGAGCACCGAGTTCGGCCCGACCGACGAACCCGTCGTCGGCTTGATCACCGAATGGATGGGCGCTGAGGGGCTTCAGAAGCGCGGTGCCGATACCGACATGGGCGGCACGATGCGCCTCGGCGCCTATGAGGCGAAGCTGTCGCCGAACAGCCATGTCGCCAGCATCTATGGTGCCGACACGATCAGCGAACGGCACCGCCATCGCTACGAGGTGAACGGCGCCTATCGCGAGCCGCTCGAAAAGGGCGGGCTGGTCTTTTCAGGGCTGTCGCCCGATGGCATGCTGCCCGAGATCGTCGAGCGGCCGGACCATCCGTGGTTCATCGGGGTGCAGTTCCATCCGGAGCTCAAGTCGAAGCCCTTCGATCCGCACCCGCTGTTCAAGGGCTTCATCGAAGCGGCGGTGAAGCAGAGCCGACTGGTCTGACGCGCCGGAGTGGGGCAACAGGAAGGACGTACAGGCCATGGATCACGCGAAACTTGCCGAACTCCAAGGCCCCGACTCCATTTTTTCCGGCCTGACGCTTCAGGATTGGGCCGACATCGCCGGCCGCGCGGTCCACATGCATTTCGCAAAGGGCAAGGAATTGCTGGCGCAGGGCGAGGCGGGCGACAGCCTGCTGATCCTGACCGAGGGCAGCGCGCGCGTATCGATGCTGACCCCGAACGGACGCGAGATCGTGCTGGCCTATGCCGAACCGGGCGCGGTGCTGGGCGAGATCGCGCTGCTCGACGGCGGCGAACGGACCGCGTCGGTGACGGCGACGAGCGCCGGCAGCGCGCTCCAGCTCGGGCGCAACGCGATGCGCGATTTCGTGACCAGCCACCCCGATTTCGCATGGTCGCTGATGCACCAGCTGGCGCGGCGGCTACGCACTGCCGACCAGACGATCGAAAGCGACCGTGCCTATGCCTCGGGACCGCGGCTCGCGCGCTACCTGAAGCGCCTGATCCGCAAGGACGCGGGCGACGCCGCGCAGCGCCTCGAGCTGTCGCAGACCGAACTCGGCAATTTCGCGGGGATGAGCCGCGAACATATCAACCGCCAGCTGAGAAGCTGGGAGGAATCGGGGATCATTTCGCTTGAGCAGGGCCGCGTGCGCGTGCTCGACCCCGACATGCTGGAGGATATCAGCGAGAGCGAGGGGTAGGAGCGGCGCGCGGCAGCGGAACCTATCTCCCCTCCCGCAGGCGGGAGGGGCAGCGAGACTTGCGAACTTGTTCGTTAGTCGCAGCGGGGTGGGCCGTTACGGCGTGGCTACCCACCCCCAGCCCCTCCCGCAAGCGGGAGGGGAGATGCCTGCTTGCCCTGCTTCCATTCCTGTCCAGACTTCGCTTGTCCGCGACCCGAAGCACAACGCCCGGGCCTCTATCGAGACCCGGGCGCCAGTGACGAACGTCGCCATCCCCCTTGTGCGCAGACCGGCGAAGGATCTGCACTCCCTGGAGCCGGGCCTTTGGCCGCGTTGAACCAGAAGTCATCGGGCTAGGGCGACGATGACGCTTTGTCACCCTCTGGCACGCCCGGATCGCCGCTTTTGCCTGCCGCTGTGGCGGATGGGCAACAGATTATGCGAATGATTCGCAAATGGACGGCGGTCACCGCCCATTGCCAGCGGGCGGAGGCGCCCGTAAAGCAGCGGCATGCATGACCTTCCCTTGCGCTCCAGAAGGCCGGTTTTCCGATGATCCTGCGTCCTTACGAGCGTGCCATCTTCAAGCGCTACATGCTCCCGCAACGCGGCGAAGGCTTCATCTTCGTCGCCGCGGCGTTCAGCTTCGTCGCGGTGACGCTGGGCGTCGCGGCGCTCGTCATCGTGATGAGCGTGATGAACGGCGTGCGCGCCGACCTGTTCGACAAGATCGTCGGGCTCAACGGCCATGCGGTGGTACAAGGATTCGGCGGGCGGCTCGACGACTGGCAGGGCGTGCTCAAGCAGGCGAAAGCCACGCCCGGCGTCGTTTCCGCGACGCCGCTGATCGAGCAGCCCTTGCTTACCACCTTCGGCGGCCGCGTCGAAGGCGTGCTGGTGCGCGGGATGACTGTCCCCGACATCCGCCGCAACGAGACGCTGGGCGGCAAGGTGCTGCAGGGCAGCCTCGACACGCTGACGCCGGGGGCGGGCAATGTCGCGATCGGCAGCGAACTGGCGAAGAATCTCGGCGCCACCGTGGGGTCGAACATCACGATCATCAACCCGGCCGGCCGTTCGACGCCCTTCGGCACCGTCCCGCGCGAAATCGGCTATCGCGTCTCCGCCATCTTCGAGATCGGCGTCTATGATTTCGACAAGGCCTATGTCGTGATGCCGATGGAGGATGCGCAGTTGCTGCTCCTCACCGGCGACCAGGTCGGGATGATCGAGGTCAAGGTGACCGATCCCGACAAGGTCGGCCCGATCCTTCAGCCGCTTGCCGAGAAGGTGGCGGCGAAGGCGGTCATTTCCGACTGGCGGTCGATGAACAGCGCGTTGTTCGAGGCGCTGTCGGTCGAGCGCGTCGCGATGTTCGTCATCCTGTCGCTGATCGTGCTGGTCGCGGCGTTCAACATCGTCTCCTCGCTGATCATGCTGGTCCGCGCCAAGACGCGCGACATGGCGATATTGCGCACGATGGGGGCGCCGCGCGACGCGGTGCTGCGCATCTTCATGGCGATCGGCCTGTCGATCGGCATCGCCGGGACCCTGTTCGGCATGGCGCTGGGGTTCAGCCTGCTCTATTTCCGCCAGGGCGTCCTGCGCGGCGCCGAATTCGTCACCGGCCAGCCGCTGTGGGACCCGTCGATTCGCTTCCTCGCCGAACTGCCGTCGAAGCCCGATCCGTTCGAAATTGCCGGCATCGCGGTGATGGCGATCCTGTTCAGCTTCCTCGCGACGCTCTATCCGGCGTTCAAGGCGGCGAACACCGACCCCGTGCAGGTGCTGCGCTATGAATGATCTGGCGCTGGAACTGATCGGCCTGCGGCGCAGCTTCACGCAAGGCGAGGTGACGATCGACGTGCTGCGCGGGGTCGACGCCAGCCTGCGCCGCGGCGAGATCGTCGCGCTGCTCGGCCCTTCGGGATCGGGCAAGTCGACGATGCTGCAGGCCGTGGGCCTGCTCGAAGGCGGCTTCGAGGGAACGATCCGCATCGACGGCGAGGACGTCACGCGCTTCGATCAGGGGCAGCGGACAAAGACGCGGCGCGAGAAGATCGGCTTCGTCTATCAATTCCACCATCTGCTGCCCGATTTCACCGCACTCGAGAATGTCGTGCTGCCGCAGTTGATCCGCGGCGCCGACCAGGCCGAAGCGGAGGGCCGGGCCGCCGACCTCCTCGCCCGGCTCGGGCTCGCCGAGCGGCTGCATCATAAGCCGAGCAAGCTGTCTGGCGGCGAGCAGCAGCGCGTCGCCGTGGCGCGCGCGCTGGCGAACCGGCCGCTGCTGGTGCTTGCTGACGAGCCGACGGGCAACCTCGACGAGGCGACCGCCGACCGGGTGTTCGAGCAGTTCGTGGGGCTGGTGCGCGACCATGGCTCTGCGGCGCTGGTCGCGACGCACAACGAGCGGCTGGCGGCGAAGATGGACCGCGTGCTGCGCTTGCACGAAGGGCATATCGAGGCGTAGGCAGACACCTCCCCTTCCGCTTGCGGGAGGGGCAGCGAGACTTGGCAGCTTGCTGCCTAGTCGTAGCGGGGTGGGCCGCGACCTAGCGTAAGGCCGCCGGCCCCTGCCCCAACCCTTCCCCTGACGGGGAGGGGCTTAAGAGGGAGAAGGCGAATGACGCTCTACGATCTTTCGGCGCCGCTGCCGGGCGGCGGGAAGCAGTCGATGGCCGATTATCGCGGCAAGGTGCTGCTGATCGTCAACACCGCGTCGAAATGCGGCTTTACCCCGCAATATAAGGAGTTGGAGGCGCTTTACCGCGATTACAAGGATCGCGGGTTCGAGGTGCTGGCCTTTCCCTGCAACCAGTTCGGCGCGCAGGAGCCGGGCGACGCCGACGAAATCGCCAATTTCTGTTTGCTCACCTATGACGTGAGCTTTCCGGTGATGGCGAAGATCGACGTCAACGGGTCGGGCGCCGACCCGATCTTCAAGCATCTGAAGGACGAGAAGACCGGCCTGCTCGGTAGCGGAATCAAGTGGAATTTCACCAAGTTCCTGGTGGACCGTGAGGGCAATGTGGTGTCGCGCCACGCCCCGGCGACGAAGCCCGAGCAGTTGAGGAAAGAGATTGAAGAACTGCTGGGATAGGAGTTGGGCTGAATTATTTTTTAAGTTTGATACTTATGATCTTTTTTCTCCTTCCGGATATGAAGGATATTATATAGCTATCTCCTAGATCGGCTAAGATAAATGCCGGAGATTCTCTTATATCACTGATATTTATATCATATTTTTCTAAAGATATTCTTGGGAATTCCATGTGTTTTGATGAATAGGGGTATTGCGTTTCTTTTATATGGAGAAATATTTTGTTCTGATCTTCGGTGATTTTGGACGCCTTGTATATTTTAAGTGAATCTCCTCGCCTATTTATAAGCGGTTTCCCTAGAGAGGGTATTCGAGGTTTCACCTTTGATCTCTGAGATTTTGGATTGTCGGTGCATGGATGCTTTGGCCATGGCCAGCCTAGATCATCAAAAAAGACACGACCCCCATGCGGACTTTGGTAGAAAAAAACGAGCACGCCACAAATGGGGCAGTAGGCATTTGGGTCCGTGTAAGATTCGCGGGACTGAAATGCGATGTTGGGTTTCGGTTCAGATGAGCTACCCGCACTGGAGCAATAACCGCCATGAAGGTGTATTGGCGTCCGCTTGCCATCAATATATCTAAACTCGATCTCTTCGCCGCAGTTATAGCAATGCTGCATGGCCGGTCCTTTTGTGTATGTGCGTAGGGTCGATCGTTACTTATTTGGCGTTCAAAACCGGTTAAGATATTTACCGGTTATATGAGGGGAAGAGACGAGAGTTGCCCCTTCCCCGAATCGTCCGGTCCGCCTAGCGTCGCTCGCATGGCCTACAGCCCCTTCGCCCCTCTGCGCGTCTTTTCCAGTTTTACCATGCTGGAGGGGGCGATCGACCCGAAAGCCATTGCGAAGGCCGCGCGCGAGCGCGGGTTCCCGGCGATCGCGATCGCCGACCGCAACGGGCTTTATGGTGTCATGGCGTTCGGCGACGCGTGCAAGGCGGCGGGGGTGCAACCGATCGTCGGCACCTTCCTGTCAGTCGCGCGGCCGGGGCAGCGCCTGCCGAACGGCGCGCCGCTGATCGACTGGCTCGCGCTCTATGTGCAGGACGATATCGGCTACGACAATCTCTGCGCGCTCGTTTCGGCGGCGCATCTCGACCGGCCGATCGAGCAGGATCCGCACGTTGCGCTGTCGGCACTCGCGGGAAAGACCGACGGGCTGATCTGCCTGACCGGCGGCGGTGAGGGGGCGCTCGCACGCCTGCTCGCCGATGAACAGGCGAGCGCGGCGGAGGCCTATGTCGAACAGCTCGAAGCGTTGTTCGGCGGGCGCCTCTATATCGAACTGTCGCGCCGGGGGGAGGCAGCCGAGATCGCGGCCGAAAATGCGCTGATCGACATGGCCTATGCGCGCGCGCTGCCTCTCGTCGCGACCAACCCCGCCAATTTCGTCGAGCCGCAATTCCACGCGGCGCACGACGCGATGCTGTGCATCGCGCAATCGGCCTATGTCGAAAGCGAAGACCGCCGGGTGTCGAGCCCCGAGGCGTGGCTGAAGCCCGCCGAAGCGATGGAGGATGCCTTCTCCGATCTGCCCGAGGCGATCCGCAACACACTCGTCGTCGCGCAGCGCTGCGCCTTCATGGCGCCGAAACGCAAGCCGATCCTGCCCAGCCTCGCCGGTGACCGCGAGGGCGAGGCGGCGCAACTGGCGCGCGATGCGCATGCCGGGCTTGAGGCGCGGCTGGCGCTCTATCCTGACCTCAGCGAGGAAGAACGCAATGCCTATGTCGCGCGGCTCGATTTCGAGGTCGGCGTCATCACCCAGATGGGATTCCCCGGTTACTTCCTGATCGTCGCCGACTTCATCAAATGGGCGAAGGCGCACGATATCCCGGTCGGGCCGGGTCGCGGTTCGGGGGCGGGCAGCCTCGTCGCCTGGTCGCTGACCATCACCGACCTCGACCCGCTCAAACTCGGGCTGCTGTTCGAACGCTTCCTCAATCCCGAGCGCGTGTCGATGCCCGACTTCGACATCGACTTCTGCGAAACGCGGCGCGGCGAGGTGATCCGCTATGTGCAGGAGAAATACGGCCGTGACACGGTCGCGCAGATTATCACCTTCGGAAAGCTGAAGGCGCGCGCGGTGCTCAAGGATACCGGCCGCGTCCTCCAGATGAGCTATGGCCAGGTCGACCGGCTGGCGAAGCTGGTTCCCAACCATCCGACCGATCCTTGGACGCTCGAACGCGCGCTGAACGGCGTGTCCGAGTTGATGACCGAATATAAGCAGGACGATGGTGTCCGCCGCCTGTTCGACATGGCGCGCCAATTGGAAGGCCTGCCGCGTCACAGCTCGACTCATGCCGCGGGCGTGGTGATCGGCGACCGGCCGCTCGACCAGCTCGTCCCGCTCTATCGCGATCCGCGCTCGGACATGCCGGTGACGCAGTTCGACATGAAATATGTCGAGACCGCGGGGCTGGTGAAGTTCGACTTCCTCGGCCTCAAGACGCTGTCGGTGCTGAAGGAGGCGCGGCGGCTGCTTGCGCTGCGCGGGGTCGACGTCGATCTCGATCAGCTCGCGTGGGACGATCCGGGCGTCTACGAACTGCTCCAGCGCGGCGACACGGTCGGGGTGTTCCAGCTCGAATCCGAAGGGATGCGGCGCACGCTGTCGGCGGTGAAGCCGACCAATTTCGGCGACATCATCGCGCTCGTCGCGCTCTATCGGCCGGGGCCGATGGACAATATTCCGCTGTTCGGTGCGCGCAAGAACGGGCGCGAGGCGATCGCCTATCCGCACCCGCTGCTCGAGGGCATCCTCGCCGAAACCTATGGCATCTTCGTCTATCAGGAACAGGTGATGCAGGCGGCGCAGATATTGGCCGGCTACAGCCTCGGCGGCGCCGACCTGCTGCGCCGCGCGATGGGCAAGAAGATCAAGGCCGAGATGGACGCGCAGCGCGAGACCTTCGTCAAGGGCTGCGGCGAGCATAACGGCATCGATGCCAAGACCGCGAACGAGTTGTTCGACTTGATCGACAAGTTCGCCGGTTATGGTTTCAACAAGAGCCACGCCGCGGCCTATGCGCTGCTGTCCTATCAGACGGCCTGGCTGAAGGCGCATCACCCGCACGAATTCTTTGCCGCCTCGATGTCGTTCGACAGCCACCAGACCGACAAATTGTCGGTGTTCATCGACGACATGCGCCGGCTCGACATTGCGATCGCGCCGCCGTCGATCAACGAGAGCGAGGCGGATTTTTCGGTGGGCCGCACGGGGGACGGGCTCGCGGTGCGCTATGCGCTCGGCGCACTCAAGGGCGTCGGCGAAAAGGCGATGGAGGCGCTGGTCGCCGAACGCCGCGCCAAGGGCGATTTCGCCAGCCTCGACGATTTTGCGGGGCGTATCGATCCCAAGCAACTCAACCGGCGCCAGATCGAGGCGCTGGCGGGGGCGGGCGCGTTCGACTGCGTCGAGCCCGACCGCCCGCGCGCCTATGCCGGGGCCGAAGCGCTGCTCGGCTGCGCGAACAGTTCGGCGCATGAGCGATCGACGGGGCAGGGCGGACTGTTCGGCGGCGATGTCGATCTTGCGCCCGTGCTGCAGCTTCCCGCGGCCGAGCCATGGACGCTCGGGGAACGCATGACGCGCGAGAAGGAGGCGTTCGGCTTCTATTTCTCGGCCCATCCGGTCGAGCAATATGAGGCGATCCTCGCCGCGCGCGGCGTGCGCACCTATGGCGACATCTGCGACAATGTCGAAATGACGCCGGGCACGCGAATCCCGATGACGATGGCGGCGATGGTCGAAAACGCGCGCGCGCGCGTGTCGCAGCGCGGCAACCGCTTCCTCAACCTGACACTCTCCGACCGCAGCGGCCAGTTCCAGTCGAGTTGCTTCGACGAGGGCGCGGGCAAGGTACTGGAAGCGCTCGCGGCGGAAGGGGGCTGCGCGCTGCTGTCGGTCGAACTCGACCTGCTGGAGGGCGAGGAGACGCCGCGCGTGACGGTGCGCGGGGCGCAGTCGCTCACCGACATCGCGGCGACGGCCGCCTTGCAGCTGACCTGCCGCGTCGAACTGGCCGAGGCGGTGACCGAGATGGCGGCACTGCTCGAACGCCGCGACGATGCGCGCGGCCGGGTCGTCATCGATACCCACGATCCGTTGACCGAACGCGATGTTCGCGTCGAACTCGGCCGCGGGTTCGCGCTGGGACCCGACGTCGTCTCGCGGCTCGAAATGATCGCGGGCGTAAGCGACGCGGCATTGTCGCTCGTCGCGCCGCGCGAGTTCCGGGTGCGGTAGCGTAGGGGCTGCGCCGCTAAGTTGGAAGCGAACAGCAGGCGGGCGGTTTTGTAATAAAATTGCGACTAACGCCCCAATTGCGCCTTTTGCAGTAGCTGATTCCCGTCGAACGCGCGCCCCGTCGGTGCGTGAGGCCTTGCATCAAGTGCGCGTCACGCCCTATCGCTGGGGCAAATAATCTGGAGGGATGCCGAAGATGGGAATGCAGGGCCAGCCGTTACTCGTCACGAGCCTGATCGATCACGCCGCGCGCGAACATGCGACGCGGGAGATCGTCACGCGCTGGGCCGATGGCAGCATGACGCGATCGACATGGGGAGAAGTGGGACGCGACGCGCGCCGCTTTGCCGCCGCGCTGACCCGGCTCGGCATGAAAAAAGGCGACCGCATCGCGACGCTGGCGATGAACCATGGTCACCATCTGGTGAGCTGGTACGGCACCGCGGGAATGGGCGGGGTGCTCCACACGGTCAATCCGCGGCTTTTCGACGAGCAGCTCATCTATATCGTCAACCACGCCGAGGATCGCGTGCTGTTCTTCGACGCGGCCTTCCTGCCGATCGTCGAGCGGCTGCGGCCGCAACTCCGGACGGTCGAACATTTCGTGCTGTTCGACGCGCCGGCGCGGGACGGCTATCTGTCCTATCGCGATCTGGTGGAGGCCGAGGATGCCGATTTCGAATGGGTCGCCCTCGACGAGCGCGATCCGGTCGGGCTTTGTTACACCAGCGGGACGACGGGCAATCCCAAGGGCGTGCTTTACGAACACCGCTCGAACGTCATCCACGCGATCACTGAAATTCAGCCCGACGCTTTCAACCTGTCGAACCGCAGCGTCATCCTGCCGATCGTGCCGATGTTCCACGCAAACAGCTGGGGCGTGCCCTTCGCCGCCGCGACGGTGGGGGCGAAAATGGTCTTTTCGGCGACCAACGATGCGCAGGTGCTGTGCGACCTGATGCACGCCGAGGGTGTCACGCACAGCGCGGGTGTTCCGACCGTGTGGCTCGCGATGTTCGCGCACATGGACGCGACCGGCATCGGTTACGGGGCGCTTCAGCATGTCACGATCGGCGGCTCGGCGGCGCCGCGCGCGATGATCGAACGCTTCATGAAGGCGGGCGTCTATGTCGGGCATGCCTGGGGCATGACCGAAACCAGCCCGATCGGGACGATGGGCCGGCGCCCGTGGAACTGGGATAGCATGAGCTTCGACGAACAGGTCGACGTCATCTGCCGCCAGGGCTGCCCGCCGTTCGGCGTCGAACTGCGCATCGTCGACGACGAAGGCCATGTCCTGCCGCGCGACGGCAAGACGAGCGGCCGGTTGCAGTGCCGCGGACCGTGGATCATCCAGCGCTATTTCAAGGCGGAAGAAGACGCCGCCGATGCGGACGGCTGGTTCGACACCGGCGATGTGTCGGTGCTGCACCCCGACGGGGTCATGCAGATCACCGATCGCGCAAAGGACGTCATCAAGTCGGGCGGCGAGTGGATCAGTTCGATCGAGCTCGAAAACGCGGCGGTGGGCGCGCCGGGCGTGCAGGAAGCTGCGGCGGTCGGCGTCTTCCATCCCAAGTGGGACGAGCGGCCGATCCTGCTGATCGTGAAGAAGCCCGGCGCCGAGGTGAGCGAGGCGAGCATCATCGACCATCTGCAGGACAAGGTCGCCAAATGGTGGCTGCCCGACGAGATCGTCTTCGTCGAAGAACTGCCGCACACCGCGACGGGCAAGCTGTTGAAGCGCCAGCTCCGCGACGATTACAAGGATTACAAGCTGAAGTCGCTGGCGGAAGCGTAGGTCGGGCCAGACTGGAACAGGATGATCGTCATTGCGAGCGGCGAAGCCGCGCGGCAATCCAGAACAGGCACAAAACCGCCCTGGATTGCTTCGCTCCGCTCGCAATGACGAAACGCATCGATCCAAGGTTACTAGAATCTAGAAAAGCTCCATCTGACCGCCCCTTTCCGGCGGTCTGAACAGATCGCAGCGGATCGGCGGGAAACCCCCATCCAGTCCGTGTGCGCGGGCGGCGCGCCGGACGCGGGTGCGGATGAGCTGCGCCCAGACGCCGCGTCCCTTCATCCGGCTGAAGAAATCGGGATCATTGTCGCGCCCGCCCCGGATGTCCTGCACGATATGCATGACCTTGTCGGCGCGGTCGGGGTAATGGGCGGCCAGCCAGGCGCGGAACAGCGGCGCGACTTCGAACGGCAGGCGGAGCAGGATGTAGGAGGCGCGGATCGCACCCGCGTCGGCCGCCGCGGCCATGATCGCCTCGATCTCCGGGTCGGTGATCGCCGGGATGATCGGCGAGATGTTGACCTGCGTCGGCACGCCGGCATCGATCAGCGCCCGGATCGCGGCCAGCCTGCGCCGCGGGTGCGGCGCGCGCGGTTCCAGCGTGCGCGCGAGGGCGGGATCGAGCGTCGTCACCGACACCGCGACCCCGACCAGATCGTCGCGCGCCATCCGCGCGAGCAGGTCGATATCGCGTAGCAGCCGATCGGACTTGGTGGTGATCAGCAGCGGGTGCCTGGTCTCTGCCAGCACCTCGATCACCTGTCGCGTGATGCGCCATTCGCGTTCGATCGGTTGATAGCCGTCGGTGTTGGTCCCGATCGCCAGCGGCGCCGGCTTGTAGCCGCGCTTCGCCAGTTCGCGCCGTAGCAGCGCCGCGGCGCCGGGCTTGGCGAACAGGCGGCTTTCGAAGTCGAGGCCCGGCGACAGGTCGTGAAAGGCGTGCGTCGGTCGCGCGAAGCAATAGATGCAGCCATGTTCGCAGCCGCGATACGGATTGATCGAGCGGTCGAAACCGATGTCGGGCGAGCTATTGCGCGCGATGATCGTCTTTGGATGTTCGACCGTCACCGTCGTGCGCAGCGGCGGCGCGCCGCCGTCGATCTCCGCCGCCGCGTCGAGCCAGTCGCCGTCGGCATCGCGATCCGGCGACCCGGTGCGTGTCGGGCGCGGATTCGCCGGTGCGCCGCGACCGGCGATCGGGGGCAGGGGCTTGGCGACCATCGGCGCAGGATAGAGCGCCGATGAGAACAAAGAAAGAACATTCTTGCTGTCTCAAGGCGACAGCCGGGACGGGTCGAAGAGATTCAGGGCGCGGTCAATTGGCGCTGGCGAGGCCGGTCGGGGCCGCATGGGTCAGGCGCACCCGGTCCTTGCCGTCCGGAAAGCGCGGCCACTGGCCCTGCGCGAGCGCGGCGCGGCTGACCGACGGCTTGCCTTGCTGCGCCTCGTACATCCAGTAATTGCGCAGCACGATGCCGACATAGCCGCGCGTCTCCCAATAGGGGATCGATTCCATGAACAATAGCGGATCGCCATTGTCGCGCACTTCGGTCGCCCAGCGCGCGACCGGCGCCGGACCGGCGTTGTAGGCGGCGATCACCTTGGGCAGCAAGCCGCCGGTCGATGCGTCGCGGCTCAGATATTGCAGATAGCTCTGGCCGAAATCCATGTTCACCGCGGGGATGCGCAGATCGGTCGTCGCCACCGCCTCGCCGCGCCACCGCGCGACATCGCGCGCGGTGCCGGGCAGCACCTGCATCAGGCCATAGGCGCCCGCCGGGCTCACCACCGCACGCTGGAACCGCGATTCCTGGAGGGTGTGCGCAAAGACGAGAGCCGGATCGACCTTCCAGCCGCCGTTGGGCTCCCATTTGGGCTGCGGATAGCGCGACGCGGCGGCGAGCTTGCGGCCACCGGGAGTGTTGTGCGCGAGATAGAGCTGGGTTTCGGGCAGGCTGAGCGCCTGCGCCATGCCGATGAGTTGGCCGTGCTGACCGGGGTTGCCGATGCGCGCCTGGTGTTTCAGCGCGTCGCCGGCATATTGATCTTCGTCGATCTCGGCAAAGGCCATCGCGATGCGGACGTTGGGCAGATCTTCCAGCGCGCGCCACGCGCTGCGGTCTGCGCGGACATTCTCGCGCTGGCTTCCTGTTTCGATACCCAGTGTTTCGGCGGCGAGCAGACCGTAGAGCGTTTCCTCGTTGGCTGCGGCGGCGCGCAGGCGTTGCTGCACCGACGCAGGCTCGCCGCTGGCGATCGCCGCGCGCGCGGCCCAGTAATAGCCGGCGGCGCGCAATTCGCTGTCGGGCGCTTCGCGTCCGACCCGATCGAAGGCGACGAGCGCGGTGCGATAGTCGCGCAGCCGCCATGCCGCGAGACCCTGCACCCAGGCGCCCTGCGTCGCCCAGCCATTGTGGCCCGAGGCGCAGGACAGGGCGAGGCGCAGCGCGTTCGCGTCGTCATTCTCGATATAATAGGACCAGGCGACCTTTTGCGTCCATTCGGCGCGCGCGTCGGGAGAGAGTTGGTCGATCACAGCGTTGAGCAACGCCTCGGCTCCCGCCGGGTCGTCATTCTTAATCCGGTCGGGGATCGTGCGCGCGAGGCTGGCGGCCACCGGATCGTTGACCGAATCGGCGCCGACGCGTCGTGGCGCGCTGCCTGCCCAGGCGAGACGCGTCTGCGGCGGCAGTGTCGGCAGGTCGGTGGCGCCGCGCTTGGCCGCCAGACGGCCGAGCCGGTCGGCTTGCGGGAGCCATGGCGCTCGTGCGAGCAGCGGCATGATGTCGGCAACCTCGGCGCGCGGACTGCCCGCCGCGAGCAGCAATTCGGCGCGCAGGAAATCGCTGAGCGGAGCGCCCTTCGCGTCCTGGTCGGCCCCGTCGAGCAGCGTCTTCGTCTCCGCCCAGCGCTGGCCGCGGATCGCGGCGAGAACCTGCTTGTAGAAGGCCTTTTGCTTCGACGAGAGAATATCGGGCACGGTCTGCGGCGGCGCCGTCATCTCGGGCGCACCGGCGTCCGCGGCGAGTGCGGGCGCACCGCCCGCGGCGATCGAAAACAGGAGAGCGGCGGTCACCGCCGTGATCGTTCTGGTCATCTGTCAACGTCCCCGGTTGAACAGTTTCAGGCTATCCCAGGCGGCCGCCTTCTGGACCGGCCGGGCAAGCAGAGTCGCGGGATGTGCGACTGCCACCGCCTCCACCTTGCCGCCATCTTGGTTAATATCGAGTAACCTTCCGCGCGCGTCGGGAAGGGCGATGCCCGCCGCCATTCGCACGATGTCGCCGCCGATCAGCAACAGCCGCTGCGGCCTCGCGAGCCGCAGATGGTGCCAGAGCAGCCGGTCGAGTTCCGCCGCGTCGCGGGCGTCACAGCGTCCGCCGGGCGGCCGCGTGACGGCGAGGCTCGCGACATAGCAGTCGGCGCGCGAAAGGCCGATTGCGCGCAGCATCGCGTCGAGCAGCTTGCCCGCCGCATCGGCAAAGAGAATGCCCTCGCGCTGATCGTCGATCTCCGGCCACGCGGTAAGCAGCATCAGCGGCGCCTCGGCCGTGCCGGCAGGCAGCAAGCGACGCGCGTCCCATTGGCTGCCGGGAACGTCTTCGCCTTCGCAAAGCCAGGTCTGGAATGCCTGCCAGTCACCGGGAAACACCGCGGGCATTTTCGCCTGCGGCACGGCGGGGGCCTCCTGGCGCTGAAGGGCGGCGTGCAGGACGACGCGCTCGGGTTCGGCCGTCGGTGCCGGGCCGGACCTTGCCGTGCCCGTCCGGCCTGCGACGTCGTTCGCCACCGGCACGTCGAGCCAGCCGGCCGGAACCTCGCCGACGAGCGAGTCCACACCGGCCAGTGACCACCAGTCGCAATAGCTTTCGGCCAGCAAGGCTGAATATCGCCCACCCATGAAAATGTTTGAAACAGGAGGTTGACGGGCGCGTCAATTGGAAGGCATCGCAATTCGTGACAGAATGAGCGCGGGACGCGATGAATGATCCGCGCAGGGACGGCAGAAAGGTGATTGCGGTGAGCGAACGGGAATCGATGCCCTATGACGTCGTGATCGTCGGCGCGGGGCCTGCGGGGCTTTCGGCGGCGATCCGTCTCAAGCAGCTGGCGAACGAGGCCGGCGGCGAATTGTCGGTGTGCGTCCTCGAAAAGGGGTCGGAAGTCGGCGCGCATATCCTGTCGGGTGCGGTGATCGATCCGAAATCACTCGACGAGCTATTGCCCGATTGGCGCGACCAGGGCTGTCCGCTCGCCGAAGTGCCGGTGAACGACAATCAGCACTGGATGCTGACGAAGAAGAAGAAGTTCGGCATTCCGCACATCATCACGCCGCCCTTCATGCACAACAAGGGCACCTATACCGGCAGCCTCGGCAATTTGTGCCGCTGGCTCGCCGAACAGGCCGAAGGGCTGGGCGTCGAGATTTTCCCCGGCTTCCCCGCCGCCGAAATCCTTTATAACGAGGATGGGTCGGTCAAGGGCGTGGCGACCGGCGACATGGGCATCGCCCGCGACGGCAGCCACAAGCCCGACTATGCCCCCGGCCTTGAACTCCATGCGAAATATACGTTTTTCGCAGAAGGCGTGCGCGGGCACCTGACCAAGATATTGAAGCCGCAGTTCGCGCTCGACGCCGAATGCGAGCCGCAGGTCTACGGCATCGGGGTCAAGGAACTGTGGGACATCGAACCCGCCAAGCACGCGCCGGGACGCGTCATCCACACGCAGGGCTGGCCGCTCGACGAGAACGCCAACGGCGGCGGGTTCCTCTATCATCAGGCGAACGGACAGGTCGCGCTGGGCTTCGTGACCTGGCTCAACTATCGCAATCCGCACATCTCCCCCTTTCAGGAGATGCAGAAGTGGAAGACGCACCCTGCGATCGCGAAGATACTGAAGGGGGGCAAGCGTGTTTCCTATGGCGCGCGCGCGATCAGCGACGGGGGGTGGCAGTCGGTGCCGAAACTCGCCTTCCCTGGCGGCGCGCTGATCGGCGACACGGCGGGCTTCCTGAACGTACCGCGCATCAAGGGCACGCACACGGCGATGAAGTCGGGCATGATGGCGGCGGAAGCGGCTTTTGCAGCCGTCGCGGCCGGGCGTGAGGGCGATGTCCTCACCGCCTATCAGGACGCCTATGACGAAAGCTGGGTGAAGAAGGAACTCGGCATCGTCCGCAACGTGCTGCCGCTGGTCGAGAAGTTCGGCGACCTCGCGGGCACGATGCTGGCGGGCATGACGATGTGGCTGGAGAATTTCGGTATCCGCGTACCCTTCACCATGAAGCATCATCCCGACAACACGACGCTCTACCGCGCCGACCAGATGCCGAAACCCGATTATCCGAAGCCCGATGGAGTGCTGACCTTCGACCGGCTGTCGTCGGTGTTCCTGTCGAACACCAATCATGAGGAGGATCAGCCGATCCACCTCCAGCTCAAGGACCCGTCGATCCCGATCGAATATAATCTGCCGCTGTATGACGAGCCGGCGCAGCGTTATTGCCCTGCCGGCGTCTATGAGGTGGTGGGACAGGACGAAGGCGACCCGAAGTTCGTGATCAACGCGCAGAATTGCGTCCATTGCAAGACATGCGACATCAAGGACCCGACCCAGAACATCAATTGGGTCACTCCCGAAGGTGGCGGAGGCCCCAATTACCCGAATATGTAAGTCTGTCGGCCTGATGACGGGGGCCGCGCTGCTCGCGGCCTTCACGGCGGCTGCGCCCGCGCAGGCGGCCGAGAGCGGACGCGAGGTGCTGAATGCGCTGGCGCGCGCGCGCCTTGCGGAAGAGGCCGGCGATCCACGCGCCGCGCTGACGGCGCTGACCGATGTGGCGAGCCGGGCGCCCGGCCTGCCCGGGCTGCGCGGGCGGATACTCGAACAGGCGATGCAGGGCGGCGACCTGGCGGCGGCGCGCAGTGCGGCGATGCAGCTCTGGACCAGCGGCGAGCGGCGTTTCGATGCGCGTCTGGTGTTGACGGTCGACGCGGTGCGGCGATCCGACTGGCGCACGGCGCGCACCTTCGCCGGGGTGGACGGCGACAAGACCGGCGGCGACCCGATGACGCGGCTGCTGTTGCCCGTGATCGGCGCCTGGATCGAGGTCGGTGCGCGCGGCAAGCTGCCCGAGCGGCCTTTGCTCGCGGCGGGCGCCCGGGGGCGACCCGAGCCCGCCTTCATCCTCGAGGCGGCGCTGGTGCAACTTGCGGCAAAGCGGCCCGCCGACGCCGTAGCGCTGGCCGATGCGACGATGCTGACCGATCGCACCAGCCAGCTTGTCGCGCTGCGGCTTGCCGCGACGCTCGACGCGGCGGGCGAGGATGAAGCGGCGAAGCGGTTGCGCGGCCGGATCGCGCTGGCGACCGGCGGGCGCGAGGACCCGCTGCTGCTGCTCTCGGACCGGCCGGTATCGACGGCGCGCGGCGGGATCGCGCATTGGCTGGCCCTGCTCGCCGATGGATTCGCGCGCGCACCGGTGGGCAACTCGCGCCTTCCGCTGATGATCGCGCGCAGCGCGTGGTGGCTCGACGACAGCGATCCGACCGTGCGTTCGGCGCTGGTCGAGGCGCTCGACCGCGATGGTCAGCGGGAGGCGGCGCTCGCGCTGCTTGCGGACGACCGCGGCGCGCCGCTTCCGGCGCTTGCGATGCGCAAGGCCGAACTGCTCGCCGACGCCGGCGATCTGGACGCCGCGACAACGCTTGCCGAGGCGGCGGCCGCGCAGGCGCCGGCGTCGCGCAGCCTGCTCGTGCGCTTTGCCGACATCGCGCGGCGGTCCGACGATGGGGCTGCGGCCGAGCGTGCCTATGCGCGGCTCGAGGCCGATCTCGGTGACAGCGAGCAGGATCGCGCGCTGCATGCCACCATCCTGATCGCGCGTGCCGATCTGTTGTTGCAGAAGGGAGAGTGGGACGAGGCGCAACCGATGCTCGACCGGGCGGTCGCACTGCGTCCCGGCGATCCGACCATCCTCAACTTCGCTGGCTATTCGGCGCTCGAACGGCGGCGGAACATCGATGCGTCGCTCGCGCAGATCGAGGCGGCGTGGAAGGCGGAGCCGCAGAATCCGAGCATCACCGATTCGCTCGGCTGGGCCTATGTGCTGACCGGCCGGATCGCCGAGGCGGTGCCGCTGCTCGAAGCGGCGCAGCGCGGCGAACCCGAAAATCCGGTGATCGTCGAGCATCTGGGCGATGCCTATTGGCAGGCGGGGCAGCGCTTCTCCGCGCGCTATGTCTGGCGCGCCGCGGCACTGATCGCCGACGCCGACATGGCGACGCGACTGGAGGCAAAGCTGCGCGACGGATTGACGCCGGCGACAATGGCGCCCTGATGGCGGAAATGCGCGAAACCGGCTGGGCAAAGATCAATCTGGCGCTGCATGTCCGCGCCCGCCGTGCCGACGGCTATCACGCCATCGAGACATTGTTCGCCTTTGTCGATGCCGGGGACGCGCTGGTCGCGGAAGCGGCGGACAGCGATTCGCTGGACCTCGACGGCGAGTTCGCCGAGGGGCTGAGCGCGGGCGAGGACAATCTGGTCCGGCGCGCGCTGGCGCTGCTGCGCGCGCGTCACGGCGCGGGGCGGGTGCCGCCACTGGCGCTGCGGCTGACCAAGGCGCTGCCCGTCGCGGCGGGAATCGGCGGCGGTTCGGCCGACGCCGCGGCGCTCGCCCGGCTGGTGCGGCGCCATTTCCTGCCCGAGGTCGGCAATGCCGCACTGGAAAGGCTGGTGAGACCGCTCGGCGCCGATGTCGCCGCCTGCGTCGCGAGCGAGACCTGCCTTGGCGTCGGGACGGGCAGCGAGCTGAGCCCGGCGCCCGAACTGGCGCTGTCGGGCACGCCGGTGCTGCTCGTCAATCCGCGCCAGCCGGTGGCGACCGGACCGGTCTTCGCGGCGTGGGACGGGGTCGATCGCGGGCCGCTGTTCACCGGCGCCGACCTGCGCGCGCAGCTTTTCGCGGCGCGCAACGATCTGCAGCGCCCGGCGATCGCGCAATGCCCGGCGGTCGCCGACGTGCTCACCGAACTTGGCGGCCTGCGTCCGTGGCTGGCGCGGATGTCGGGGTCTGGCGCGACCTGCTTTGCCTTGTTCGATGCGCCCGCCGAACGCGATGCCGCCGCGCGCCACATGAAGCAGCGCCGCCCCGGCTGGTGGCAGATGGCTGGAGCTTTGCGGTGATCGAGGCGTGGCGCGACCTGGGCCGCCCGCGTGCCGGCGGCGTGCTGCTGATCGGCGATCATGCCTCCGCGCACGTGCCCGCGGACATCGACCTCGGCATCGATCCCGCGCTGCTCGGCAATCATATCGCGATCGACATCGGCGTCGCCGAGGTGGCCAGGCGCCTGGTCGCCGGCGGCGCGGTCGATGCCGCGATCCTGGGCGGCGTGTCGCGGCTGGTGATCGACTGCAACCGCGGCGAGCGCGCGCCGGGCCTGATCCCGATCGCCAGCGACGGCCATGCGATTCCGGGCAACGCGCTGGGCGAGGCGGACCGCGCGGCGCGGATCGCGCGCTTCTTTCGCCCCTATCACGACCATATCGCCACGACGATCGCGGCGGCGCGCCCGGCAATGATCGTTTCGCTGCACAGCTTCACCCCCGAACTGGCGAGCGACCCGGCGCAGCGGCGGCCGTGGCACGTCGGCGTGCTCTACAATGACGACGACCGGCTGGCGCCGCTGGCGATCGCGGCGCTGCGCAAGGAAGGGCTGACCGTCGGCGACCAGCTTCCCTATTCGGGCAAGCTGCTCAACGCGACGATGAACCGCCATGCCGAAGCGAACGGCATCCCCTATATCGGCATCGAGATGCGGCAGGATCTGGTCGCCGATGCCGCCGGACAGGCGCTGTTCGCCGACCGGCTTGCGCGCATGATCGGGAAAGCGACATTGAAACTGGCCGAAGAGGCGTGTAGAGGCGCTTCTATCCGCTCATTCGCGAAATAATATTATCAGGAATCCTCTCCATGCCTTCTTATCGTTCACGAACCACCACTCACGGGCGCAACATGGCGGGCGCGCGCGGCCTGTGGCGTGCGACCGGTATGAAGGACAGCGATTTCGGCAAGCCGATCATCGCGGTCGTCAACAGCTTCACCCAGTTCGTGCCGGGCCATGTCCACCTGAAGGACCTGGGCCAGATGGTCGCTCGCGAGATCGAGGCGGCGGGCGGCGTCGCCAAGGAATTCAACACCATCGCGGTCGATGACGGCATCGCGATGGGGCACGACGGCATGCTCTATTCGCTGCCGAGCCGCGACCTGATCGCCGACAGCGTCGAATATATGGTCAATGCCCATTGCGCCGATGCGATGGTGTGCATTTCGAACTGCGACAAGATCACCCCCGGCATGCTGATGGCGGCGCTGCGCATCAACATCCCCGTGGTTTTCGTCTCGGGCGGGCCGATGGAGGCGGGCAAGGTCGTCCTCAAGGGCAAGGAGGTCGCGCTCGATCTGGTCGATGCGATCGTCGCCGCCACCGACGAGCAGTATAGCGACGCCGAAGTCACGGCGATCGAGCAGTCGGCGTGCCCGACGTGCGGAAGCTGTTCGGGCATGTTCACCGCCAATTCGATGAACTGCCTGACCGAGGCGCTGGGCCTGTCGCTGCCGGGCAATGGATCGACGCTGGCGACGCATGCCGACCGCAAGGCGCTGTTTCTGCGCGCGGGACGCATTGCGGTCGAAATGTGCCGCCGCTATTATGAGCAGGATGACGCCAGCGTGCTGCCGCGCAATATCGCGACCTTCGAGGCGTTCGAGAATGCGATGAGCCTTGACATCGCGATGGGCGGTTCGACCAACACGGTGCTCCACCTGCTCGCCGCCGCGCACGAGGCAGAGGTCGATTTCACCATGGCCGACATCGACCGGCTGTCGCGCCGCGTTCCCTGCCTGTCGAAGGTCGCCCCGGCGAAGGCCGACGTCCATATGGAGGACGTCCACCGCGCCGGCGGGATCATGGCGATCCTGGGCGAGCTGGAGCGCGCGGGGCTGCTCCATGCGCATCTGCCGACGGTGCACAGCGCGACGCTGGGCGATGCGCTCAGCCAGTGGGACATCGGGCGGACGAACGACCCGGCGGTGCGGACCTTCTTCATGGCCGCCCCCGGCGGGGTGCCGACGCAGACGGCGTTCAGTCAGGACCGGCGCTGGGAATCGCTCGATCTCGACCGCGAAAACGGCGTGATCCGTTCGGCCGAGCATGCCTTCAGCGAGGACGGCGGGCTGGCGGTGCTGTCGGGCAATGTCGCGCGCGACGGCTGCATCGTTAAGACCGCTGGGGTCGACGATTCGATCCTGAAATTCGCGGGGCCCGCCAAGGTCTATGAAAGCCAGGATGCGGCGGTCGCAGGCATCCTGACCGGGCAGGTCGAGGCGGGCGACGTCGTCGTCATCCGCTACGAAGGCCCGAAAGGCGGGCCGGGGATGCAGGAAATGCTCTATCCGACCAGCTACCTCAAATCGAAGGGGCTCGGCGCCGCCTGCGCGCTGATCACCGACGGGCGCTTCTCGGGCGGCACGTCGGGCCTGTCGATCGGTCATGTTTCGCCCGAGGCGGCCGAGGGCGGGGCGATCGGCCTCGTCGAGGACGGCGACCGGATCGAGATCGACATTCCGGGCCGCACGATCACCCTCGCGATCCCCGAATCCGAACTGGTGGCGCGCCGCGCGGCGATGGAGGCGAAGGGCGACGCGGCCTGGCAACCTGCCAAGCCGCGTCCGCGCAAGGTGTCGGTCGCGCTGCAAGCCTATGCGGCGATGGCGACGAGCGCGGCGCGGGGCGCGGTGCGCGACCTGTCGCAGCTCAAGGGGCGGTGATGAGACGGCTGGGGGCCATCGGCGCGGTGCTGCTGCTCGCGGGCTGCAACGGCGCCCCCGACAATAGCACGCTGGCGCAGGCCGAGGCGCGGGGGGCAAAGAGCGCCGCCGCCGATGGCCGCATCGAGTGCGCGCTCGAGGGCGCGAAGCTGTTCGACCGCACCTGCACCGTGACCGAGATGAGCGGCGCCGATGGCGCGATCCTCGTCGTCGGGAAACAGGATGTCGGTTATCGGCGGCTCCAGATCACGACCGACGGGCGCGGCGTCGTATCGGCCGACGGCGCCGAGCCCGCGAAGGTGGCGATCGTCGGCGACGGAATGATCGAGGTGACGGTCGGCGGCGACCGCTATCGCCTGCCGGCCAATACGAGCGGGGCGCCATAGGCGCATGATCGCCTTTGAATTTCCACGCGGTTCCGCGTGGAAATCGGTGCTTCTCTGTTTGTGTCGGGCGAAGTCGAAGAGCATTGGTGCGGCTGACGGTGAGCTTGTGATTATATCCGCTCTCATCACCCCGGACTCGATCGGCAATTATCCCTTTTCGACAAGTCGCTGTTCCCCGGCGAAAGCC